>JARIBI010000149.1 GCA_029257435.1 Sporosarcina sp. | reverse complement strand
TTCAAGTAGAAATGGAACATAAAGAAGCAGAACGATTGGATGAACTTTCTACTCTGAAATTCCGCAAAAATGAAAATGGGTGGTAAGCCGGTGAAACGTAAAAAGAATAAGACGCCAGACTCCTATAAAGAAGAGCGCAAGGCAGGAAGTTACTTTCAGATGTTACTTGCATGGTTTGTGATTCCGCTTGTTTTTGCGATTGCCGTCCTGCTTATTATTGCAAAAGTTGCTGATGTTAATGTTATTGAAAAAGCAAAAGAATGGACTGCCTCAGTTCCAGTGCTTGAACAGAAGAAAGAAAGTTCTTCGACAAAAAAAGATAAAAAAGTCCTAGAAGAACGTGTTGTTGTCATGAAAGAAGAATTGAAACAAAAAGAACAGCAGCTCATGGATATTCAAGAAGACTTGAAGAAATCCAATGCAAAAAATGAAGAGCTGACATTAGCTCAAGAAAAGCTTCAAGCAGAAATTTTAGTATTGCAAAGAACAAATAATGACTCAAAAAAAGAATTAGGACAGCTGGTGTCCACCTTTGAACAGATGTCTGCAAAATCTGCAGCTCCTGTTATTACAAAGATGGAAGATGCTCAGGCACTGCAGCTTTTATCGCAAATGAAAGCTGATACACTGGCATCTGTTCTTGAAAAAATGTCACCAGAAGATGCAGCTAAATATACTGCTCTTTTAGCAAAATGATGATATAATCATAAAGTAATAGATTTTGACTTAGGAGGTGAAAAAATGAATATAGGTTCAGTTCCATTAGCTAAGATTGCCCCAGCAGCTATATCCGGAGATGCAGTCCAAGCATCGGGAACTTCAGGGGGAGTATTCGGGTCAGTGCTTGCAGGAATGACGAAAAATGCAGAAATAGCAAAAACTGCTGGTGCAGATGATCAACTAGGCTCGTTAACGGATAAAATCAGTGATATTTTTTCTGTTGCTACTGTTGAAGAACTTGCGGCTTCTTTAGAAGAGTTAACGCAAATCCCGCAAGAAGACATCTTAACCAGTCTGGGCAAGCTGGGACAAGCAAGTCAACTTGAGGAATGGGCAACGGCTTTAGAGATGGATCCTGCAGACCTAATGGAAACCATCAGCACAATGTTAGAAGAAGCCGGCGTTTCAAAAGAAGAACTGGCGGAGGTTATGTATTCCAACGATCTATGGATGCTTTTAAGTGTTGTAGACGAGCACGCGCCAAAACTTTCTAAGGTATTAAATGAAATGCTGAATAGTAAGGATCAACAAACCCAACAGCAAGCAGCAAACGTTTTAGCGCTGTTGAAGACTATTGAAACAACACTGCCGACAAAAGATTTACTTGGCTGGCAGCAAGCTAGTTTGACGCAGTTAAGTAGTACCTTGATCCGAATTATAGATAGTGAAGGCGTTCGGAAATTGAATGATAACAGTACTCGTATACATGCTAATTCAGAATTTATGAGTGCTATATTAAATGTGACAAACAATAGTCAAAAACAGGCATCAAATGAGGGGACAAGCGAGCAAAATCAGTCGCAGATTCTTCAAAATTCGAGTGTTCAACCGATAGTATCTAGGAACGTTTTTTCTTTAGAGACTCCTGAAACAAGACCAAACAGCCAATCTGAAGCATTGCTTGCAAAGTTACAAGGGCTATTTAAACAGACGAACTTTGGTCAACAGGGAGGCACAAATCGTTTGTTAGTCAAGCTGAATCCTGAACAACTGGGTCAAATCCGAATTGAGCTTATTCAGATTAATGGGGTTATGACAGCAAGAATACTTGCTTCAACAGCTCTTGGTAAAGAGATGTTAGATAGCCAGCTGCATCAGTTGAGACAGTCGTTTAATCAGCAAAACATTCAAGTGGATCGAATTGACGTAACACAAGCTGTTCAAGATCCTGCGAGAAATGATCGCAGTCAGAACTTTAATCATCAACAGTTTAAAGGAAATGACGATCAGCAGGAAACTCAGGAGCACGAACATGATGAACAGCAATCATTCCAAGAATATTTGCTAGATGTGGAGGTGTAACCGAATGGTAGATGGACAAAAAGCGATAACAGATTCAATGTATCTTGTGAATAAGCAAAGAGACGAACGAAAAACAGGTCAAGGAACGTTAGGGAAAGATGATTTCATGAAACTGCTGATCGCGCAGTTGCAAAACCAAGACCCCGCGAATCCTATGAAAGATAATGAGTTCATAGCACAGATGGCTCAGTTCTCTGCACTAGAGCAGACGATGAATCTTACGAAAGCTTTTGAAAAGTTTGCAGAATCACAAAACCAGAGCCAATTGATTCAATACAATTCATTTGTTGGCAAAGAAATTAAATGGCATCAAGTAGCTGAAAAACCTGATGAAGATGGAAAACCTGTGATAACGGAAGGCACTGGTAAAATTGCATCTGTGAAATATGTAAATGGTTCTGTAGTATTCACAATGGAAGACGGCCAAGAATTATCACCAGGAAATATTTCTGAAGTGCTCTCAGGCGGAGTGAATTCTAATAGCCTAGTAGAAGCCAGTATGTTAATCGGCAAAACAGTGAGTTATCTCGATGGTGAAACTGAAAAAACAGGAATTGTCGAATCAGTTTCGAACAAAGATGGAAAGCTTTTGTATATTCTTGGAAATGGTGAAAAGATTGAAGGGAACAAATTCACTTCAATCAGAAAATAACTAAATAGGACGGAGCGATTGTATGGAACAGCTCAACATTCAACGTCTCCAATCGCAGCCGCATCTACGACCCGGACAACTGAAACAGTCTGTACCGAAACAGTCATTTGTCGAGCAGCTGAACCACGCGCTTGCACCGCAGCCGCTGAAAGTCAGCAAGCATGCGACCGAACGTCTGACGGAACGGAATATCACGATTTCTGAAGCCGAATGGGCTCATGTCACGGACAAAGTAAACGAGGCAAAAGCGAAAGGGATTCGCGATTCACTTATACTGATGGACCAAGCTGCACTCATCGTCAGCGCTAAAAACTCCACAGTCATTACAGCGATGGATCGTACAGAAGCTAAAGATCAGCTTTTCACAAACATCGATGGAACGATTATTTTAAGTTAACAAACATTTTATTGGCAGGACCTCGTGGAATGAGGATGCCGCCGCATTGCCGACCGACAGAGGCAGATGCACTTTACAATCCGAGAGGGGAAAACACATTATGTTACGCTCAATGTATGCAGGAATTTCAGGACTTAAAAACTTCCAAACGAAACTTGACGTTATTGGTAACAATATATCTAACGTGAATACTTATGGATTTAAAAAAGGACGTACTATATTTAAAGATTTATATTCTCAAACAGTTGCTGGAGCTAGTGCACCGGTCGGTACAACTCGAGGGGGTGTAAACCCTAAGCAAGTTGGATTAGGATCTCAGCTTGCTGCAATTGATACACTTCATACAGCTGGTTCTACACAATTTACAGGTAATACTCTAGACCTTGCTATTGAAGGCGACGGATTCTTTATTGTACAAAGTGGTGCTAATAAAACTGATGTCCAATATACAAGAGCCGGCAACTTTTACATGGATAATGAAGGAACTTTGGTTGATGGCGACGGGAGATTTGTACAAGGATTACAGAACGAAGAAACTTCAGCTGGAATACCAGTTGTAAAAACAACAGTGTTGAAAGCTGATAATGCTACAAATTATGGTTCTATTAAAATACCAAAGGACGCTACTAATATGTCGATTGGACAAGATGGTACAGTGAATTACGTTCAAGATGGTAAACTTCAAGTAGCTGGTAGATTAAATATTGCTACGTTTAATAATCCAGGAGGTTTAGAAAAGGTTGGAGGTAATCTGTATCAGCAATCTGCTAACTCTGGGACTGCAAATACAGGGAAGCCATTGGATGAAGGTCGCGGTACAGTAAAATCTGGCTCTCTAGAAATGTCCAACGTCGACCTATCTGAAGAATTCACAGAAATGATTGTCGCTCAGCGTGGTTTCCAAGCCAACACACGGATCATCACAACATCCGATGAAATTCTTCAAGAACTCGTTAACTTGAAGCGCTAATATTATAGTCAAGTAATTTTAACTATGCTAGTTGTTTGGAGTGAAAGACGGCGACTCCGGAGGGATCAGCGAAGATTGAAGACCCCGCAGGCGCGAAGCGACGAGGAGGCTGAAATCGAGCCCCTCGGAACGCGTCCGTCTGAAGCTAAAAACAACGACTGTAGCTTAACCTTACCGCACCACATAATCTGCTCGTTAAAGGAGGGTCGGGCCGGCTCTTGTGCCTGGCCCTTTACATATGATTCAATTGACACGCTTAAACGGAGCTGCATTCCAGTTGAATGCACTCTACATAGAAAAAGTAGAATCGTTTCCCGATACAACCATCACGTTGACGACGGGGACGAAATATGTCGTTCTCGATCCAATCGATACGGTGAACGAACGAATCCTAACCTTCTATCAATCTGTTCAACTGTTGTCGAACCCACATTTGCGAGGTGAAGAAGATGAAGAATAAAGTATTAACCGTCTCTTTAATTATTTTGGTTTGTATCACGCTCGTTGGTGTTGTGGGACTGATCCTTATGCTGCAGCTGAACAAAGGCGAAGCAAAAGATAAAGAACCGTCCATTGATGAAATTCTCGAATCCTCTGTTGACGTTCCTGAAATCACAACCAATTTAAGCGGACGTCAATTTATCCGGATTTCACTTAAAATCCAAACCAGCAATAAAAAAGCAGCTGAGGAACTTACGAAACGTGATTTCCAAGTGAATAACATC
>JARIBI010000080.1 GCA_029257435.1 Sporosarcina sp. | reverse complement strand
ATGACCTCTGTCTTTTCTTTATCAGGTTTCACAGTCTTTGTCTTAATTTGTTGCGAAGAGAGGGGCTTCAATGGTTTCTCTTTTTCGACAATTACTTCTTTAATAGGTGCAGGTGAGGCATCATCTGACAGATGGAACAGCTTTCCATAATTCCAATCTACAACATAACCAATTCCAGCGATTGAGCCGAGCAAGATAATCATGGAACTAAGAGCAACTGGTAACATCCAACTGTTTGTTTTTTTTGATTTGATTGGCTTCCCGCAATTTGAACAGAACTTCGAACCTTCATCATTTTGCGTTCCACAATGCTGACAAAACATAAATTATCCCTCCTGATATATGAAATAATTGTTAATTATATAGTATCATAGGTTTAGTTTTTATGGACTATTTAATTGCGTTTCAAATTCTGTTTTTGATAGTTAATTTGACTGTTGAAATGAAGTATGACGAAAAGTCCGAGTAATACAAAATTATTTTTATTGTAGTTAACAGCATAGAGACACATGTTCATGAAAATGTAATGGAAATGAGAGATTTATCAGAAATACGGCTGGGTACGAGGGAGGCGAATACGTGCGGAACTTCATAGTAGTCTTATGTACTAGTCTTTTTCTGATTGTAATGCCAAGTGTTGGCTATGCAAATGAAACTCCGCAGGATCTGCCTGAAGGCAAACCCAAGAGAGGTCTTGTTGGAGGGGGATTAAATCAAGTGAAAAACACTGTGGATAAAACAGTGAAATCTACAGGGGAGCTTGTAGATGATACGGTTAAATTCACAGGGGATATTGTCGAACGTAAAGTGGAGTTAACGACTGAAACCGTCAACACAGTTGTTGATCCAAAGCAGAAGAAACCAGTGAAAACGCTCGTTGAAAACATGACGGATTTTGTCGGGGAAACTGTAGAAAAGACAGTTCCGGTTGTGGAGCAGACGACCAAAACCTTGCAAACTGTTACTAACGAAACTGTAAAAGTGACGAAACCGCTTCCGAAAGTGCCTGTCGTGACACCTGTTGTTATTAAAACAGCAGAAACTGTTTCGAAGTTTCTTCAAACGATACAGGTGACAAATGGGAATGTCTGAGACTCCTACAATTGCTCAATTTGGGTTCGGATTTAATGAGGGTGGAGACTCTTTTAATTTCATGATGTCTAAACTGCCGCAAACAGGCGGTTTACTTGATGGATTCAGCATGTTATTAATTGGTGTTCTCACATTGTTGTTTGGAGCATTTATACGCAAATGGTCCATCCAGTAAAATTACTTTCTGGATTCCTGATCAGAATCTAGTAATCATTGCAGAGTTTTGATGCATAGACTGACAAGGCGCCATCCAATCCGGACGCGGAATGGATGGTGCTTTAGTGTGTCAAAGGTAATAGAAACCTAGCAAAATAGTAGATAGATCTTAGCAATTCCCTGAAAATAATAGAATGAATGGAAATGAAATGGTATACTAAATTTACCAAATAATACTATGAGGAGAGATAAAATGAAACGCATTTTTACACTTTTTACTGCTCTGGCACTTACGCTCGTTCTTGCAGCTCAACCAGCAGCTGCAGCAGCAAGTTTCCCGGATGTACCAAAGTCCAATCGTTTCCACGATGAGATTAATTTCTTAGTGGATCAACAAATCATCAGCGGCTACTCAAATGGCAGCTTCCAGCCAAAACGTAATGTAACACGCGGGGAAGCAGCTATTATGATTGGACGTACGTTAAAGCTAGACGGAACCAAGCGCAATACGAAGTTCAAAGATGTGCCAAAAAGTCATGGTGCAAGCGGGTATATCGCTGCAGCAACGGAAAAAGGGATAATTGGCGGATATCCAAATGGGACATTTCAACCAAACAAACCGATTTCCCGCGGGGATATGGCAATCATTCTTTCACGCGGATTTGACCTTCAACTAGGAAGCAAAAAGGATTTCAAGGATGTTGGATATAACATGAAAGCAGCTGAAGCCATCAATCATATGGCTGGGAATTACATTACAACAGGTTATCCTGATAATACCTTCCGCCCGAATGGACTTGTGACGCGCGAACAATTCGCCGCATTTGTCGCTCGAGGACTCAGTCCGAAATTTAAACAGCGCACTCAAATGAAAGATGGTTACGCATACGACCTAACTAAAAAATATGTATACGGTCAATCCGATGGGAATTTAGAAGTGACTTATAAAAAGGTGTCTACTAAACTTGCTGATACCCCATTTACTGGTTTCCTTTGGGAGTTTAAAAATACAGGCACAGGAAAAGTCACCTACCTGACTCAGAACGAATCAGATGAAGGATTAATGTTGGCCTATCCGTTATCGAGTGGAATTTTGGAACTCGCATACCCTGTAAAAGTAAACTCGAAATGGCAGCCTGAGTTAGATATGCAGGAACGGAAGACAATCACAGGGGTTAGCAAGTCAGTAAAAACACCTTATAAAACGTTTACGAATGCAGTCGAAGTGACAGATAATGATGGAATGAAACATTACTTTGTAAAAGGAATCGGTGAAGTGAAAGTAATCGCAAAATCCGGAAAGACAATTACAGAATTGAAGTCGATTCAATAAAAAAATTATGCATCTGTTCAATATAGGGAGGAATAGGTATGAAAAGACTTACAACGTTTTTAGCAGCAGGAACCTTATCACTTGTCTTAGCAGTCCAGCCGGCTGCAGCTGCAGCGAGTTTCCCGGATGTACCAAAATCCAATAGATTTCACGATGAAGTTAACTATTTAACAGGTAAAGAGATTATTAGCGGCTACTCAAATGGGAGTTTCATGCCGAAAAAGAATGTAACGCGCGGTGAAGCTGCTATCATGATCGGACGTATGCTTGGGGTGGACGGAACAAAACGCACTACTAAATTCAAAGACGTGACGAAAAATTATGGAGCTAGCGGCTATATTGCAGCATCTGCTGACAAAGGCATTATAAATGGACATCCAGATGGCACATTCCGTCCCAACGAATTGATTACTCGCGGAGATATGGCGATTATTTTGGATCGAGCTTTTGGATTGGAGTTTGGAAGCGGCCAGATCTATAAAGATGTTGGTCTTAAAATGAAAGCAGAAACTTCTATTTCTCACATTACAAGTGAGCATATTGCAACTGGATATGCAGACGAAACTTTCCGTCCGCTTGAAAAGGTTACACGCGAACAATTTTCAGCTTTTCTAGCCAGAAGCTTAAGCCCAATCTACAGACAGCGTGCTGTCTACCCAGATGGATATTCGTACAATTTGCTTAAGCAATACGTCTACAGTACAGAAGATGGAGACGTCGAAGTCACGTATAAACAAGGAATGAAAGCCCCTGCTGGAGTAGCCACTTATAAAGGTTTCGCATGGGAACATAAGAACATGAAAACTGGCGAGATTTATTATGAAATTCAAGGAGAAACAAGTAAACGGCTAATATCAGGGGCACCTTACTCTGATTATTATGAGGAATTACAATACCCTCTTACCCAAGGAAAGAGATGGGATACTTCCTATTCAACTAGAAATGGTCGTCAAGTGACAGCAGTTAACAAAACAGTGTCGACTTCATATAAAAAGTTTACAAATGCTGTAGAGATAACAACACAATATGGACAGAAGATTTATTACGTAAAAGGAATTGGACATGTAAAAGTCGTTAATCCTAATGGCAAAACAGTGAACGAGTTGAAAACAATCCGATAGTTGCCTAAAGAAAGCGTCAGCCTAGAGCTGGCGCTTTTTCCATATTAAAAGTAGGGTTTTGGTATACTAGACTTATTCATTATAGAGGGAGTGAGCTCATGAAACGTTTAGTTCCAATAATTACAATTCTATTAGTATCAATTTTGCTAGTAGCACAGCCTGCCGCGGCCGCTATCAGTTTCCCGGACGTTCCAAAATCGAACCGGTTTCATGATGAAATTCAATATCTTGTATCCAAGTCCATTATCTCGGGGTATCCAGATGGCACGTTTGCTCCGAAGAAAG
>JARIBI010000016.1 GCA_029257435.1 Sporosarcina sp. | reverse complement strand
ATTTGTAAAGACAGCAACTGATGAAGAGGATTTTGAAATGCGGGATCAAAAGTTCAAATTTGTTTATTATTCATGGAGCTCTAGCAATCATGGTTAATAATTTAGAATATGGCCCTGTTGATTATTTCGCAGTCTTACCCTTTAATAAGGATTCGGAGAAAATGATTGAAATCCAGGATTCTGCGTCTGCCCGCATTGGATATATTCAACGGAGCTATACAAGAACACTTGATAAGGTACTGAATTATGTGCCGTTTTCCGTACAGGGGACTCTGACTGTCCTTGGCGAAACAGATGGGTCCTCATAAAAGATCATGCAGCAGTCTTTTGAATCTACGCTATTTAAACTGAAATGGGATGTCCATTTAACAGGCGACGGGAAAGAAGAAGTGTATCTGCTGGAAGATAGAACTAAGATTACTACGAATCCGCGTATGGGCTACCATAAGAATGCTAATAACTATTTGTTTAAGAGGGATTCTTTTAATCGTACTTGCAATGTCTATGCAAATGACAGCACAACGATTAGCGTGTTCGTATCTGTTGAAAAATTACTGCCCGCTCATTTAAAGATTACTCTTAACACCAATGATCTTACGATTAGCGAGGTTTTGGCGGTTTACTACATGATGAGCATACTTTATTAATTAATCTAGAGTAGCTGCTATGTTTGACGAATTCGCAAATATAGCAGGAAGAGGTTGGTGTGTCCGGTAATCTCATTCGGTATTAGAGAATTCGAAATTAAATTGAAGTTAGGAGGTTGAATGATGAGTGCAATCAGAAATACAAACGTTATAATTCTATTATCCGTACTCTTGCTAACTATAACCGTATTAATTATTTCAATGAATTATTTCAATACAAAAGAGATAAATACGTTTACTTCACAATGTTATAAGAATAAGGGGGCAGTGAAATTAGAGATTCATAATAACCTCACGGGTCGCTATTCTATGGAATGTAAGTAACGGAATCCAGAAGTGAAAACCAGTGCTGTCGTTATCCGAAAATACTTAAAGGGGGAAGTCTTGAAACATAAAGACTGGATTTTAATGTGGCTGATTCTGCTGTCCATCACTGCATAAATGACTTATGATTTCTTTCCGCATCCAGTCCTGCATTATGGATAGTGCTTGTAATAAGTCTATTTGAAATCTATCAAGAATATAAAAAGATCCCGCCTGCAGATTCTGCTTCTTAAAGCAGAACAATCTAATTTGCTTATACTTTGAACATCCCGGGTTAGGGCGTATACTGTTAAGCTTACAAGTAATTCACACCTTTACTTTTAAGAAGTAACTTTTTGACTTCGTCAGGAGGAGTTCAAGTATGAAACTCGAAATTATCGCAACAAGCCTGCAAGATGCCATTGCAGCTGAACAAGCCGGGGCAGACCGGCTGGAATTATGTTCTGCGTTAACAGAAGGCGGATTGACGCCGAGTTTGGGATTGATTGAGTCTGTTGTTGAAGGTGTCTCTATCCCTGTACATGTTATCGTCCGTCCTCACAGCCGAACATTTAACTACGATGAAGCAGATATGCAAGTAATGCTTGCAGACATTCATCACATCCGCCAGACAAAAGCTGCAGGAATTGTAATCGGAGTTTTGGACGAGAAGAATCAAGTCGATACCGTCAATTTAAAGCGCCTTTTGGATGTCTCAGGAGATTTGAACGTAACGTTCCACAGGGCATTTGATGAAATCGAAGATCAGCCCGAAGCCATCGATATGATTGGTGATTTTCCTCAAATCCAGCGCATTTTAACGTCAGGCGGACAAGCACCCGCTCCACAATCAAAAGAACAAATCCGGACATTAGTGGATAAGACCAAGAACACATCTGTCACCATACTGGCTGGCAACGGAATGTCGCCTGAAGGACTTTCAGAGTTCGTCGAAGCGACAGGTGTCACTGAAGTGCATTTTGGTTCCGCAGTTAGAGAGCATAAAAG
>JARIBI010000038.1 GCA_029257435.1 Sporosarcina sp. | reverse complement strand
GCTGTTTTACCAAACTTTGTACCATCAGATTTCGTCACGAGCGGAATCGTAATTCCGAATGCTTTCGTCTCTTCTTCATGTGTTTTCCGGATGATTTCAAGACCTGTCGTGATGTTGCCCCATTGATCCGATCCTCCGATTTGAACACGGCAGCCAAAGTGATCATACAAATGCTTGAAGTCGATTCCTTGAATGAGCATGTATGTGAATTCTGTAAATGAAATCCCTGTTTCTAAACGGGATGCCACGTTTTCTTTTCCTAACATGTAATTTACATTCAATAATTTACCGTAGTCGCGCAAAAATCCAATCGCACTCATCGGGCCCATCCAGTCTTTATTGTTAACAAGACGTGCTCCATTTTCATCCGCAAAGTCGAACAAACGCTCCAGCTGAACTGTTAAGCATTTCACGTTTTCATCCACTTGCGCTTCAGTTTGAAGTTGTCTTTCATCCGCACGGAATGATGGATCCCCAATCATCCCTGTCGCTCCGCCAATAAGTAAAATCGGACGATGCCCGTGCAGCTGGAAACGACGAAGTGTCAAAAGCGGAACAATGTGTCCGATATGCATGCTATCCGCAGTCGGATCGACCCCGCAATAGAGCGAAACTTTTTGTTCGCCTAGCAGCTTAGCCATGCCTTCCTCATCCGTTTGCTGGTAAAGCAGCCCTCTCCATTTTAGATCATCTAATAAGTTCATCGTCATTTAACTTCCTCCTCCATTTTTGCTTCACAAACACAAAAAGTCCCTGCACAATCTAAAAAGATCATGCAGGGACGCTAATTGTACATGTAAGCGCGGTACCACCCAGCTTGAGATATTATCTCCGCTTTATTAGCAATAACGCCGCTATCCGCGCAACACTCCAAAGCTGTAATTCGTAAACAGGATACCGAGCAGCTTCCACCTACCGCTGCCTCTCTATACGGATCGCCTGCCACTACTGCGGCTTCTTCACTGTGAAGAGTAACTACATCATATTGTAGTCGAAAATAGAAATTTGTCAAACAAATTCAGTTCACTACTGTTAGAATATGCTATAATTAATAAGATTTTTAGGAGGGAACGAATTGACAAAACAGGACAAAAAACGTGTTGAAGAACTTGAAGATAAATTCGAAGCGATCAAGAAAACCAAATGGGCAAAAAATACCCGGATTGCCTCTGGCGTCATCTGGAATCTCTTTTTGCTTTTCTTCGTTATCGGTTTGACGTTAACGGTTTTCGGCGCTTCCGTAGGGGCAGGTTACTTTGCCTCACTTGTTGAAAAGGAACCTCTTCGTTCCAAACAAGAAATGCGCAATGAAATTTTAAGTTATGAAGAAACATCCGAAATCTATACAAATGGAAAGTATTTAAGGAAAGTACGAGGTGATATTGACCGCAAAGAGGTCAAACTCGAGGACGTCTCTCCTTACGTCATCAACGCCGTGTACGCGACGGAAGATGAGTACTTTAATACACATAACGGGATTGTTCCTAAAGCGGTGTTCCGCGGACTTTTCCAGGACGTCACCAACTCAGACAATCAAACTGGCGGATCTACCCTTACACAGCAACTTATTAAAAATCAGATTCTAACGAACGAAATCTCATACGAACGTAAAGCAAAAGAACTCTTGCTTGCAATGCGTTTAGAGCACTTTATGACGAAAGAAGAGATTCTGGAAGCCTATTTAAATATCATTCCATACGGCCGAAATTCAAACGGCGGTAACGTCGCAGGAATCGAAGCCGCTGCAGAAGGCATTTTCAATAAAACTGCAAAAGAATTGAATCTGCCTCAGGCTGCTTATATCGCAGGGATTCCACAAGCTCCGTTTGCTTATACGCCATTCTATAATGGCTCAAATGGCTTGAAAGACGAAAAAGGTTTGAAACCCGGTGTGAATCGGATGAAAACTGTATTATTCCGTATGAAAGAAACGGAATATATTACGGAGAAAGAATATAATGAAGCCATCGCCTACGATATCACAAAAGATTTCAGAACTGCTGCACCTGCACCTAAGAGCAGAGATGAATATTTAACAGATGAAATACAGCGCAGTACCATCGCTATTTTAGCTGACAAAATTGCAGAAGAAGATGGAATTGATATAGACCGGTTAAAAGAAGATAAGAAACTGAATGAGAAATATAGTATTTTAGCAGAACGTTCCATGCGAAATGATGGTTTCCGAATTCATTCGACTGTTGACTTGCAATTGTACAATGCGATGAATGATGTTTCAGAAAACTTTTCACAATATGGTTTCACGACTGCTGTGACAGCAACTAACAAACAAAGCGGCGAGAAGAAAACCGAGAAATTGCCCGTTCAAGTCGGAGCAACGCTGCTGGACAACAAGACAGGGAAAATTTTAGCCTTTGTCGGCGGTCGGGATCACGAAATAGAAGCGACAAATCACGCAACACAGACTACCCGTCAGCCCGGTTCGACTATCAAGCCTTTACTTGTCTATGCACCTGCTATTGAATTTGGTTTAATTGGTGCAGGAAGTCCTGTCGTTGATGTGAAATTCCGAGCTGGCTCCTATGCCCCAGCCAACTTTATACCGACACAAGAACTGGGCATCATTTCTGCCCGTCAAGCGCTGACAACTTCACAGAACTTAGCTGCACTCCGCCTTTATCAGCAAATGATTGATCGGCGTCCTGCCGAGTTCCTGGAAAAAATGGGTTATTCAAGTTTAGTAAAACATGATTATACAAACCTTTCTGCAGCACTCGGCGGGTTGGAATATGGCGGTACGGTTCAAGAGAACACAAGTGCTTATTCGACACTCGCTAATGGCGGGCAGCACGTAGAGCCGTACATTATCGAAAAAATCGAAGATCGCTCAGGTAAAGTGATCTATCAGCACAAAGTGGAGCCTGTTCAGGTATTCAGCCCGCAAACTGCATACATCGTGACAGATATGCTTCGTGATGTTGCATCTAGCGGTACTGCTAAAGTAATGAAAAGCAAACTGAACTTCAACGTTGATATTGCAGCTAAAAGTGGTACAACCAATGGATTCAGCGATGCCTGGCTGCTGGGGTATAACCCTAACGTTTCTCTAGGCGTATGGCTCGGTTATAAGTACCAGACTAAATCACTCGAAGGACCAGGGAACGCACAATACGGTACTGCAAGCTCACGTACAAATGCATTGTATGCTCAATTCATGAATGCCATCAACCAGGCCAGTCCTACCACAGTTGGTCAAGGCGAACGTTTCCAGCAGCCAAAAGGTGTTGTAAACCGCTCATTCTGCGGAATCTCTGGACTCGCACCGTCAGCTGCATGTTCAGCTGCTGGATTGGTCCGTTCTGATCTATTCAATGCAAATGTCATGCTCCCTAACAAACCGGATGACAGCATCATTTCTTCAGCTTCGGTATCTGTTAAAGGCACACGATATGCTGCATTGCCTTCGACACCTTCAGAATTCATTACTGCTGGCGGCGTTGGGGTCAATCAAGAATTTATCAAACGGATGCTCGGACCTCTTGGCGGGGATGCTTCTAAGCTATTTCCGATGAAATCATCCTTTGCATCTCGCGTCGTATCAGGAGCGATCTTCCCTGCGGATGGTGTAGCGCCAGCAGGTGTTAGTGCATCGGCAAACGGATCTGTACTAACATGGAGTGCGTCTCCTTCAAATGATGTTATTGGGTATTATGTCTACAACGGCGGAACACGTGTAGGGACAATCAGAGATGGTCAGTCACTTTCCTTCCCAATCGGAAGTGGCACTTATACTGTACGAGCTGTAGATATAACAGGGTTAACTTCCGGCCCTTCGAACGCAGTTACGACAGCAGCAGAAGCACCTAAACCAGAAGATAAACCAGACGACTCAACAAATGGATCAGGAGATGGTGACGGTAATACAGGAACGACACCTCCGGATTCAAATACGGATGCAGGTAACAAACCGAAACCACCGACTAACGGGGGCGGAGATGGGAAACCAAAGCCACCCGCCAATGGAGGGGGCGATGGGAAACCAAAGCCACCCACTAACGGAGGGGGCGACGGGAAACCAAAACCGCCCGCTAACGGTGGCGACGGGAAACCGAAACCGCCTGCTAACGGTGGAGATGGTGAGGGCGATTCAGACGGTGACTAATCCACACCGTCTCCCGCTTTCCCTAAATTTCAAACTAAAAAAAGCTGGGCAGTTCCCATATCGGGTAACTGTCCAGCTTTCTTTTGCTTATCAGTCTTCCATCGTCGACAAATCGCCCGTTGGTAAATCGAGTTCCCATGCCTTTAGCACTCGTCTCATGATTTTACCGCTGCGTGTCTTTGGAAGTTTATCCTTGAACTCAATTTCTCGCGGGGCTGCATGACCTGCCAGCTCTTTTTTCACGAATTGACGAATCTCTTCTTTCAGTTCATCTGTCGGCTCATAACCATCATGCAGCGCAATAAACGCCTTGATGATTTCACCGCGAACCGGATCCGGTTTACCAATAACCCCTGCCTCAACAATCGCTGGGTGCTCAATCAATTTACTTTCAATTTCAAATGGGCCTACGCGCTCGCCGCTTGTCATGATTACATCGTCAACACGACCTTGGAAGAAGAAGTATCCGTCCTCATCCATATAGGCTGAATCCCCCGATACATACCATTCATCATTCAAAAAATAAGAATCATATTTTTCAGGGTTATTCCAAATGGCTCTCATCATTGCTGGCCATCCTTTTTTCAACGCCAAGTTCCCCATTCGGTTGGGAGGTAAAACGTTGCCTTGATCGTCTACGATTGCGGCTTCAACACCCGGCACGGGTTTCCCCATAGAACCTGGCTTCAATGGAAGGGAGCCGAAGTTACAAATCATCTGAGCACCTGTTTCCGTCATCCACCATGTATCATGGATTCGCATATTGAATGTTTCCATCCCCCAGCGAACGACTTCAGGATTCAATGGCTCTCCGACAGACAAAATATGGCGAAGGGATGACAAGTCATGCCCTTCCATCGCAGCGTTTCCTGCGCCCATCAGCATACGGAAAGCTGTCGGAGCGCTATACCAGACGGATACGCCAAATTCTTCAACCGCTCCATACCACGCATCTGTTGAGAAGCGTCCACCGACAATTAGGTTTGTTGTACCAGCCAGCAGCGGACCGAAAATACCATACGCCGTGCCAGTCACCCAACCTGGATCAGCTGTACACCAAAATACATCTTCTTCACGCAGATCGAGTACCCACTTTGCAGTTTGTAATTGCTGAACCATTGCTTCTTGTACGTGCAAGACACCTTTAGGTTTTCCTGTAGAACCTGAAGTATAATGTAGCAAAGTCGGTGATTCACGATCCAGCCACTCCACATTGAAGTCTTTAGATGCTTTTTCAAAATGCTTGCTGAAACTAATTACTTTACCTTCTTCTGCTACATCGTCCCCCACAACGAAAACAGTTTCCAGATTCGGTAAACGATCGACTGGAATGCGAGCTACGAGTTCCGGAGTTGTAATGATTGCTTTTGCATCGCTGTCGTCTAACCGGTCGTAGACAGCCCCTTCCATGAATGCTTCAAATAACGGACCTACAATTGCACCGATTTTTAAAGCACCTAAAAGAGCGAAGTATAATTCAGGCGACCGCGGCATGAAGACGAAAATCCGATCGCCTTTCTCCAAGGTTGAGCAATTTTTTAATACATTCGCAGCCTTATTCGAGTACTTCTTTAAATCTCCGAATGTATAGGATTCGTTGCGTGAACCATCTTTATAGTAAAGCGCAACTTTGTTTTTGCGGAAGGACTCTGCATGTCGATCGACCGCTTCGTGCGCAATATTCACTTTTCCCGTATCATACCAGCTGAAGGCTTTTTCCGCTTCTTTCCAATCGAAATCAGCCGCCAATTTGTCATAGTCTTCCATCTGGTAGTCAGATTGTAAAGCCGGAATTGTTTTTAAAACCATAACAGAACCCCCTTGATATATATGTACTAACATTTTTATTCTACATGAACTTCTATTAAATTAGCAAACAAATAACATTTTTCCGATAGTTCTCCGTTTTGTAAGAAATAACAATAAAATCATCATACGATTCATGTATACTGTAAGCAGATCGATTATCAGCTGAAGGCGGTGAAATGGTTGGAACATGTAAAAACCTATAATGCTTTGGAATTGAAGCATAGAAATGGAGATCTTATTATAGAAGGCCCTATACGTACTTCCGATCTTGAAAGTTATGCATTTCATGAAGGATTGGTAGCATTCAGACCTCCTGCACAGCAGCACAAAGCTCTGGTTGGAATTTCTAAGCTGCCTGAAGGCCGAATTATTATTGCCCGAAATCAAGATCAAATCGTCGGATATGTTACCTACTTGTATCCTGATCCACTTGAACGCTGGTCTGAGGGAAATATGGAAAATTTGATTGAATTAGGCGCAATTGAAGTCATTGCCAAGTATCGGGGAGGCGGTGTCGGTAAAGCGCTTCTTGAAGTTTCAATGATGGACGATGCGATGGAAGACTATATTGTCATTACAACTGAATACTATTGGCATTGGGATTTAAAAGAGACCAAGCTGAATGTCTGGGAGTACCGAAAAGTGATGGAGAAAATGATGCAGCACGGAGGACTCGAGTATTTCGCAACAGATGATCCCGAAATTTGTTCACACCCAGCAAACTGTTTAATGGCTCGCATTGGCAAACGCATCGAGCAAGAGGATGTTCAGCGATTTGACAGCCTGCGATTTAAAAACAGATTTCTGTACTAAGAAAGAAGGGAAACTATGTTAATCGAAGAAATCATGAAAACTGAAGTCATTACGTTAACACCCGCTCATACAGTAAAAGACGCTGCAGACTTAATGAGAACACACCACATCCGGCACCTCCCTATTGTTATTCAAAACAATCAGCTTGTAGGGATTGTAACCGACCGCGACTTGAAAGAGATCCTTCCATATGGAGATAAGCCAACAGAAAATCTTGCTGCGGTTTATGAAATGCAGCTTTCCGAATGCATGGTCAAGAATCCCATTACAGGGCATCCGATGGACTTTGTAGAGGAGTCCGCGTTAGTTTTCTACCATAACCAAGTTGGTTGTCTCCCTATCGTTTCCAACCAGCAGCTTATCGGAATCATTACAGAAACAGATCTATTATATAAATATATTGAGTTAACAGGTGCACATCAGCCCGGTTCACAGATTGAAGTTCGTGTTCCGAACATTCCAGGTATTCTATTTGAAGTGACTAAAGTGTTCAATGAATTCCAAACGAATGTACAAAGTGTCCTGGTCTATCCTGACAAAGAGAATGAAGCAAATAAAATTCTGGTGATCCGCATTAAGACGATGAATCCTATTCCAATTATCGAAGGACTAAAAGGGCGTGGATTTGACGTTCTTTGGCCGAACTTTCCTGGGGCAGAAGTATGAAGAAGGATGCTGTTTTCATATTTTCAGAAGATCAGCTGGGTTACTCATTTTCAGATACACACCCTTTCAATCAGAAACGAATCGTTTTAACACTAGATTTACTAAAAGAGATGTATGCGATCACCGCCGAAGATATTATCCCTCCCCGCGTAGCAACGGACGAAGAATTGATGTTAGTACATGAACCCAAATTCGTTGAAATGGTAAAGAAGGCGGGAAAAGGCGAGGTTGGACCTGAGGTTGGAAGTGTGTATGGAATTGGGACTGAAGATACGCCAATTTTTTCAAATATGCATGAAGCGAGTGCTATGCTCGTCGGTGGCACTTTGACTGCTGTCGATGAAGTCATGCAAAATCGCGCGGGCTATGCCTTAAATCTTGGCGGCGGCCTTCATCATGGTTTCCAGGGAAAAGCCTCGGGATTTTGTGTATACAATGATAGCTCTGTCGCCATCCGTTATTTACAGAAAAACTACGATGCGCGAGTTCTTTACATCGATACGGATGCCCACCACGGTGATGGAGTTCAGTGGACATTCTACGATGATCCCGATGTATGCACATTGTCCATCCATGAAACGGGACGTTATCTATTCCCCGGAACCGGGCATGTAACTGAACGCGGGAACGGAAAAGGCTATGGAACTTCGTTCAACTTTCCAATTGATGCCTTCACGGAAGACGAATCCTTTCTTTCCATTTATGAAACCGCTTTCCGTGAAGTCGTAGAATGGTTTAAACCTGACGTGATTTTGACACAGAACGGCGCAGATGCTCATTTTTTTGATCCGTTAACTCATTTGTACGGCACGATGGAAATCTATAAGGAGATTCCTAGAATCGCCCGCGAACTTGCAGACGAGTATTGTGATGGCAAATGGATAGCGGTAGGCGGCGGAGGATATGATATATGGCGGGTCGTCCCTCGGGCTTGGTCACATATTTGGTATGCGATGAAGAACCTTCCTGCACCGACAGGGCCGCTTCCGAAAGAATGGCTGGCCCGCTGGCAGCCAGAGTCCCCTGTACCGCTGATTGAAACGTGGGAAGATCCGAACCCCTTATATAAACCGATTCCTAGAAAAGCAGAAATTGAAGAAAAGAATGCTCAAGTCATGGACCGTTCACTACACTACATACGAAGTGAGCAACAACCGCGATAGTGGAACAAAAAAGAAAAGCAGAGTGGCTGACTTAGCCCTCCGCTTTTCTATTTTGGATTTCTATGCATTATTTACTTCGCACAGAATCCCGATGTTCCAATTGATATGGCAAAACAACTTGCTTTTGGTCAACTTCTTCACCATTCATCAACTTCGTTAAGAGTCGCATCGATACGGCTCCTAAATCATACAATGGCACACGAATAGCCGTTAACTGCGGACGCACTGCTCTCGCAAGAATAGAGTGCTGGAAACAGATCAGCTCGATATCATTCGGTACCGTAAGACCTGCATCGCGTATTCCATTCATTAATCCGACAGCAATTTCGTCATTTCCTGCAAAAACAGCTGTAGGAGGTTCGGGTAACTTATTTAAACGATTCCATACTTCGTATGCGTCATCGTATGTATTATCCGTCTCGACGATGTACCCGTCAGGAATGGATAAACCAGCTCCAGCCATCGCTTCCTCATACCCAATCTTCTTAGAAAGCCTATTAATGTCCCGGCTGAATGGCCCGGAAATGAACGCTATGCGTTTATGGTCATTTTCAATCAGCTCATTCACTGCAGCGTGTGCAGCTTCCTTATTTTCGATATTCACCGTTGGAAACTCAAATTTAGAATCCAACGTCCCTGCTAACACAATTGGAATGTTAGCAGAATTCATTTCCTTACGTACATCATCTGAGATCGAATCACTCATAAATATTAACCCATCCACTTGCTTCCCTAAATGATCCTCAATGAGTTCCATTTCACGCAACGGGCGCTTATCAGAGTTCGATAGAATGATGTTATACTCGTACATCGTCGCAACATCTGCAATCCCTCTAGAGAGTTCTGCATAATAACTTTTTGAAATATCCGGTACGATCACACCTACAGTTGTCGTTTTTCTGCTGGCGAGGCCGCGTGCCACGGCATTTGGCCGATAGCCGAGCCGTTCAATGCATGCTGTTACCTTCTTACGCGTTGCTGGTTTCACGTTGGGATTACCATTGACCACCCGTGATACAGTAGCCATTGAGACGTTCGCTTCTCGGGCCACGTCATAAATTGTTACCGCCATACTGACCTCCCCTTTCTCCGTATCATTTTATCTTCCGTCCCTATTATACCAAAAAGCCGGAGCCATGGAAGCTCCGACAAAAAATTATACAATTTGATGTGTATTCATGAAACGTTGCATTTCTTCGTAGAATTCGTCAAATTGTTCAATGTTCATTTGTTGAGCTGAGTCAGACAAAGCAACCGCCGGGTCCGGGTGTACCTCAGCCATGACGCCATCAGCACCGACAGCAATTGCTGCTCTAGCCGTTGGAATCAGAAGATCTTTTCTGCCTGTAGAGTGAGTAACATCCACAAATACAGGTAAATGCGTCTCTTGCTTTAAAATTGGAACAGCAGAAATATCTAGTGTATTGCGAGTCGCACGTTCATACGTCCGAATGCCGCGCTCACAAAGCATAATCTGAGTATTCCCTTTTGACATAATATATTCTGCAGCATGGATGAATTCATCGATTGTTGCAGCTAGTCCGCGTTTCAACAATACTGGCTTGTTGGTTTTTCCTGCTTCCTTAAGAAGCTCGAAGTTTTGCATATTCCGTGCACCGATTTGAATGACATCTATATAGTCAAGCGCTTCTTCTAGATGTGAAGGAGTAATGATCTCTGTCACGATGGACAACCCTGTTTCATCAGATACACGCTTTAAAATCTTCAATCCTTCCAATCCTAACCCTTGGAAATCATAAGGTGATGTACGCGGCTTATATGCACCGCCACGCATCATTGTGAGTCCTTTCGCTTTAATGGACTGAGCTACTGCCAGCACTTGTTCATAGGACTCAACAGCGCATGGTCCGAAGACAAATGAAGGCGTCCCATCCCCAATTTTTTCTCCGTTAATGTCTACGATAGTATCTTCTGCTTTTCGTTTGCGTGAAACGAGGAGTGCTTTCTTCTGTTCGTCTTCTTGAATTTCAAGTGCAGACATGAAAATCCCTTTAAATACTTGTTCAAGAATACCATTTGGAATGGGTCCTTTGTTCGCATCTTTCAAGAAATCCAGCATTTCTCTCTCTCGAACCGGATCGTAACGATTAACACCTTGTTTTTCTTTTACTTTACCGATTTCTTGCACGACAGCCGTACGGTCGTTAATGAGATCTAAAATCTTTACGTTCAGTTCAGTTACCTGAGACCGAAGCTCTTCCAAATCATTTTGGCGCATAATCATTCTCCTCCCCATTCATAGCATTCCCTTTTCGCATTGGAGAATGTATGGTACATTTTATAATAATAGACCTAGTATAATGAAACTCGGTTGAAAAGTCACGCTATTTTGCTAAATTGTCATATATAATATATCGGAAAGTCTTAGGAGGTACAAAAGTGGCGCCTTTATTCGCACTTGATATCGGAACACGTTCTGTTGTCGGAATTATATTGGAAGAAGTAAACTCAGGGTATCATGTTGTCGATCTTGAAGTAATTGAACATAAGGAGCGCTCCATGATTGACGGACAAATACATAACATAGTCAGTGTAGCTTCAGTGATTGAACAAATGAAAACGTTACTCGGAGAACGGCACGGACCTTTGAAAAAAGTCAGCGTAGCAGCTGCAGGTCGAGCATTAAAAACAGGAGTAGGCAAAATGTCAGTTGATATTACAGAGCATGCACTCATCAACACAGAAGACATTAACCGATTGGAACTGGGTGCCGTCCAAAAAGCACAGCAAGAGTTACTATCCTCTGATGCAATCACATCCGAAAATCAATATTATTGCGTGGGATACTCTGTTCTGCATTACTTGCTGGATGACGATGAGATTGGCAGCTTAATTGACCAAACAGGCCGCTCTGCCAGTGTTGAAGTCATTGCTACATTCTTACCGCGTGTTGTTGTGGAATCGCTGCTCTCAGCGTTAAAACGAGCAGACCTTGAAATGGACGCACTGACCCTTGAACCAATTGCTGCCATCAATGTCTTAGTACCTCAATCGATGAGACGGTTAAATGTAGCTTTAGTCGATATTGGTGCAGGTACCTCAGATATTGCACTTACTAATCATAACACTGTTTCTGCATTTGGTATGGTTCCAGTGGCTGGAGACGAAATTACTGAAGCATTGAGTTCCAGCTATTTGCTGGATTTCCCTGAGGCAGAACGCATAAAGCGATTGCTGTTCAATGAAGACACTGTTGTCATCAGCGATATTTTAGGTTTCGAACAACAGCTTTCTTCACAAGAAGTGATTACAAGCATTATGCCTGCGATCGACAGACTGTCAGAGTCGATTGCCAATGAGATCAAGCGATTAAACAATACGTCCCCTCAAGCCGTGATGCTGGTGGGCGGCGGCAGTCTGACTCCTGCTTTGACGAGTAAACTTAGTGCTGCTCTCGAGCTCCCATTACAGCGGGTAGCTGTCCGAGGGCTGGATGCACTGTCTGAAGTAACACTTGCGGAGCACATTATCTCCTCCCCTGCACTGGTCACGCCAATCGGAATTGCAATCGCAGCAAAACGGGCGCCGATTCAATACATGTCTGTAACCGTGAATGATAAGACGATCCGACTCTTTGAGTTAAAAGAAATGACAGTGGGAGATGCGCTTCTGGCAGCAGGGATTAAAGCTAAGCAATTATATGGAAAGCCTGGTCTCGCGTTGCGCTTTACACTGAACGGTCAAGAAATCACACTTCCTGGAAGTCATGGAACACCTTCAGTAATACTTAATAACGGTGAGCCCGTCAGTTCAAAAGATCCGATTTGCAACGGGGACTCCATTCAACTCGTATTAGGAGCAGATGGACACTCTGCACATGCTGCTATAGAAGATGTGACTGAAATACAGACTGAAACGATTTCTGTAAAAATCAACAATCAGACGATTGTATTAAATACGGAAGTGCTCGTGAATAACAACTCAGGAGATCTGCAGACAATGATTCAAGACCGGGATGATATCCAGGTTCATTGCCCATTTACATTGCGTGATGCATTACACTTATTGAATGAGGACAGTGGTAGTCACGGATCCCTGCAAGCAGTCATGCTGAATGGAAAACGAGTACATCTCAAATCCAAACCTCCTGCCTATTCTCGTAACGGACTTCCCATCTCACTTACTTCGCAATTGGACGATGGAGATCACATAACGAGTGAGCAAAAGTCCCTGACTACGGTGGCAGAAGTTGCAAATGAATTGGGAGTTCAATTGACAGAACAATTAACAGTTGCATTCAACGGGACTCAAGTAACCATCACAAAACCACGGTTCTCCGTCATACTGAATGACCAGCCAGTTGAACCGACGGCCAAGCTTACAGAAGATGACCAGTTGAAAGTGACGCCATTAACAGGACAGCCGATTACATTCAGTGATGTTTTTGCATTTGTAGATTATCAGTTACCTGCAGGTTCAGCAACTTCTTATAAACTGCTTCGTAATAAACAGCCGATACAATTTTATGATCAGCTATTTGGAGGAGACGAATTAGAAATTTTAATTACGTAAAAAACGCCATTCAGCGCAGAGGCTGAATGGCGTTTTCTCGTTTAATTAGTTTTAGGTTTTTCATCAGAAACTGCGTTCTGATTGATGTTTTTGTTCTTGCCGATATTATCTGAATTGTCATAGGCAACATCACTATTTTTGGTAGTTTGATTGCTTGCCTCTTTTTTCTCTTCAGACTTTTTAGGAGCATCTTTCTGACCGTTGTTCACAATAGGCTCTTCGCCTTCAGAAGAAGCTGTGCCATCATCCATTGGTGCAGTCGTCTTTGAAGTCATCGATTTTACTTTTTCAGTCTGGTCTTGGACATTTTTCTTAAGGTCTTCAGACTTTTCTTTAGCTGCTGTAGAAAGCTGTGTCGCTTTTTCTTTTGCAGTACTGGATAAATCAGCTGCCTTATCCTTAGCAGTCGATGTGAAATCTGCTGCTTTGTCTTTAGCAGTAGCTGTCAGGTCGACCGCTTTGTCTTTCGCTGTCGAGCTGAGCTCGATACTTTTATTTTTCAATTGCACTGCTTGAGTCGAAAAATCATCGCGCATTTCTTTACCTGTTTTAGGCGCTAGGAAAAGCGCCGCCGCTGCACCAATTACTCCGCCCACTACTGCTCCCATTAAAAAGCTGCCTGAGCTGGAACTTTCTTCTTCATAGAAACGGTCTGTATCCGTTGGGAAGTAGTTATAGTTCATCGGTAATTGGGATGGCTCTCCGTAAGAGTTTTCATAAATATCGTGCTGTTCATTTGTTTTGTTGTAGTTGTCGCTCATGCGATCTCCTCCTTAAAATAACGTTTCTAGGTTGGTCAGTAGTCCAATGGCATTCTTCTGTCTGCACGGTTCGTAACTTCGCTGAAATTTTACATTCCAGCGACTTTCCGTTATGTACAACAGATTGAAGCAGTTCACTCCTCCCTGTCAACGATCTTATGAGTACTTTTACCCTGACACTCTTCAGGCTAAACTTTAACCTTAGTTTTCATTTTCGACAACAACTCAGGATTTCCTTTTAAAAAATCAAGATTTGTTCAAAAAAAAGAAAACAGCCTGATTAAATTAATCAGACTGTCTTCTGTTCAGCGATATGTTGCTGATAAGCATTCAAATACTTTTGTACGTCCCCTGCGCCCATAAACAAAAACACAGCTTCTTCATGTCCATCAAGTGCTTCAATAGCATCTAGCATCAAATGTTCAGAACCAGGGATTTTCTCAGCCAAATCATCCACTGTCAGCGTACCTGATTTCTCCCGTGCAGATCCAAATATATCACATAAGTAAACTTGGTCGGCTTCAGCAAGACTTTCTGCAAATTCGTTCAATAGTGCAGCCGTTCTTGAAAACGTATGCGGCTGGAAAACTGCAACGATTTCACGGTCAGGATACTTCTGTCTTGCGGACTGAAGTGTTGCACGAATTTCCGTTGGATGATGTGCATAGTCATCGATTAGAATGGCGTTGTCGGTTTTAATTTGAGTGAATCTGCGTTTCACACCATCGAAACTCTTTAGACGTTCTGCGACAATATTGGGTTCTAATCCTTCATACTGGCAAAGCGCAATGACTGCCAATGCGTTTTTAATTGCATGGTCTCCAGGCATCGGAATTGTGAAAGAATGATAGAATTCGTTGCGTACAAACACATCAAAAGAAGTGCCTTCAGCGCTCTTTACAATATTAGAGGCACTAAAATCATTTCCCTCTCCAAGACCATAGAGCACAACTGGAACATTTGCTTGAATGGCCAGGCAGTTCGAGTCATCCCCGCATGCGATAATCGCTTTTTTCACATTTAATGCCATATCACCAAATGCATTCAATACGTCTTCCATGTCTTTAAAATAGTCCGGATGATCGTAATCGATATTCGTGATGATTGCATAATCCGGTTCGTACGCTAAGAAATGCCGTTTGTATTCACATGACTCAAATACAAAAAAGTCGCTGTCTTGAACGCCTTTACCTGTACCATCTCCAATTAAATAAGAAATGGGTGCAAAACCGGTTAGAACATGTGCCAGTAACCCCGTCGTGGACGTTTTTCCGTGCGTGCCTGTTACCGCTACAGAAACAGATTGTTTCATGTAATCAGCCAAAAAATCATGATAACGAATGACATCCAGCCCAAGTTCACGCGCCTTCACTAATTCCGGATGTGTATCTGGGAATGCATTTCCTGCAATTATTGTAAGTCCTTCAGTAATATTGTCTTCACTGAAAGGGAGTACCTTAATAGAACGTTCATGAAGAGGTTCCTCTGTGAAAAAGTGCTTTTCCACATCAGATCCTTGAACTTCGTTTGATGAATCATGAAGAATTTGAGCGAGTGAGCTCATTCCTGATCCTTTAATACCTGTAAAGTGAAATTTCGTCATTGTGCAACCTCCTGGGAGCAAACAGTTCCCTAATATCTCTCATTGCTAATTCGTGTTGTATGTTCATATTTCTAATCTTATGCTTCATGATCAGGATTCAGAAATGCCTCTAAGTCGGCTTCTGTTAAATAGACATCCCGTGAACGGCTGCCCCGTTGTTCAGAGATGAAACCATGTGCTTCCATTCGATCCATAATCTTTGCGGCTCGATTGTAGCCAATACTAAAATGACGCTGCATCAGTGAAGTCGATGCACTCCCCTGTTCAATGATGAATGAACAAGCCTGCGTAAACAATGGGTCAGATTCCTCTTCTTCTACAACAGCGGCCAGTAAATCTTCCTGACCGAATAAGTATTCCGGCGCTGCTTCACTTTTCACATGCTCAATAATGCTTTCAATTTCATCATCTGTTACAAATGTCCCTTGTAAGCGAATAGGAGAAGATTGTCCATTCCCGATATAAAGCATGTCGCCCCTTCCAAGAAGGCGCTCAGCACCTGCTCCGTCGATAATCGTACGGGAATCGATTTGAGAGGACACCGCAAATGCAATCCGAGTTGGAATGTTGGCCTTGATAATTCCAGTAATCACGTCAACAGACGGTCGCTGAGTTGCGATTATCAAGTGAATTCCACATGCACGGGCTTTTTGTGCGATTCGGCTGATTGAAACTTCCACATCATTTGGTGCAACCATCATTAAATCCGCAAGCTCATCAATTACGATAAGCAGATACGGCATCTTTTGAGAGAACTGGCGATTTGCTTCCGCCATTTGGTTATATCGTTCAATATTTCTTGCACCTGCATGCGCAAACAGCTCATAGCGGCGTTCCATCTCATCGACAGCCCATTTCAGCGCGGCAGTTGCAGCCTTTACATCCGTGATCACTGGGCTAATCAGATGCGGTATGCCATTGAAAGGAGCTAACTCCACCATTTTAGGGTCAATTAGCATCATTTTAAGTTCTGAAGGGGTTGCTTTGTATAACAAGCTTACAAGAATCGAATTGATGCATACTGATTTTCCGGAACCTGTTGCTCCTGCAATCATTCCATGGGGCATTTTCCGTAAGTCAATTGTCACAGGCTCACCTGTTAAACTCAGTCCAAGAACCGCTTCAAGCGGTGACTCAGAACTCGAAAACTTCTCGGTATCAATAACTTCGGAAATGCGTACAGGACGAGTTGTCCGATTTGGTATTTCAATTCCGATGGAGCTTGTACCAGGAATAGGAGCCTGGATCCGGATATCTTCTGCCGCAAGCGCTAATTTAAGATCATCGGTTAAATTGCGAACCTTGCTGACTTTAGTTCCAAATCCGACGGTCAGTTCAAAACGAGTTACTGTCGGCCCTTGAACTGCTTCTAATATGTCAGCTTCCACAGCAAAATGAGAAAGGGCTTCGACTAGTTTTTCAGATTGTGAAGTGAGCCATTCCGTATCTTCCTGCTGTTCTTCAGCTGGCAATAACTCTTCCATTGAAGGGAATACATAGTGAGGCAGCACCTGCTGCTCCTCTTCCTCTGTTTCTTCAGGAAGCGCTGCGATGCTCAAGGGTGGCGGTTGAACCGCTCCGACTGGCTGATTGCTTCCATTCTGAGTTCCTGTATTTGCAAACTGGATTCCCTTGCTAACAGCAGCCGGCTCCTCTTTATGCACAGGCACACTGGCAGGTTCTTTGTATGTTGGTACATCAGTTATAGAAAGTGCCCGTAAGTGCTGCTTTTCTTTGTCTGATTTCAACATGACAACGTTAAAAGGAACAATCTTTTCATCAGAAGCTTTTTCTGGTTCTGAATGAGAGTCTGTTTCCCCTTCTTGCATGTCCTCAACACGTAACACCTCAAGGGCACCACTTACAGGGTCATCTTGCTCTGTATGCTCTTCATCTGTCTCTTGTTCTTCTAATACTTCAGGGGCAAAATCTTTCCTATAAAGAATCTCTTGATCAAGTACTTCGCTATCAGGTTCTAAAACTGCAACTTGTACGTGATCTGAAATGGTTTCTTCTTGCACTGTGTGTTCATGATCAATTTCAGCTCGCAACTGATCTGTCGTTGAAATTAGCAGATTTCTGTCCTGTATTTCAACAACATCTGCTTTCGGCTGATCAGCCACTGATGAAGAAGATTCAGGTTGCCCTTCAAATACATCATTCACTCCGTTTTCAGGTTCAACATCGGGCAGAGAATTCAAATCCTCTATAACTGGTGCCCCGATTTTTCTTCCCGACGGCAAAACTTCTTTAGGTAAAAAGAGATTCGATGGCGGTACTTTCTTTGTATCAGGTTGATTATCGTAATTGGATGTGATTTCGTGTTCAATTTTTACCGAAGCACGCTTAGGTTGTGAAAATCCATAAACAGGTGAAGGCACTTCCGTTGGTGTAAACGGCTTGTTCGTACGTGGTTTTACAATTGCGGATTTACGTTCCACTTGCTTGACCACTTTTGGCTGATCCGTTTTAGTGCGTTCAGGCTGTTCCTTATATTTCGTTCTGCTTCCCGCTCTATGGATTTCACCAATAGGCGGTTCTGCGGGCCATCTATTATTTTTGTATAATGGTGTCGTTTCAGATGTGTCCTTATTTTCTACTGGAAGCGATTCTTGCTTCTTTATTTGTACAAGTTCGTCAGGGTCTTCATCCCATCCATAAATTTCAGCATCAGTAATCATAGGAAATCTAAATGCCGGCCGCTGCGGCGAGTTTGTGTCTTGCGGTTGTTTGTAGTCACTAACTTCATCGGAGACTTCTTCAAACGTCTCATCTTTCAAGTCTTGTAATTCATCATCAGATTCGGAGCCAAACAAGCGGCTCATCGTTTTTTTTATCCAGCTCACTCTATCACTCTTTTCATTTCAATCAACCTATTTTAGCAGAAAAACTAGGGTAAAATCAAATAGTCGTGTGCTGGCGAGTATACGAAATTGGATTTAAAGTCGCTCCGACCGGTATTTATGATCAAAAGTACTCTCGTTTTAATTAAATTTCCATAAAAAAAACAGAGAACTCTACTAGCTTCTCTGTTAGGATTCTTTTTTATTTTGTAAATGCGCTTCCTACTTCAGCGTCCGCGGCTAAAACGAGAATCCCTTTTTCTGCAGGTGCATCTGGCAGGTCTAATTCTTTTGCAGAACAAATCATTCCTGAAGAGGGAACTCCGCGCAGTTCCGCGTCGCGAATGATCATGCCAGATGGCATTACTGCCCCTACTTTTGCTACGACAACTTTTTGGTCACTTTCAACATTCGGTGCCCCGCAAACGATTTGTAATGTTTCACTGCCCACGTTGACTGTGCAAATATTGAGCTTGTCCGCATTCGGATGTTTTTCTTTTGAAACAACGTGACCAACAACAAATTTCGGACTGAAATCTACATTAAGTTCAAGTGAAACGCCATTCTTTTCAAGCGCTTCCTGAATCTTCGCAACAAGGTCAGGTGTTAATTCGATCGATCCATCTGCATGTTCCCCAACGTATTGAGTAGCGTTAAATACGTTCAACGCTACTGCGTTTCCGTCTTGTGTTGACTTAATAAGCGTAATATCACCTTTAGTTTCAATTTCTGATTGCTCAGGACGTTCTGTTGTCAGTTGTACCATCAACACGTCACCTACACCATTTTTGTTAATAAAGACGTTCATTTCTTTTTCTCTCCTTTTTCTGCCACACGATTTTTAGCCATAATGAAGATAGGTTCAAGCTCCCCATCGTTATAGAGGAATGATAATGACGTAATCGGCACTGTTCCTGTCGTAAAGAAGTGCATCGTCATTTGCGCAAGAACATCATATCCCGTGTCATTTTGTATATCACCGATGATCAATACATCTTGGTGAGGCACAGAGACCGTCATATGACCGTCAATGCGAGTCGCCATCTCTTTCAAAAATGCAGCATTCAATATTCGGCTTGCATCATATCCATCATTTATGTTCAGGAAATAATATTTATTGCCAGCTACTTCATCTACTTTAACATCTGTCGGCAGTTTTCGGGCATTAAATAATGCGGCTTCAGTAATTTCTTTTTCTGTTTTCCCCAGTTCTGAAAGCATGCCCTCATCAATAAGACGATACGTTTTCCCTTGGTCCAATGCATAATAGATTGCAGTTTCAGCTGTGTGTTCTTTCATTAAAAATGGACTGCCCGCTTTTGATTGTTTTGGAAATGACGTTGAACGAATAACAGGAAGAATGGTGGAATCCGCATCGAACCCTTGTTGTTGTTCTGCCTCCATTGCATTGAATGTCTCTTGAATGGTGTAGACAATTTCATCAATAGCTGCATCCTGTTTTAATTCGTACTTTGCCAGAATTTCTGGAAGGGATATATCCATTCCCCTATGTAGCCCGTTATGATCTAGACGAACTCGATCTGCTTTTTTATCGAACTTCCATTCAAAGTGTTGAGAAGAAAGCCGCTTTTTCAGTTCTTCCACTAATTGTTCTGATTTCAACGTTTTCACCTCTCCTTAAGTAAATAATTTTTATGATGCTATTTTTACAGAACGTGCGATTTCCATCATGCGCTCGATGGCTGCAACTAAATCTTCCTTTGGTACAATTGCCGTCACTTGAACAGGACCGGTGCCCGTTACGACCTCAACTGAAGAATCGCCATGTGCGCTAATTGCTGCAAATCCAAATACGCCCGCATCCGAAAAGGTTTGCTGCTGGATAAATTCTTTACTAGTATCCGCCATCAGCAACTCATAATACGCATGGGAGTCTTGTTTAGCATTCGGATTATATTGCGCTGTATAAGTTTGACTTCGTTTCGATATCAAAAGTGTGTGTTCTTCTTTCATCATATCTGCTTTCCAGCCAACCGGCTTATAGAATTCGACCTTATCTATAGATTCCGTCGGTTGTTTACGGTTCATCTCAAATGCATCTCGCGCTGCTTGCATCGCTTCGTCCGTTCTCTCTTCAACAGTTCGTCCGCATGCTGTCAAAACGAGTACCAAAAGTGCTGCTGTTATAAAGCAGGTAGTTTTCCTGATCACGCCTTCGCCTCCGTTTCAATACAATATGTTTAGTTTAGCTGTCAGCACATATCCGCGCAACCATCAGAACCGCATATTACAGGATTGTGCCTGTTTTCGCAGTGAAAAGCAGTGGGTAACAGATGTACATCTGTTACCCACTGCTTTTAAATGATTGCTTGGCAAATCGAAATTACGCGTTTTGTTTAATTGTTTCAAGAGTTGTTTTGTCACACGTCGTTATCAATTTCACAAGAAGTTCTTTTGCTGCTGCGTAATCATCGGTATGAATGATTGATGAAGATGTGTGAATGTAACGAGAACAAATGCCGATGATCGCACTCGGTACACCTTCGTTTGAAATATGGACTTTCCCTGCATCTGTTCCGCCTTGTGAAACGAAATACTGATATGGAATGTTATGTGTTTCTGCCGTATCAAGGATGAATTCGCGGATCCCGCGATGCGTAATCATCGTTCTATCCAAAATACGCAACAGTGTACCTTTGCCCAGCTGCCCAAATTCCGTCTTACTTCCGGACATATCGTTTGCAGGGCTTGCATCAAGTCCAAAGAACAAATCAGGATTAATCATATTTGCAGCTGTTTGAGCTCCACGCAATCCGACTTCTTCCATTACGGTTGCCCCTGAGAAAAGTTGGTTTGGAAGATCTATACCTTTGACTTCCTTCAATAATTCTAGTGCTAGACCGCAGCCGTATCGGTTATCCCAAGCCTTAGCCATAATCTTTTTCTCGTTCGCCATCGGTGTGAACGGACAAACCGGTACCGCTTGTTGACCCGGACGGATTCCGATGCGCTTTGCATCTTCCAGATCATCAGCACCGATGTCAATCAGCATATTTTTAACGTCCATTGGCTTCGCGCGCTGTTCATCGGTCAAAAGATGTGGAGGAATGGAACCGATAACGCCTGGAATTACACGTTTGTCTGTAATAATTTCAACACGTTGTGCGAGCATGACTTGGTTCCACCAGCCGCCAAGTGTTTGGAAACGAAGCATTCCATTTTCCGTAATTCCTGTAATCATGAAACCGACTTCATCCATATGTCCAGCTACCATTATTTTAGGGCTGTTCTCAGGTCCTTTACGAACACCAAAGATGCCTCCCAAGTTGTCTTGAATCATTTCATCCGAATATTTTTCAAGCTCGCCGCGTAAATAGTTACGTACCGCATGCTCATTTCCGGGCGCACCTGGTAATTCTGTTAGCGTTTTAAACATTGCAAGAGTTTCGTTATTCATAAAAGGATTACCTCCACTTTAAATTATGTACATTACGTATTGTAGAACAATTCAGTCGAAATTACCAATTGTCTAGTTCGTCATCCGAAAGAATAGAGTGAGTAGTCTCGCTTATTCAAATTGAAAGTGGTATGATACACTTATTAAAATGACTAGTAAGGAGTGCTGTCCGTATGAAGTTCAAAGAATTTGCAGCCGGCGTTCTGACCGGAGCAGCTGCAGGATTAGTCGTCAAAGGAGCCGTAGATCGTGCAAACTCTGCTGTTCCAGCTGAGCAAGTATTAAAAACAGTAAAAGATGCATTTAAAAAAGAAGGTCCAATCGATGGTTCATGGATTGTGATGAAAACTGAGCCATTCACGAATAACGTCATTTCTATGAATGTTTACAGAGGCGGAGTATCACGTATTAAAAATGGCATATTGGAACAATATGAATTTGCAGCAGATGCTAAAACAGGCACAGTTGTCGAGCTTGTTAAAAATTAATCACCATAGTTCTTTCCGGTATTGAATAAGGGCTGTCCCAAATAGTCAGGTAAACCGACTACTTGGAACAACCCTTTTATATTTGCCTAAAAAGAATTAATACGTTGACAATGTTGCCGTTCTTCATACAGCATCCGTTTCGGTTATGCTAGTCAACGAGTTCTTTCAACTGACTCAACGACATTTTTCCCGGTTTCATCGAAGCGAACGACCCGATAAACGGCGTCATGGTAGAAGAAGAAACGATGACCTTCCTGACGTGCTTCTTTCATGAGCTTCTTTTTAGCGAAGATGGAGTCCATCGGGTAGTCATCGAACGCCAGCACCCATAACGGGTTACTGTGCGCATGTGTAGGCATAATGTCAGCCATGTGGATCATCGTCTCCCCGTCTTGCTCAAGGCGGATAATGCTGTGCCCGTCACTGTGCCCGCCTGTGTGAACCATTGTAATTCCTTGCAGAGGTGAAAACTCTTTCTCAAAAGGCTTCACTTGGTCTTGGATTGGCTCCCAGTTTTCTTTGAAATACGTATTTCTTGAGCGAATGTTCGGGTTACGCATTTCATCCCATTCAATTTGCGAAACGTAGATCTCGGCATTCGGAAAAACAGAAACGAGCCTGTCATTTTGCCATTCCGTCAGGCCAGCTGCATGATCATTATGCAAATGCGTCATGAGTACCATGTCGATGTCTGCTCCAGTTAAGTTGAGCTCAGAAAGACTTTCTGCAACTCTAGTTTCTGCGCGGATTCCTAAGTTACGCCTTTTCTTTTCATCAAGCTTTCCTTTTCCGATACCAGAATCGATCAGCAAGTTTTTCCCTTTGAATTGAAGTAAGATTGGATCTGTTCGTAATTCAATCAAGTTGTTCTCATCAGGTGCATACTTTTTAGCCCACATGGCTTTAGGAACTACGCCAAACATCGTTCCCCCATCCAAATAGTTGACGCCCCCGTCAAGCCAAGTGAGTTTCATATCGTGAAAATTGTATGTATCCATTCAAACATCCCCTTTTGGTTGAATTATGCTTTGCTCATGAATCTTGATTCCAGACGATAGATGGGTTGTCCTTTCGCCGAAAACTTCTCTTCATATTCCGTCATCACATTATCCTCAGGCATTTCTGCATGCAGATCCAGCGATACATCCAACAAACGCATTCCATATTCAGACATTGCAACAAGTGAGTACTCGAATAATCCCCGGTTGTCAGTTTTGAAATGGATTTCTCCATCTTCAGGCATGACGGATTGATATAAACTTAAAAATTCACCGTGAGTGAGACGACGTTTTGCATGTCTCGATTTCGGCCAAGGATCTGAGAAGTTCAAATAGACGCGGGCAACTTCTCCCTTTTCAAAAATATCGGTAAGTTCTTTCCCATTTGCGCGCAATAACCGTAAATTAGCAGGAATTCCTGAATCGACAACTTTTTCTACTGCTGAAACGATAATGCTGTCAAAATGCTCGATACCGATATAGTTAATGTCCGGGTTAGCTATTGCCATCCCTACAACAAACTGACCTTTCCCTGTCCCCACTTCAACATGAACCGGGTTTTCATTTCCAAAAATCGTGGACCATTTCCCACTTTTTGTTTCAGGTTCTTTAATAACAATTCCTGCATGCTCTTCTAAATAATCTTTTGCCCAAGGCTTATGGCGCAATCTCATCGTTCAACCACTCTTTTCTCAGTAATGTTAATTATTCGTTTTCCGTTTCCAGCGATTGGTCTTCTGTCTCAAACAATCGGCTTGCGGCTGTTGTTTGACAAAGGTCAAGTATTGTTTGTGCAGCTTTAAATTGATTGGATTTCATGGGAGTGCTCAATTTCTTCCCTTTTTCCAACCATTTTGGATAATCTCTTCGATCGATGATTTGGATATCATGAGCAACACCAGGAAAGTCAATATAACTTTCTCTTGATAGCAAGATTTTTCGAATCGGGAAATCGACTTCCTCGGTTACAAAAAGACTGGATACAATCTTCGCCATCCGGTTCAGGCCAATTGTCGGATTCAATAATTTGGTTTCTTGTTCACCGAGCTTTTTACTCCAAAACCGTTCTCCACTCCCTACTAAGACAGAGCCTTCTTCCGCTTGCAGAACGGTCATGCAAATGCACTCAACGGGCGTCATGAGGAGGACTTCCAATTCGACAGGTGCTTTTTTTATTTTCAGGACAGGATAATAGAAGAGCAAATAGCTATCTGGCAAGCTTTCTAAAAAGTCATGAAGCAGCGAATCTCTCATGAATTTGCCGTCTATCCGAGACCGTTCAGTCAGCGTTGAACTTGCCCATTTCAGTTGGAAGTGGAAGAGCTGTTCGATATACAACTTACGCAGCTGTTGAACGGACCGTGGATCTTGAATAATATTCGGAGAGAATTGCAAGTCATCATTTTCATGTTGCTGATGCTTTTCTTCATAGGTACCTGCCTGTTCTTCTTTTCTAAAAGGAAGGAAACGGGATAACGCGGAAAATCGTTTTTTTCCAGCTTCCTCTTCTATCGGGCTTTCTTTCTCTGGATGAATGGCTGATGATTCTCCATCAGCCGCAATTTGCCAGCTCGCTAGATCGACTCCATTGTCCCATTGCCGTTTCATACGTTCCCATTGGGATCGTTTCAGTCGGATGAATTGGGTCGTATAACGAGATAGGTCATGTTCATAACGCGAGACGTAATCGAGCATTTTGACAAGCTGGGCCATCTATCGACTCACCTGCGCTTTCTGATTCAGTTAATTTCCATTTTTAGTTCATGAATCGTTTTTTCAAACACTTGTTGTAACCGTTCCGTGACTCGTCCAGGTACTCCTTCACCGACAGGTTTTCCGTCAACAGAAACAATCGGTGTAATTTCTGATGTTGTAGAAGTGAGGAAGAGTTCATCCATTTCGTTGAATTGCTCCAGTGTGAACGGCTCTTCCATTACACCGATACTATGCTGTGCACACAATGTCAGCACGACTCTCCGCGTAATCCCATTAAGGATCAGATTCGTTGCCGGGTGCGTGTAGAGGATTCCGTCTTTTACACCGAACATATTTGAAGATGAACCTTCTGTAACTATTCCATTGCGTACAAACACTGCCTCTGCACAGCCGGCCTCATAAGCTTCTTGCTTCGCTAATACATTGCCTAATAAATTCAAACTCTTAATGTCACAGCGCAGCCAGCGAATGTCATCAGTTGTTTTCACTGCCACCCCTTCTTTTATCTTAGAAAGCGGGCGCGGGTTATGAATAGCATATGCCGTAATCATAGGCACAACATCTTCACCTGGGAAGTTATGCATCCGCGGAGCTGCTCCCCGAGTTGCTTGAATATAGACATGTCCCTCTACTATACCATTATCAATGGTCAGCTTTTTTGCAATTTCCGTGAATTCTTCAATCGTGTACGGAAGGTCTAAACGGATCTTTTTAGCACTTTGTAAAAAACGTGTAAAGTGTTCCTCGGCAGTATAAAGCTTTCCATCATATACCTTCACGACTTCATAAACACCATCGCCGAAATAATAGCCTCTATCATCGATGGATACCTTCATTGTTTCTTTGTCTGCATATACTCCATTATTAAAGTAAATTGTCATCGTTGTTCTCCTCTCGAATCCGTGTTAATTATGCTTGTTTGTATACAGTCTATGTGAGTTTAGTGACTTTTGCGAGCGTTTGTTTGCAGTACAAACAATTCTCTCCATTTTCCCACGTTCTTGAAAGAAAATAAAGAACTTTTCGCGTGTTGTCGGACTGATAAATTTATAAGCGATTTTAGCTTACTTTTTCAAAAATATACGTTATACTAATATTGTCAGAACAAACAATCTGACTAATTTTTGCTGGAGAGGATGTGCGGAGCACAGGCGATTTCAAGGAGCTAACGTAACATTTCCACGTCACAAACCAAGTCTATTGGAAATTGATGATGAAGGAGTGGTTCACAGTTGAATCCTGCTACAGACCGAATGCTGACCCGTATTAAAGATGTCTATTTGTACATCTATGGTAATGGTACTGTCACCACAGAGAATGTAGTCCAAGAATTTAGCATCACGGCGCGTACCGCACAAAGGGATTTAAATGTCCTGGAGTATAATGACCTCATTACGAGTCCGGTTCGTGGCCAATGGACAACGACAGCAAGAAAAGTGAAATTGCCTTCTTAACGCTTATCTAAGGCCGCCCAGCCTCAAAAAAAGGGCTGAATTGCTCCAAGCAATTCAGCCTTTTTTTCGTGGATCTAAATCGTTCAGTTCCTGTTCTGTCAGTTCACGATAATGTCCTAACGGAAGCGACTCATCTAACGACAAGTTCCCCATCGTTAATCGTTTTAGATACACCACTTGTTTATCAACCGCTTCAAACATCCTTTTCACTTGATGAAATTTCCCTTCTGTAATCGTCAGTTCAATTTCTGATATAGGTTCTGAAACGAGTATGTTAAGAATTCCTGGTTTTGTCTGGAATCCATCTTCAAGTGTGACACCATTTGAAAAAGCAATAGTATCCTCTTCCGTTACTACACCATCGATTTTCGCAAAGTACGTTTTAGGGATATCCTTTTTCGGTGACAGGAGCTCATGTGTAAGCTTACCGTCATTTGTAATCAGCAGAAGTCCTTCAGTATCTTTATCAAGACGTCCGACTGGGAATGGTTCAAATCGCTGTTCGTTTTCTGAAAGCAAATCGATGACCGTTTGGTCCCATTTGTCTTCCGTTGCAGAAATGACTCCAGGCGGTTTGTTCATCATAATATAGATGAATTCCTGATGAATGACAGGCTCCCCCAGCACGTCCACGGAATCCTTTTCAGGATCCACATGGGCGCCAGGATCTTTCTCAGTCACTCCATTCACACGGACTGTTCCTTTCCGTACGAGTTGTTTCACATCTTTTCGAGTTCCAAAGCCATTATTGCCAAGCAATTTATCAAGTCTCATTCATGATCTCCCCAAGCCGAATTTCTTTGTAATTCGTGTAATTCGATCTCCAAGCAACTTTTGTGCAAGTCCGCTTTTGAATGATAAGAATCCGTAAACGACTGCACCGACGCCACTGCAAATCATCAGGTACAGCAATGCTTGCATCTTTCCAGCAGGTGCATGGATTGCATACAAACCGGAACGTGTCAGGATTACAGCAGCTAGCATGATTGCATTGAAGAACAGAATCAGAATCGTACGGCGAATGACCAGTTTTGACTGGTAATTCAATTCTTTCTTGATGACAAAAACATTCACGCCAACTGCAATTCCATATCCAATAATGGTTGCGGCTATGGCACCATTCACTTCAAACATTTTGATAAGCGGGATATTCAGCATCAGTTTGAACAGCAGTCCGAGCAGCGACGTGAAGACAATCCACTTATGCTTGTCGATTCCTTGCAAAATTGCGGCAGTCACTGTGTACAATCCGAATAGAATTGCAGCAGGTGCATAACTTCTTAAAACTCCCGCTCCGATAGCGCTTTGCTGATACAGCACTTGATACGTTTCACTGGATAGTGCCATAATCCCGACTACCATAGGAATCGTCATAAATAACATGATTTGATATGTCTGATCGAGCGACCGTGTGATTCCTTTTTGATCCCCTTTTGCATAATACGTGGTCATCACAGGGATCAGAGCCATCGAAAAGCCTGTCGCCACCATTACTGGGATCATCACGATTTTGTGCGTCAGGAAATTTAACATACTTAAATATTGATCCGTCACTGTCGTTAATCCAATGGATTTCATAGCCCCATTGAAGGTAATCAAGTCCACGAATTGATAAAGCGGATTAATGACACCTACTAGTACAAACGGCAAAATATACGTAATAATTTCTTTGTAGATGGACGAAACCGGGATATCGCCTGCAGGCGGGCTATCCGCCAGTAACCGGTTCATTTCCGGTCTGTACTTCTTCCAATAAAGCCCCAATACGAATAAACTTGCGAGAGCCCCAATGAAAGCAGCAAATACTGCAAATTTCACGGCTGTTTTCGGTGATCCTCCAAAGACATTTACGACAAGGTATGCACCGATCAGAACGACAGCAATTCGAACAATCTGCTCAGCAAGCTGTGAAACCGATGTTGGCTCGAACTTCTGGTATCCTTGTAAAAAACCTCTGATGACACTCATGATTGGAACAGCGAGCAAAGCATAGCTTACCCAGCGGATAACAGAGACAATGTCCTGTACCGTGAAATCCTGCTCCTTATCTTTAATGACCATGTGGGCAATCGGCTCTGCCATGAAGTAAAGCGCTAAAAAGGACAGCACTCCTGTCAACGCCATAATACCGATACTTGACTTCAATAATTTTCGCCCGGTGGCGTAGTCTCCCAATGCATTGTACTTGGAAACAAATTTTGAGACTGCAAGTGGTGCACCGGAGATCGCTATGGAAAGTGCAATGTTGTATGGAATATATGCGTATTGATAAAGACCCACATTTTTCTCTCCGACGATGCTGTAAAAAGGAATTACATACAACAGCCCGAGTGCTTTCGATAAAAATAGGCCGATTGTTAAAATCGCAGTGCCTTTAACAAGATTAGATGCCATTAATTTATTCCTTCCCATCTTTCAATTACACCTAGGCACCAGAACGTGCTGAATTTTAGAAATCCATTATACTGGCCTTAGGCTGTTACTGAGTTCAGTCAAACTACTTTACAGTTTACTCTGCAGGAACAGTTTTCACAATGTTTTATCCCCATTAGTGTTGTATACTGTAGAAAAACTGAAAGTGTGATTTAAATGATTGATGTAATTATTATTGGTGGCGGGCCCTCAGGATTAATGGCTTCGATTGCAGCCGCAGAATCCGGGAACCGTGTACTCTTGCTGGATAAAGGTAAAAAGCTTGGCAATAAGCTAGCCATTTCAGGCGGCGGACGCTGTAACGTGACAAACCGTCTATCCGTTGAAGAAATTGTAAAACATATCCCCGGCAACGGACGATTTTTATATGGACCATTTTCGGTCTTTAATAACGAAGACATTATTGCATTTTTTGAAGGTCTGGGTGTCGCGTTGAAAGAAGAAGATCACGGGCGAATGTTCCCTGTTTCCAATAAAGCAAAAGACGTGGTCAATGCACTGCTTAGCGAAATGGACAGATTGGGTGTTGAAATCAGGACGGAAACAAAGGTGAAAAAGTTGCTTATGAACGAAGATGAAATTCTGGGTGTCCGGTTATTGGACGGGGAAGAAATCCAGGCCAAGTCTGTCGTCGTAGCAGTTGGCGGAAAAGCCGTACCTCATACTGGCAGCACTGGCGACGGTTATCCATGGGCGGAACAAGCAGGACATACTGTAACGACATTATACCCAACGGAAGTTCCATTGCTGTCTAATGAAAAATTCATTGTAGCGAAAGAACTTCAAGGACTGGCTCTTCGTGACGCAGCCGTCTCTGTGTTGAACGCGAAAGGGAAAACTCTTGTTACCCATAAGATGGACATGCTGTTTACTCACTTTGGTCTGAGTGGACCTGCTATTTTACGTTGCAGCCAATACGTTGTGAAAGAGCGTATGAAAAATGGAGATCAGCCTGTAGTCATAAAAATAGATGTACTGCCGGATGACAATGAAGAACAAGTATTCCAGCAGCTGACGGCAACATTGAAAGAAGACCCGAAAAAAGCATTGAAGAACGCATTAAAAGGAATCGCCCCTGAACGCTGGTTACTATTTTTGTTTGAACAGGCCGACATGGAAGCGAACGAACCCGCCAATACATTCTCATCGGAAAAAATCCGTAAACTCGCCAATTTACTGAAAACGTTCCAAATGAAAGTAAATGGCACTCAGCCAATCGAAAAAGCATTCGTCACAGGCGGCGGGGTGTCAGTGAAAGAAATCGAACCGAAAACAATGGCATCGCGTAAAAAAGACGGGCTGTTTTTCTGCGGAGAAATTTTGGACATCCACGGCTACACAGGCGGTTATAACATTACGTCTGCGCTTGTCACGGGAAGACTCGCCGGCATGAATGCGAGCTTACATGCTTCTGAAAAAGTGAATGGCTAATTCGAAAAAGGCACTCCAACACGTCAAATTCTCGGCGGATTGGAGTGCTTTTTTTGTTCAGATTAAGCGCAGCGCTACCAATTAATCCCTTTATACACTTAAATTGTGTCTGATGGCCGATTCATTTCGGCATGTGGCCGATTGTTCCCTTCATCTGGCCGATAACTCGCGGCACTTGGTTGATTCTTCACTCCATGCGGCCGATTTCCTCCGTGATATGGCCGATTTGCCCAACCGTCACCCCCCCAATCCCAAATGCCCCCACAAAAAAACACGGAAGAGAGACTCATCCCTCTTCCGTGCCTCCTCTATTTATCCAACCGCTACAATATTAACCAAGCGTCCTGGAATTGCGATGACTTTCTTCAACTCTTTGCCATCGATCCACTTTTGAACTTCTTCATTGGAAAGTGCTGCTTTTTCCAATTCTTCTTTCGTAATGTCTTTATCGACTTCTAACTTCGCACGGACCTTACCGTTAATTTGAACAGCGATTTCCACTGTATCATCCACTAACTTTTCCGCGTCATATGTCGGCCAAGGGACATATGTGATTGACCCTTCATTGCCCAGCTTCTCCCAAAGCTCCTCAGCCAAGTGAGGAGTGATTGGTGACATAAGCAATACAAAGCCTTTCGCATATTGAGTCGGCACGCGGTCCGCTTTATAACATTCATTGATGAAAACCATAAGTTGCGAAATCGCCGTATTATTGTGCATGCTTTCGAAGTCTTCCGTCACCTTTTTAACCGTCTGGTTGTAAACTTTATCCAGTGTTCCGTTTGATTCTCCGCCGATTTTGCTACCAAGCGTACCGTCTTCATTGACGAATAAGCGCCAGATCCGGTCGAGGAATTTACGTGAACCATCCAAACCATTAGTAGACCATTCTTTAGAAGCTTCCAGTGGCCCCATGAACATTTCATAAATGCGTAAAGTATCCGCACCATGAGAGTGAACGATATCATCCGGATTAATAACGTTGCCTAGTGATTTCGACATCTTTACGTTACCTTCACCAAGAATCATTCCTTGGTTGAATAACTTCTGGAACGGCTCTTTCGTTTTAACCACACCGATATCGTACAGCACTTTGTGCCAGAAACGTGCATACAGCAAGTGAAGAACTGCGTGCTCTGCTCCGCCAACATAGATATCTACCGGCAGCCAGCGTTCAGCTAATTCAGGATCAATCAGCATGTCATCATTTTTCGGATCGATATAGCGCAAGTAATACCAGCAGCTGCCTGCCCATTGCGGCATTGTATTCGTTTCGCGACGGCCTTTCATGCCCGTCTTCGGATCGACTACGTTGACCCACTCCGTAATATTCGCAAGTGGAGATTCACCAGTTCCGCTTGGACGGATATCGCCCGTTACAGGAAGTTCAAGCGGCAATTCTGACTCGTCAACAGCAGTCATTGTGCCATCTTCCCAGTGGATGATTGGAATCGGTTCGCCCCAATAACGCTGACGGGAGAACAGCCAATCGCGCAAACGATACGTAATTTTCTTCTCGCCTTTTCCTTCTTCAACAAGCCATGCAATCGCCTTTTCAATCGCTTCATCTTTTCCTAGACCATCTAGGAATCCTGAGTTCACATGCGCGCCTTCTCCCGTGAACGCTTCCTTCTCGATATCTCCGCCAGCAACCACTTCTGTAATCGTCAAGCCGAATTCTTTCGCAAACTCGTAATCGCGCTCATCGTGTGCTGGAACTGCCATGATTGCGCCTGTTCCGTATGAAACCAGAACATAATCCGCAATCCAGATTGGCATTTTCTCGCCACTCGCAGGGTTCACTGCATATGCACCTGTGAATACTCCTGTTTTCTCTTTCGCAAGATCTGTACGCTCAAGATCGCTCTTCAGCTTCACTTTATCCAAATAGGCAGCAACCGCGTCTTTTTGCTCCGGAGTCGTGATTTTATCGACCAATTTGTGCTCAGGTGCAAGGACGGCATATGTCGCGCCGAAAATTGTATCCGGACGTGTTGTAAAGACATCAAATGACTGCTCGCTGCCTTCAACTGCAAACGTCAATTGTGCGCCTTCAGAACGGCCGATCCAGTTACGCTGCATATCTTTCAAGCTGTCCGGCCAGTCAAGATCGTCCAAATCTTCAAGCAGGCGATCCGCATATTCCGTAATACGAAGCACCCATTGGCGCATTGGACGGCGTTCTACGGGGTGTCCGCCGCGTTCTGATTTACCATCGATCACTTCTTCGTTTGCTAGTACTGTGCCAAGTGCTGGACACCAGTTCACAGCCACTTCGTCCATATATGCAAGTCCGCGCTTATACAGTTGGATGAATATCCACTGTGTCCACTTGTAATATTTTGGATCCGTCGTATTCACTTCGCGATCCCAGTCGTACGAGAATCCGAGCTCATCCATTTGACGCTTGAATGTCGCGATGTTTTTCGCTGTGAATTCAGCAGGATCGTTTCCTGTATCAAGTGCGTATTGCTCAGCTGGAAGACCGAACGCATCCCACCCCATTGGATGCAATACATTGTAGCCCTGCTTACGCTTAAACTGACTTAAAATATCCGTCGCAATATATCCAAGCGGGTGGCCAACGTGAAGTCCAGCTCCTGAAGGGTACGGGAACATGTCCAATGCATAAAATTTAGGTTTCGACGGGTCATCCGTCATTTTGTAGGTTTCATTGTCTTTCCAATAGTCACGCCATTTTTGTTCGATCTGAAGATGATTGTAGCTCATAGTAAACTTCCTCCTATTCAAAATAAAAAAACTCCCGTCCCCACTAAACAAGGGACGAGAGTGAAGACAGGTTCCCGCGGTACCACCCAAATTGACGGCTCTCGCCGCCCAACTTGACTCCTTAACGCGGAAAAAACGGCACGATTTGCTCACTCACGTGCAGACTCGGGAAGTGAGTTCACCAAGATTCCTTACTGACTCGCAGCCATCGTCAGCTCTCTGAAAAGGATATTCCTGCCTACTAATTTCCGTCAACGTCAACTTCTATTGAAATTCATTTTACTGGAATGAAAGGGGAATGACAAGCTTTTCATGACTGCCTTACTGTTTCACATCAATCGTTAAGTCCGCTCCTGTTGACTTGACGATGTCCTGAACAGTATAGCCTTCAAATACTTCTTTTAAAACGAGTCCGTCCGGGGTCACTTCAATTAGACCGCGTTCTGTGATTATCTTATTCACAACTTGTTTACCGGTTAACGGCAAATCACACTGTTTCTTGATTTTCGGCTCACCTTTTTTAGATACGTGGTCCATGATCACAATGATTTTTTTCGCACCGTGAACGAGATCCATGGCTCCGCCCATCCCTTTAATGACTTTACCCGGGATCATCCAGTTCGCAAGGTCTCCTTTTTCAGATACCTCCATACCGCCAAGAATCGCTACGTCGATATGTCCTCCCCGAATCATGGCAAACGATTCTGCACTGTCAAAGTAAGCCGCACCAATGCTCGCTGTCACAGTCTCTTTACCCGCGTTAATGAGATCAGGATCCACTTCGTCCTCTGTTGGAAATGGCCCAATCCCAAGCAGCCCATTTTCCGACTGCAACACGACCGTCTTATCGGGGGATATGTAGTTAGCAACGAGAGTCGGCATGCCGATTCCGAGATTGACATAATCTCCGTTCGCTATTTCCTTTTCTGCCCGCCGAGCAATTAGTTCTCTGGAATTCGCTGTTGTCATTGTGTTTCGTCCCCTTCCTTATCGTGTCGTCAATCGTTCAATTCGTTTTTCCTGCTCAGCTTGTAAAAGTCCCTGAACGTAAATACTCGGTGTGTGGATGAACCCAGGTTCAAGCTGACCAACTTCCACAATTTCTTCTGCTTCTGCAATCGTTACATTCCCTGCAGCAGCCATCATCGGGTTGAAATTCATTGCGGTTTTGTTATAAACCAAGTTTCCGAATGTATCCGATTTCAGCGCGCGTACAAGTGAAAAGTCCGCAGTTAAAGATTCTTCCAGGACATATTCTTTACCGTTGAACATCCGAATCTCTTTGCCTTCAGCAATTTCAGTTCCTACGCCAGCAGGTGTGAAGAATGCGGGAATGCCTGCACCGCCTGCTCTGATTTTTTCAGCGAGTGTTCCTTGAGGAGTCAATTCTACTTCCAGTTCGCCAGACAGCGCTTGGCGTTCAAATTCTTTGTTTTCACCAACATATGAAGCAATCATTTTCTTAATCTGCTTCTCTTTCAATAGAAGACCCAGTCCCCATTCATCGATGCCGCAGTTGTTGGAAATAATCGTTAAGTCTTTAACGCCTTTTTCTACTAGCGCTAAAATAAGCTGTTCCGGAATCCCAACAAGACCGAATCCCCCAACCATTAGTGTCATCCCGTCTTGAATGGGTTCGACAGCTTCTTGTGCCGATTTATAAATCGTTTTCATCTGACAGCCCTCCTATGCACATGCAAATATCCTTCGATTACCTACCTTTATTTAATCAGACCATTTCGTATTTTGCAATTAAACAAAAAAGAAAAACCGAAAAGCATCAACGGCTTTTCGGTTCATATCCACTTCGTTTCAGTGGGACGTCATATAGAAGTGTCGGAATGACTGCTAAACTCATCAGTCCTGTCAAAATCCAAAGCGCAATTTGCACACCATATAAGTCTGCAAGAATACCGCCAGCAATTGGCCCTATCATTTTACCGACAGTTGCTGCGGAATTGACAATCCCTTGATAGAATCCTTCCTTTCCTCTTGGGGCAAGCTGATCTGCAAGTGTCGGGAATGCCGGCCACGCAATCATTTCACCAAACGTTAAAATAATCATCGCAATGATGAATACGTTATAGGTGTTAGCGAAGCTGACAACAAAAAACGACACTAGCAATATAGAAAGTCCTAACAAGATTTGTGTCTTCACTTTGCTTTCGAGACGCGTGATGATTGGTTTAATGAACGGCTGTCCTACTACAATCAGCAAGCCATTAATTGTCCATATGAAGCTATACTCCCTTAAAGTAACACCTACAGAAGTAGCATGGGTTGAAATCGTCGTCGCCCATTGTGAATAGACAAGCCATGTCAGCAAATAGCCAATCATGACAATTAATAATGCAATGAATGGCGCCTTTTTCTTGATTCCCGTATTTTCTTTTAAAATCGATGTGTGGACTTCTGGAGCTATACTCATCTGTTTATAGAAGAAGAACGCAATAAAGAAGAAGAGTACATAAAATGCCAGGTTCGCAGTGAAAATAAAGTCGATATTGAATGCAGCGACAAATCCGGCAAGCGCAGGTCCGATTGCGACCCCGACGTTTTGTGCCAAGTAAATCGAGTTAAATGACCGTCTCCCGCCTTCAGGCCAAACAGTTCCGACCATTGCATAGAAACTCGGAAAAATAATCCCGCCGCTGAATCCTAATACAGTTAACAAGACAACATACGGTCCCCATGAATGGTCAATGACCAATCCGATTAAGGCAGCAATCGAAATAAGAATACCCGCCATAATCGACTTATACCCGCCAATTTTGTCAAAGAAAAAACCGCCAAGTAAATTACCAACGACGCCTGCTCCTGCATTCGCCATCAATACTAAACCCGCAACGGACAAAGACTTCTCTAAATAATCGTGCATATAGATTGTATTTAACGGCCACAAAAACGAGTTGCCGATTACATTCACAAACATTCCGATAATCAAAAGCCAAACTTTTCTAGGCAAAGAAATTTCGCCTCCTATCTTTCAAGCTCAGTATGATTTTATGCCTATCTGTGCTAATTGACAAGATGAAAAATGATGTTCAATTATTCAGATGACGATTGTGCTTCAAAAGATGGTACACTATCACTTTAAGGAGTGGTTTTAATGGAAGAAAACAACTATCCGTTTCCGTCTGACGGGACACGCTATCATACATGGTCACGTCATTTGAAAGACCGATTCGGTTTTAAAGTATTTAAAGTAGCTCTTGATGCTGGATTCGACTGTCCGAACCGGGATGGCACGGTCGCATTTGGCGGCTGCACGTTTTGCAGTGCTGCCGGTTCTGGCGATTTTGCCGGAGACCGTGTCGATCCAATTGATGTTCAATTTGCAGAAATCCGCGACCGTATGCATAAGAAATGGAAAAGCGGAAAATATATGGCCTATTTCCAAGCCTATACGAATACGCATGCACCTCTCGAAAAATTGAAAGAGAAATTCGAAGCAGCGCTAGCACAAGAAGGCGTTGTTGCCTTATCGATCGCAACACGTCCCGATTGTCTGCCTGACGATGTCGTCGAATATTTGGCAGAGCTGAATGAGCGTACGTACCTATGGGTTGAACTCGGATTGCAAACAGTTCATGAGAAAACAGCAAAACTTGTCAATCGCGCCCATGACTTCGAACTTTATAAAGAAGGCGTCCAAAAGTTGCGCAATCATAACATTAACGTGTGCACACACATCATCAACGGACTGCCTGGTGAAGATTTGGATATGATGAAAGAAACAGCGAGCGAAGTGGCAAAACTGGATGTACAAGGCATTAAGATTCACTTGCTTCATTTATTAAAAGGCACACCGATGGTCAAACAATATGAAAAAGGAATGCTTGAATTCCTGGACCAGGAGACCTATGTAAATCTAGTCGTGGATCAGCTGGAAATGCTGCCGCCTGAAATGATTGTCCACCGCATCACTGGTGACGGTCCCATTGACTTGCTCATCGGACCGATGTGGAGTGTCACGAAATGGGATGTATTAAACGATATTACGCGTGAACTGGAACGCCGGGACAGCTGGCAAGGAAAGCATTACAAGAAAGCGGTCGCTCCACTGTGAAGGGCGGCGGCTTTCGATTGCGGCGAATTTTGCCACACTCCAAACGGCTGCTGACAGAAGTAATATCTGAAGGAGACATTGTGGTAGATGCCACGATGGGCAATGGCAATGATACGGTTTTCCTGGCACAAGCCGTCGGTTCAACCGGCAAAGTATACGCATTCGATATACAACAGCAAGCACTCGAAGCGACCAAAGAGCGTCTTGGCGACCTTTACAGCCGTACCAATTTAATCCTCGACAGCCATTCCTGTATTCGTAAATATGTCCCTGAAGGAATAACAGCGGCGGTGTTCAACTTAGGGTTTTTGCCTAACCAAAACGACCATGCTGTGATTACACATCCAGACACTACTGTACAAGCGCTTCAAGAAACACTTAAGCTGCTTAAACCTGGAGGGATGATAACAATCGCAGTCTATGATGGTCATCCGGGCGGTCCTGAAGAACGAGATGCTGTATTAGGATTTGTTCAACACTTAAATTCAAAACAGTATCAGGTCGTTCGGCATGAAGTCGTCAACCAGCAAAATCACCCTCCATTTTTACTAATCATTGAAAAAACAAGCCGTAATGCGTAACTAAAACTATACGAAAAAGACCATTCAACAGGGAATGGTCTTTTTTGTATATAAGGATCTCGTTCTTACCTATAGAGAACAAGCCGCTTACCCATAAACACTCGAGGAACGGCTTTTCCCAGTAAATTGTTTTAATCCGCTGCTAATTTTTCCCTAAAGATTTCTCCTCGCTTAATGACTTTCTCGATAGGGATCTTCCATGCTTTTTAGCTTAGGTAAATTAAAGATCAGAATAATCGCCGGCAGCAGGATGACAGCTAGATATCCTATTCCAGGATAATTAAAGTTAATTAAGTTAAACGAATAGATACTAACTGGAAACAATAGAGCACTTGTAATTAGGAATGGAACTACCATTAAAAAACGCAATCCGTTACCTTCTTTATAGTTAAAAAGACTGGTCCATTTATCTTCATTCATATTAAAAGTCTTTTTTATGAGTATAAACATCAAGAGTAAAAATCCAACATAGAGCACTGAACAGAGTATATTCAGCAAAATGTATGATACAACGAACAAGAAAATCTCCATTGACAATCACCTCGGTTTTCCAGCAATGATTCTTATGTATAATACAGGGATCGTTCCTAATTAACAAATAGCCCGCTATCTCTGAATGCAGGACTTACATGGCTTTAATTTCGCTTATGAATAATAGGAGAATAAAACCGCCAATAACGATAAAGCCTAGAATGAGACAAATCAATAAAAGCCAACTCGTGGTCAAAAATATTTTCTCGAACCATTTGCTATTGAATATCCTCATTTCGTACCACCGTTCCTATTTAATTATCCCCCACTGAAGCACACCTATTGGTTGTAAAAAAGCACCTCGCAGAGATGCTTTTAAATGGATAGGTCTTAGATAGAAGTCAATTGAGTCCTCTACTTGACGTTCTACTATCTCTATATAATTTCTATAATTTGTTCGCTTTATAGCAAGCACTTCATATTTTCCTAATCGATTCCCACCCGAATGATCATTGAAGGAAATCCATCTTTCATTCTGTTCCTATATATTTTCATTCAGACGATTTATCTGTTTGTTTTTGCTTTTTTTCCAAGTACGCCGTACGAATCTTTTCAAGTTGCTGCTTTTTATCAAATTTGGCAGGCTTGAGTTTTTCATGATACTTGGACACGGCTTGCATGCCTTTGTAATCTAATTGATATTTCCCCACTTGATTCGCCTCCTTTTCTTATCTTTATATAGAATCTATTTGTCCCTAATGGGATATTAAAGCAATGCGCCTAATGATGTCCCACTTTAGACACCCCAAACTCAAAGGGGATACCATTCCGATAATGAAGATGCTTATGTCATTCTACCACTTTCCCAAGAAGATAACAGCAATTGTAAAAATTTACTTCATCTCTGATTTAGCAATTCAATCATTGAATTCACTTGGTAGAAAAAAATCGTCTTCCAGGCATTCAGCCAGCTAAAAAGCTTTAGACATCCATATTAGCGAATCATCGCTATTTTCATCCAGACCACGTATAATATGAAAAGCAGAAGAAGAATTCGTTTTTCCTCTAGTTTAAAAAAGAGGTGCTATTACTTGAAACAGTTTGAAACCACATTACCTGAGCACTATGAAACATTAAAAAAACAGGCAAATTATACATCCAGCTGGCGAGAGCGTTTAGATGCAGTGGAAAAGCTATCGGCTTATCAGCACGAAAAAGTGATAGATTTATTAAAAAATCGTATGCAGCATGATACTGTCCACAAGGTGCAAGCAGCAGCCTATGAAGCACTTGCAGCGTTTGGCGAGGATGTAGAGAAACCATCACCTTCACGTTTTGATATCATCAAAAATACAGACAAAATTCTCTTGCGCGTGAAAAAGAGCCTGCCGAAGGATCATACAGTGACAGACTTTGCGGATAAACTAAAACGCATGCGGTTAGATGTCTATGATGCATACGAAGGTGACAAGGGTGAACAATTTATGAACTGGTTAGAGGAACGCTGGGCGAAACTGTAATCACTAGTTTTGCGATTTTTGAAGGAAAGTCAATCTCTCTGCTTATGGAGGGCTTGGCTTTTTCTATTCTTACGGTAGTTTCACCAAAGCTGCTATTTAATTGTATTCCATCTATTCTTTGTCTTCTATGTACTCTCTAATCTCATCTATCTTTTTGTCCATTTCGTCTAGTTTAGCTTTCGTATGCTTAATAAAATCGGCGACTTTTGAGATTAAGTAAATGATAATAATAAAAATTACGAGATCTACTCCAAAATCAATAGCACTCAACCCTTCTGATCTCCCTCTATAATACGTTTATTCTATAGAACAAGCAGGCCTGATTGCGACATAATCATGTTTAAGAAATGGCTCCCCAGAGCACTGGACTATTTATTTTTGGTAAGTCCATTAACTTAAATTGGTTCTTCTTTATTCGAAATTTTTAGGAATCATAGTGATGTGGAGGAAATATTTTTAAAAGTGCACTATTCCTTTTTATTAATCTATTCTCCATTTTACATTTATCTTCCCTTTCAAATTATCCCCTGTAAGGACTACTCTATATATACCTGACTTTTTTGCTTTAAACTGGAATGCATT
>JARIBI010000134.1 GCA_029257435.1 Sporosarcina sp. | reverse complement strand
TCGATGGATTTTATGCATTCCTATTCTATATTGCATTCACAGCAATCCTCGGTTTCCTGATCAGCCTGCTCATTATGGATTCAGCCATTGGTGAACTGATCGGCTATATGGGAATGGATTTCTGATTGTGAGTACGTAAGTGCCCTAAATTTATTTTAATGCAGACCCAGGTATTTTATGCATAAAAAATACGCCTTATCCCATGCATCGAAGTTGTCCTCTATCTGATGATTGTAGAGGACTTTTTCATTTCACTAATCAGAGATGTATACAATCAACTATTCGCACAATTGCCATGACAAGGAGAAAAAAATGAAAAAATGTCCAACGTGCCATGCACCCAATAATGAAGATCAAGAATTCTGTTCAAATTGCGGGAAATCGTTATTCATCGCAAATGCTGCAGTACAAAGAACGGAGTATGTAAAAAGCAGAAAGTCTAAAAAACCTATCCTTTTTTTACTTGGATTAGTAATCGTTGCAGCGTTCGTTACTTTCAGTTATCTCTCCATGAAAAATGAGTTTGGAAAAGAAGCAGTGGCTGACCGGTTCCTAGAAGCGGTCATTCAACAAGATACAACTGCTTTAAAAGAAATCATTGTACCGAAAGACGGGCGTATTAAAGTTGATGAAGAAAGTTTACGAGGGTTTTTAACACTCGTTGAGAAGAATCCTTCTCTATTGCAAAATGTTGAAGATTCCTTGAGAGATAAATCCTCACCAGACATGTTTACGTTGCGTGAAAATGGGACATATCTAGGTGTATTCTCGAAATATGTTGTCAGTCCGATTGGGTATGTTCTAAAAGTAGAATCCTTCGGTGAACAGACACAGATCTCCCTGAAAAATCAAGAACTAGGTGTCCTTGAAAGTGAAGGAGAAATAGCAGAATACGGTCCATTCTTAGCAGGGATATATCCACTTCATATTTCAACAACTGTCAACGGAGAGCAAATGGATAAACAATTCCCAGCGAGTCTATTTGGGACTGAATCCAAACTGAACTTAACGACAGCTTCTTCAGAAGTACAAAAGTGGGAATCCGAGTTGTCCGATAAGAAGGCAGCAGACAAAAACAAAATTGCGGCAGCGAAGAAAGAAGCACAAAAGCCCGTTGAAAAAGTCGTTGTGAAAGAAGTTATAAAGGAAGTGCCTGCGAGCGGTGCCTATACTGATTACTACATTATCCCTTATAGCGGAGAGACGTACTTAAATGCTTCTGATTTGAAAGGACTCTCAAAAAGTGATTTAAGACTCGCCCGGAACGAAATTTATGCTCGTTACGGATTCATTTTTGAATCAAAGGAGCTGCAATCTTACTTCGGTTCACAAATATGGTATACCCCCGACTATTCCTACAATGGTTATTTAACTGATTGGGAAAAGCACAATGTCGATCTCATTAAATCTTATGAGTAAGTTAACAGCTTTCGGTTAATCACTTAAAACCTCGCGGCGATTTGTAATCGCTGCGAGGTTTTCTGATACTATTCTTTCGAATTCATATACTTCTCTGCGTTTTCTACTCCGATAAATAGAACCGCGCTGCTCAATCCCCTGATTTTCCAGATTGTTTCTCTTTATTCGCTTGACCGGCTCCCATGTCTTTAGCCTTGCGATCGTTCTCTGCTAGTTTTTCATACTTTTCCGACTCCTCTCCGCGCTTTCTTTAACGAGCTCCCCAAAGTGCAATCATACATCCTGCACGGTCTTCACTTTCTCAACATCGATATCTTTTATCGTATTTGCAACTAGGTATCCTTCTTGTTTCGTTCTTTCTAGTGACTTTTGCTATTTTTCGTTCAACGATTGCTCTAGCGAATTCGTTGTAATCACAGTTGTTACTTTTTCTAATTTATTTGCAAAGCGTTTTTTTATATCAGCGGATTCAGCTAACCGTTTTTCCGCATATTTCAAATAGAGATTGGATTTCTTTTCCGCCTTATTCGTAAAGAATAAATGGAACTTCTATCCAAATTTGTCTGGAAAGTAAAAAGTGTTTTCAGCAGTCGTTCCTGGGTCTATCAGAACCTAATCCGCAGCTGAATTTTCCTTTTCTGTACTTCCTTCTGCAGCAAAAGCTGGTGTTGTGAGCAGAGTTGCCGCGCCAACAATCCCGGTCATCACTAAAGTCTTTGCAAATTTCTTCATCTAGTTCTCTCCCTTTTGAATCTTTCCCTGCAGAGAAATCAGGAGTGAAAAAATTCATTTCAGCAACTGGCTGACATAGGCGGTATCCCTTGGTCCCTAAAGTTTTGCATCAACCCTTTTCAATGGCTTTGCTTTTTTCATCGACTCCAATTAAATTAAGAAGGCCTCTCTTTCGACTCTCTCAATCTATTTCAGTGCACTCCTAAAGTTTCGTATTTGGCAGCACTTTATACCATATGATCTAAAAATATTTCCGAGTTATTATGCCTAACCTTTGCCTCATCATCTGTACATTATTCCATATGTTGAGAACAGGCTCTGAATTCCATATTCATTTTCCACAGTAAAGCGCTTCTTATACAAAAAGAGTCTGCTAAACCAGAACGGTTAGCAAACTCTTATTTATCATTTAACCTTTGATTGTAAACGGATTGAAACGTCTAACGATATCACTCACCTTCAAAATTCAACCCAGTCTCTTTTTTCCTTAAGATATACGACTGTGTGTAGTTTTCTCTTACTTTCATAACTTGCTTCGTATTCGTTTCAATCAGATACTGCAATTTACAGACTCGATCGACGCGACGGTCAAATTGACTATAGCTAAGCGGCA
>JARIBI010000180.1 GCA_029257435.1 Sporosarcina sp. | reverse complement strand
GATTTAAACCAGAAGCTCACCTACCAATCGCTTCAATTTGTGAATCTGTCGCTGGACATGGTCCGACCACGGACCGAATCCGTGAACTACACGAGAAACGAAGTACAAGGCAAACCCCTAACAGAAAAAACCGCATCATTTGATTCGCAAGCTTGAGGAGGACACAATAATGGGTTCCACATTTATGGGATTAGAAACAAGCAAACGCGGCCTGCAAACCCAGCAGTCCGCTCTTTATACGACGGGGCACAATATTAGTAATGCCAATACGCTTGGATATTCACGTCAGCGTGTGAATATGGAAGCGACTGCGGGCTTCCCGGGTGTCGGGTTAAATGCAGGGACGATGCCTGGGTTCTTAGGGACTGGTGTACAAGCTGGTTCGATTCAACGGATTCGTGATGGGTTTGTGGACAAACAGTTTAGAGATGAAACAAATAAGCTCGGATACTGGGAATCGAAAACAGATGCCATCTCGCAAATGGAAGATGTTTTTGCAGAACCATCCGCTTACGGATTGCAGCAATCTCTCACAGACTTTTGGAAATCACTTGGTGTACTTTCAACCGATCCTGAAAACGGCGGTGCACGCGCCGTCGTCGTTGAACGAGGTGTAGCGGTAGCCGACTCGTTTAACTATATTCATAAGTCACTGACAAACATCCAAGACAACCTTGGAAAAGAAATCGGTGCGTCTGTGAATACAATCAACTCTATTTTGAAACAAGTGAGCGACCTAAACAAACAAATCACAGATGTAGAGCCAAATGGTTACCTTCCCAACGATTTGTACGATGCTCGAGATAATCTGTTAGACCAATTATCGCAACTCGTTCCTATTGAAGTTAGCTATAACAAATCAGGCGGTCGTGCATTGGCGATTTCTGAAGGTAGCGTCACTGTTAAGATTAAGTTGACAGGTACTGACACTCTTAAAGTAGTTGATGGTAAAGAGTTTGCACAACTTCGTACCGAGAGTAACGGAACCCAAGGGACAGATAAAGTGAATCCAGCTGGTTCTATTAAAGGATTCTATTTAGTGAAAGTGAATGCTGATAACACGGAAACTTTCTTGGATAACAAAATGAATGCTACTACAAATAATGCTCAAGAGCTTGTTTCTCATACTGAGTTTTTAGAACAAGGCAAATTAAAATCATTAGTAAGCTCGTATGGTGTTGAGGTAACTATAGGTGCGGATACGAAAGTAGTAGGACTCTACCCGGAAATGATTGATAAGTTGAATGAAATGGCACTCAAATTTGCTGTAGCATTTAACGAGGCTCATAAAGGCGGAACAGATAGTGATGGCAATAAAGGTTTAGATTTCTTCGTTCTGAAAGATACAACTGATCCTTCGGCGGTTATGTCAGCTAGCAATATTAAGATCAACTCCATAATAACGGGTAATCCAGGAAAATTAGCTGCCTCATCTTCTCCTGATAATAAACCAGCAGAAGCAGGTAATGGAGAAAATGCAAAAATACTAGGGGACGTTCTTTTTTCTAAGAAAATCGGTCTAGACAATGATAGTGTTCAATCATTTTTTGCAGGTAAAATTATCGGTGAACTAGGTGTTAAAGGACAACAAGCCATTAATATGACAAAGAACGCAGGCACTCTTCTAGGCGCAGTTTCCAACCGTCGTGACTCTATTAGTTCAGTTTCACTGGACGAAGAAATGTCAGACATGATTCGTTTCCAACAAGCGTACAACGCTTCCGCTCGAATGGTGACAGTTGTAGATGAAACACTCGATAAAATTATCAATGGCATGGGTGTCGTCGGTAGATAATAAGGAGGAATCACGGTAATGCGTGTTACACAATCAATGCTTTCTAATAATATGCTGCGCAATCTATCAAGCAGTTATAATAAATTGGGTAAACTTCAAGAACAAATCAATACTGGTAAAAAAGTGACTCGTCCTTCTGATGACCCCGTTGTTGTAATGAAAAGCCTAGGTTACGGCATGCAAGTTGAAAAAGTAGATCAATTTCAAAAGAACTTAACTCAAGTGAACAACTGGCTAGATAGTTCAGACGATGCGCTTGACGGTGTTGGGGCAGCGTTGCATAGAGCAAAAGAGCTTGCAACCCAGGCTGCTAACACAGGCTCAATGACCAAAGAAGATCGTGAAAAAATTAAGATTGAATTAGAACAACTTCAAAAACAAATTCAGGATCTTGCAAATACAAAAGTTGGAGATAAATATATCTTCAGTGGAACGATGACGGATAAACCACTTCATAATGAAACAACAGGTTATCCAGCGTTGAGTACTGATAAAAATGCAGATGGAACTATAACTCCAGCATCTGGATTCGAAAGTAATGTGGAGATTGAAGTGTTTGATGGGGTTACATTACGGGTGAATACGAACGCAGCTGAATCATTCAAAGCCATTGATAATCTATTTAAGGATCTCAATAAGAAAGTTGAAGGCACAGAAGGCTTTGCAGACGATGCAGACTTCAGCGACGCTATTGCAAAAATTGATAAGTTGATGGATACAGTTTTAACTAGCCGAGCTGATATAGGTGCACGTTCGAACCGTTCTGAACTCATGCATAATCGTCTTGAAATGCAGGAAGGCGCAGCGAAAAAACAACGTTCGTTAAATGAAGATGTAGATTATGAAAAGACAATAACAGAAATGATTACACAAGAGTCAATCCATAGAGCAGCCTTATCCGTTGGCTCGCGCATCATCCAGCCATCATTGGTTGACTTCTTACGCTAACACTTACTGAGTGGCAGACACATTCTATAGTGTCTGTCACTTTTTGCTTTATACAAGATAGGAAGGAGCAAAAGAATGAACATTCCACAACTCCAAATACAAACGACACGTGCTGTTTTAGATTTGCAAATCGACAAAGCTGTTCAGCAAATTGAACAACCAAAAGCAACGCAGCAAATTGAACAGCCAGCAGCCATTTTGGAAATGTCTACAACAAAACCCCGGTTGTCATTAGATACGACTGAAAATCGAGCAGAGCTAGATTTGAAAAGTCCACTTCGACGCAGTTCTGAAAATGCTCAATATGGTTTACAACAAGTATCTGAAGGTACAGGACGTCGTGCGCAAGAAGGCCAACAACTCGTTGCCATTGAAAACGGGGGAGACACGCTAGCGGACATTGCGAAACAAAGCACAGATCGTCAAATCGCACCTATGAATGTTAGATTTGTTGGAGACAGAACTAAAATACAAACAGAAATTTCACCCGGAAGTTTAACTATCAACGCTAGACCTCAAAAAGTAACTCATACTGTACAAATTAATAAACCCATTCATAACTATACACCAGGAAAAGTATCTGGAGTCATGAAACAGTATCCATCCATCCAATTTGATTTAAAAGGATGACGAATTTGAAATACAGAGGAGTATGTACCATGAACATTCAAACTAAATTTCACGGTGAAGTTAAAACTGATGAAATGACAAAGTGGGAATTCCCTAAAGGACTACCAGGACTAGAAGACGAAAAAAGATTCATTCTTCTACCTATAGAAGGAAATGATATCTTTCAAGTACTGCAGTCGGTGACAAATGCAGCAATCGCTTTAGTTGTCACGAACCCTTATAAATTGGTAAGCGAATATACAATTGAGATTGATGATCCGACAATAGAAATGATAGATATTAAGAATCCTGAAGATATCATGGTTCTTGTAGTCATGACGTTGAAGCAACCATTTGAATCTTCAACGCTTAATCTGCAGGCACCCCTCATTTTTAATAGTAAGAACTATAAGGCGAAGCAGATGATATTAAACGATGCCCATTATCAGTTACGTCAACCAATTGGAAAGACTTTAGAAAAGGGGGCTCTTTAAAAATGTTGGTCCTTTCCCGTAAACCAGATGAATCAATAAAAATAGGTGATGACATTGAAATACGTATTATAGAAGTAAAAGGTGAGACGGTTAGGATTGGAATCGAAGCACCAAAAACCATAGAAATTTTACGCGGTGAATTAGTGCAAACTATAGCTGAAACGAACTCAGAAGCCATCACTTTAGACATGACTGCTTTTAAACAATTGATGAAAAAGGAATGAGAACCACTAGTTGGCTCTTTTTATGAAATAAAATGAAAACAGTAAAAAAACTTATTGAAACTACTAAACACTTTTGAAGCCCATCCGATATAAACTGTGTAAGCAAGAGAAGGATGTTTCGGCCGGCACCCTGACTTAAGCTGACAACAAAATTATCAGGTTCACAAGGATGTGAACCTACACAACTCAAGGAGGAAAACACAATGATTATCAATCACAATATCGCAGCAATGAACACGCACCGTCAACTAGGATCAAACAACGCAGCAGCTTCTAAGAACTTGGAGAAACTATCTTCAGGCCTTAAAATCAACAAAGCAGGAGACGACGCAGCAGGTCTTGCAATCTCTGAAAAAATGCGTGGTCAAATCCGCGGTCTAGATATGGCTCAAAAGAACTCACAAGACGCGATTTCCTTGATTCAAACAGCTGAGGGTGCACTAAATGAAACTCACGACATTCTACAACGTATGCGTGAACTCGCAACACAGGCTTCCAACGATACTAACGTAGGTGTTGACCGTTCAGAAATTCAAAAAGAAATGAACCAACTTTCTTCAGAAATTAACCGTGTTGGTAATACTACAGAGTTCAATACACAATCACTTTTAAAAGGTGATGGTAAAGTTAATTTGAAAGAAACTGGTAAAGCTACAAATGCAAACTTAACTAATGGTGCAGTAACTACAACTGAGGCAACACAAACTGCTACGCTTACAGCAGCAGCAACAAATGGACAAACTGCTGAATTCACATTAAATGGTGAAAAGATAACTATTACTTTTGCAACTAATCCTGGCGTTGCAGCTGATGAAAATACACTAGATGGTAAAGCATTTGATGTAACAGGTAATAGTGCTACAGTATATTTGAATAACGCCTCAGCAACTGCAGCAGTAGGTGACTCTGCAACAACTGCTGCTACTGCAATTACAAATGCATTAAAAGATATTATATCAAAAAACGAATCACTTAAAGGCAATTTCACTACTAGCTCAACTGCTGGAGCGGTAACAGTTGCAGCAACTAAAACTGGACTAGCAGCTGGCGGAGCTGGAAGTATCGCATCTTCAGGTGGTACTATTGCAGGAGCGGGTTCTGGAACAGCTTCAGTAGGAACTACAAATGCAGCTAAAGCTTCTGCCACAGATGTTGTAGATTTTACTAGTGCAACTAATGCAGCAAATGCTCAAAAGTTTGTTGGAACTGGATTTACAGTAGGCGACAAGCAAATTGAATTCTACAATGCGGATAAAGGTGCTTATGCTGGAAACGGTATTGGTGTCAACATAAGTGCAGCTGCATCTGCAGCAGATATGATTAAAGCTGTTGTAGACCAAGCTGGTCCACAAGTGAAAGACGTAGTATTTAGTACTGGTACTGCGGGGAAACTTACAGTAACTGCAGCAGTAGGCGGAGAAGCTGGAAACAGTATTCGTGTAACTGATGGCGGTACTCAAGAGAACTTTAAAGCTAACTTCCAAGTTGGGGCAAATAAAGGGCAATCAATGTCAATTGAAATTGCAGATATGCGTTCAGAAGCACTTGGTATTACTGGTAAAGCAGGAGCAGAAGGCTTTACAAAAACAAATGTAGTTAACAATGGTACGAATAATACGAGTAAAGAAGCGGCTTTGGATGTTTCTTCACACGAACAAGCAACAGCGGCTATCAAAGTAATCAACAATGCTATTGAAACTGTATCTGCACAACGATCTAATCTTGGTGCATTCCAAAACCGTTTAGAGCACACTATCAACAACCTCGGTACGTCTTCAGAGAACTTGACTACTGCTGAATCACGTATCAGAGACGTCGATATGGCGAAAGAAATGATGTCGTTCACTAAGAACAACATCCTAACACAAGCTGCACAAGCTATGTTGGCTCAAGCACAACAAAGTTCGCAAGGAGTTCTTCAACTTCTTCGATAATGTTGTACGGGCGTCTAACTTGGTAACGAGTTAGAGCATCACTGGGTGAATTGCTGGAACCTCCTGAGAGCTCTTCTACCACAGCGGAACTGGAAACGGTAAACGTGATGGTCTGAAAAAGAAGAGATTGGACAATCAGCAGCGAAGCCCCTGTCGGGAAATCGTGGGGAACGTTCAACGACTAGGATACACCGTCTAAGGCACAGGCTATGACGATGAAATCCGTAGGGTGTTACGAGTCGTAACATTCGAAGTGCCCAGCTCCTGTGAACCTGCAGGATGAAGATATAGTCTATTCCATGATCGAAAGACATGGCGGCAATGCAAGCCAACCAACAACCACAAGGCGTACTTCAATTGCTACGTTAATCTGGTTACAAAACGCGATCCGGTTCCTCGGATCGCGTTTTTATCATTATGAATTATCTTCAGTTTATTTAAAGAGAGGAAATATAAGGATGAATTGTGCATTTTGTAAGGAAAACAACAAATTAACAAAAGAGCATATTATACCGGAGTCATTGATAAATTTATTTCCAGAGTGTGATTATACTTATAGAAGGGGTAAGGAAACAAAAACATTCCAAGCACATCCCATGATTAAAGATGTGTGTGCAGTTTGTAATAATGAAGCTCTATCTATCCTTGATCAATATGGTCTATCAATGATAGAAAAGTATTTTTATACAAATTATGTTCCCGACAGCGAGGTTGAAGTAGTCTATAGCTACAACTTATTGTCTAGATTTTTGATGAAACTTTGTTTTAACTCTGATAGAAGTTTTAAACAAAACCAAGAATGGTTCGAAAATAACCTTAGCTATATCTTAGGAAAGAAAGACTTTACTAATTATTCTTTTTCAGTATATGCAGGATTGGCAATTAATACTTCGCCGCTTCCTAATTTCTTTTTTGAAAATAAGCAGCTTGAGATAGTGAGAGGTGTACGATTATTACCTCAAGGAATGTTGCGTTATGCAGACGGTATGGGACATAGCGTAGAAATAGTAAAGGATATTGGTGAATTTGATGTCCCATCAATACATGATGTATACGCATTAAGGTTAGGAGCTTCGCAATTTCTTTTAATACTATGGAAAAAAGAAGCTGAAAAAAGAGAAGTGAAAAACTACGAAAAATTAATTGAAAGAATATTTCCGTATGTAAGATTCTCTGAAGACGAAAAAATGGTGAAACTTACAAGATGCACTCATGCTTTCAATTATCATCATATAGAAATAATTGATTCTAACCTGGGTATGTCAATTGCAGATTCCACGAATGGCTTTGTAAGCTCCCCTGAGGAATCAAGAAAAAATGTAGGCGAGGAAGCTTGGTTTGAACACGTAAAGGATTTAAGGGAGCGTTAGACAAATGAGTACCTAGACCCTATTGGCTCGAGATACCTGGACCACAAACAATTCAGACACAATTTCGATAATTAGGCTGATGTAACTATTTGAAACGCATTATATTACATGGAAGTGCAATATCTTAGCTCTTTAACTTTGTAAACAATGGACTAATTGTTTCGGTATTCAGAAATTGAAGATGACTATGCCAATATGTGATTGAGAGTCTTTTGTTATTTAACGGGGGGCTTGAAATGATACTAGATGGCTATTGCATCTTAATTCATTCAGCGTATAGATCAGTATAGAAACTCTTTTGAAGGATGTACCATCCACCCCCCTCACCGGATATCCCTCTCCCGATACCCAAACACCCCATCAACTCCAACAGCGCCCGCCGCAAACAGGACGAGCGGCGCAGCGTGGTTGCCGACGATAGCCAGGAGACCCACGATTCGGCGGCGTCGCCGGCTGAGCGGAGCAGGAAGACGAGATTTTTGCCATCCATTCCGGCAGCTGAAACAAGCTCCCAAGATACAGGACAATAAATGAATAGACGAGGACCAGCCAGATTAGCGGGCTGGCTTTTAGTAATGCGCTATTGAGCAAGACATTTATCGCAACAACCACCACGAGGTTCGCCGGGTGGTTGCATTCAGGACCATGACCAGCATGAGCATAATCAAGAACTGTGGGCGGGTGCTGTCGTCGGTGAGCATGTTCTGCAGCAAGTGAGTGACATTGAAAAATTCATCGGATCACCAAGGACTAAGCCATACGCCATCCTGATAACAATCATCCTGCTGACCCCGATTGATGGGATATCTATTGAATCTAACGAGAACGCTAATAATTAGCTTGGCATATTGCAAGAATAAATTGTCGTAATATGTCGACAATATTCAATTGTAAAGTCACAAGTGAATGTTATAATTTAACTGGTATATAAATTCCATGGGAAAGAGGGGAATCTCGTGAAACTAAAGAGAATCTATGTAACAAACTTTCGGGGGTTGAAAGGAAATCATAATATTATTGACTTTGAAAAGTCAGATATCATATTTTTGATAGGCAAAAATAATACCGGTAAATCCTCCATGCTCCACGCATACAACTTTTTTGTTACTCCAAAGCAAAAATCATTAGCTTCAGACTTCTATAATCAGGATAGCACTTTGCCGATTGAAATTATTGCAGAATTTTCTGTTGAGGAAAAGGATGAGAATGACAAAACACTTAGCAAAGAAGATCCAGATTGGATTAAGAATTGGGTTACTGTAGATAATATTATTAGAATCAAAAAGACTTGGATGAGGGAGAATGAAGAGGGGGAGAAGCAAACATTTGACCCTGCTACGGATACCTTTGTATCGGGAGGATTCGGAGGATTTGATTCCTTATTAAAGAAATATGCCCCAACAGCAATTATGATAAATGCAATTTCTACTCCTGAAGAGCTGGAAAAACAAATTAATGATATTATTGCAAAGGATCATCTGAAAAAGCTAGAGCAAAATCATGAGCATGAGTACAATGAGCTGATGAAAAACTTAGAGGATTTAAGAAGCAAAATCTCTAACGCTAGCGACATCCATGAAATTAATAGCAAGATGAATGAGATTTTTAAGGAAGTATTTCCAGATTTGAAGTTACAAATATATCCTGTTCCAAATACTGGAGTTGATATCGCGAAGACGTTGAAGTCTTCTCACGGACTTAGCGTTTCTAATATATCTAACCCTGACCTGACTGCGAATGATTTTAAAAGCAATGGTCATGGAGTAATTAGACAAGCGCTCTTTAGCTTTTTATCAACACTCGAAGCTTCACTCGATAACAGAACTAAAGAATATTTAATATTGTTCGAGGAGCCAGAACTATTTTTACACCCTGAAGCAATCTACTCATTGAGGAAGCAACTTTATGGACTAGCACACAATAGTCCATTTCAAGTATTATGTGCAACTCATTCACCCTCTATGATAGATACTTCAATGCCCCACTCATCCTTAGTTAGGCTCGTAAAAGATTCAATAGGTGATACCCGTACATATCAAGTCAAATTTGACATGTTTGAAGATGAAGAAAAAGATAAACTGCAAATGATAAACCGGTTTAACCCTCATATTTGTGAGTGTTTCTACTCAGACGAGGTTATTCTTGTAGAAGGTGATACTGAAGCCATCATATATCGTGAATTAATAGCAAGGTATTATAATGATCAGAGAGATATTTTTGTATTGAATACAGGTTCTAAAGCTAATTTAGTTTTTTATCAGAAAATTTTAACTCACTTTGCTATTAAACATACTATTATCCATGACGTTGATAACGAGACATATACAACAAAGAAAGGAGAAAAAAGAACGAATGCTATGTGGTCTATGAATGAAAAGATATGGGAGCAAATATTGATTTCAAATCAGCATTATCCTGATTTTTCTAGAAGATTCGTTCATTATGTTGATTTTGAAACAGCACATGGCTATATTGTAGATAAAGTGAAAGGAAAGCCTCTGACAGCTTTTGAATTTGCTAAGTCACTAACCATTGACTGTGGATCTCCAGCTACTGAATTCTTAAAAGACCTATTTACACTGCAATCTATAAATCATTCTCAAGACTATATAATGTCTTTGATTCAAAGCAAAGATGGACAAGAAAGTGAAGTAACTATTACTGAGTAATCGCTTAGAATACCCTTGTGCCGTACAAACCGGTAACAACTTTCACTAAACTCAAAAAACGGCTGGTATACCATTCGCTAATTTTATACGACGATGTACCAGCCGGTTTATCATCTTATATTTCTCTCGATCTCCCCAAACACTCAACCAAGGAAATAATCACCTCAATCACCTCAATCACCGCCAACTCCACTACAGCCGCCCAATCCAACTCTTCCACCGGCCATTCCGGCACCGAGCTGAACGGCGAGATGTCAGCCATCCATAGTTTCGGTACCTGGACCCCACACAATTCAGACACTATTCAATTGACAGAAGCACTTCAACTTAAGTTGATGAAAGTAATATAAAGAGTTGCGAGGGTGGACAAAAGTAATTATAGGTTCTGTTATTTTCCACAGCCATACATAGTATCTATCACCACTTTGTTAATTTACCTAGTGGATTTTTCCTTATAGGAGACGATATTAAAGAGAGAATTTATATGAGAGGTGCGTTCCGATGATTGATAGAATACCTGATGAAGTAGAGATCACCAAACAGCAATTGGCATTGTGCAAGCTGCAGGATCGTCTGCTTGAGAAGATTGAAATGAAATTACATGCGATGAAGAAAATTGCTCAGTATGCGGCGGAGCATGAGCGTACTCTTGAGGAGAGGACACGGCAGAATAAGGTACTCGAAGAGCATCAATCAATTATAAAAGACTTAGAACAGGAGTATGTAGAATTATTGAAGCAATGGAGAAACGAGTTGCCCTTGCAGTAAAGCTCCCCTAGTTTTGAATACCTGTCAAACATTCACGTATGTTTCATGCGCGGCCAAACTGAACTCTGTAGGAGTCCCTCGGGTTTCAACTGATCAACGGGTATGATTCAGCCGAGGATGTATTCAATAGAGTAAACTACACGCAATCCAAAAATACGGCCTCCCATTACCGGGAAAGCCGCTTTTTTGCTGTCTGTTTATCGAGTGTAATAATCGTTATCGTTTCAGTACCTGGACCACAAAAAATTCAGACTCTATTCTGGATTGTTTGTGGTTCTGATATTTGTCACTCATTATCACTCATGGTCCGGTTAATAGCGAATGTCTCCGTGCTACGGAAGATTTTATCTAAGAACATATGGTCCGAATAGTTATTATGATTGAATCCATTCACTTCCGGGAATAGGAACTGGCACGCTTGAAACCGATTCTTTCTAAGGAAGACCGGTTTCACCTATTCCAAAGGAGGACGACATCATGAAACCAATCATAGGCATCACATCAGACATAGACGAAAATGGAGAAACGTTCCTAAAAGCAGATTACAGCCGGGCGATTTTACGAGCAGGAGGATTACCAGTAGTACTGCCAGCAGGGCTTGAGGATATCGAAGAAATCTGCAGCCGCATTGATGGCTTGCTATTAACAGGCGGGGAAGACGTGAACCCGCTTTTATTTGGAGAAGAACCGAAACGAGAGCTTGGAAAAATTGCGCCTGAGCGCGACGAGATGGAAATAGCGCTTGCGAAGTGCGCAATCGGAAAGGATATGCCAGTAATTGGTATATGTCGTGGTCATCAGATATTGAATGTAGCGCTCGGTGGAACGATTTATCAGCATATTTATTCAGATCTGGAAGGGCCGTTATTGCAACATAAGCAGCAGGCAGATCGTAACTATCCAACTCATACTGTAGTTGTCGAGGAGGGAAGTCGTCTGTCCACCTATGTCGATGGCAACGAAGTCCTTGTGAATTCCCTTCATCACCAAGCGGTACACGACATACCCAAGCCATTAGTTGTAACTGCAAGAGCTAAAGATGGAATCATAGAGGCGCTTGAAAGTAAGGAACACAAATTTGTGATGAGTGTGCAATGGCATCCAGAAGCACTATCCAATCGTGGAGATGAAACGTCATTGCGATTGTTTGAAGGTTTAGTAGAGGCAAGTAAGCAACAATAATTAGCAAGAAAAGAGAGACTGCCAGATTATTTGGCAGTCCCTCTTTCTTATTGTTTATACTTTAAATCGGTCAATTGCATGACTCAACTCTTCACTTAAGTTCGTCAACGTCTCCGCAGCATCTGTCACAGACTGAATCGCCCGAAGCTGCTCTTCCGTAGAAGCGCTCACTTCTTCACACGCAGCAGCCGTTTCCTGGGACGTCGCCGCCATCTTTTGAATTGTCATGGCAACATCATCTTTGTGATTGGATACAGCTTGAATCTCGATTGAAATCGCGTCAATGGATGCTTGCATGTCTTCCATCAAAGCAGACAATTGGCCAAACGTTGTTTCCGTTTCTTGAACGACAATCCCTTGGTTACGGAACGTCGTAATGGTTTCTTCCATTTGCTGCGTTACCAGGCGTGATTCTTCTTGTAATTGCTGAACCGTCGTTTGGACTTCTTTGGTAGCCTGTGCGGATTGTTCCGCAAGCTTGCGTACTTCTTCCGCCACAACTGCAAACCCTTTACCATGTTCACCTGCGCGTGCGGCTTCAATACTAGCGTTCAATGCAAGTAAATTCGTTTGA
>JARIBI010000195.1 GCA_029257435.1 Sporosarcina sp. | reverse complement strand
AGGCAATCTCTTTTCTTAGATTAATTTATTTACACTTTAAATCGGTCAATCGCAAGACTCAATTCTTCACTCAAGTTTGTCAGCGTCTCTGCTGCATCTGTCACCGATTGAATGGCACGAAGCTGTTCTTCAGTCGATGCGCTTACTTCTTCACACGCAGCCGCTGTTTCTTGCGACGTCGCTGCCATCGTTTGAATCGTGGAAGCGACATCATCTTTGTGATGCGACACAATTTCAATCTCTGACGAAATCGATTCAATGGACGCTTGCATATCTTCCATTAACGCCGATAACTCTGCGAAAGTTGTCTCTGTTTCCTGAACGACGATGCCTTGATCTCGGAACGTCGTAATTGTTTCATCCATTTGCTCGGTCACAAGACGTGATTCTTCTTGCAGCTGTTGAACCGTTACTTGCACATCTTTAGTCGCGCGTGCCGATTGTTCAGCGAGTTTCCGAACTTCTTCTGCTACGACTGCGAACCCTTTCCCGTGCTCTCCAGCGCGGGCTGCTTCAATACTGGCATTCAATGCTAACAAATTTGTCTGAGATGAAATATCGATAATCGTATCCATCACGCCTCCGATCGCTTTCACTTTTTCGCCAAGTGTCACAATCGCTTCATTCATCGATTTCAAATTCATGCCTGATGACTGGAACGTTTCTTGCAGCTGTGCCATCTGAGTTTGTCCATTAGAGTTCATATCTCCCGTACGGACTGCAATTTCATTCATCGAAACAGCACGTTCTGTAATTCCGTTAATCTGCCGGCCAAGTTCATCGGCACGTTCAGAGACCGTTTCCGCATCTTCTGCAGACTTTGAGGCACCTTCAGCAATTTCATTCACCGCATGTGACACTTCAGAGCTGGATGCATTGGTTTCTTCTGCAACTGCACTTAAACTTTCAGAATTTGACCGTACGTTACCCGCAGATAAATTCACGACTGAAATAATATCATGCATATTCGCGATCATCCCGTTAAAGTTGTCGCTTAACTGTCCAATTTCGTCAGCAGTTTTAATGTCTGATTGAACCGTCAAATCTCCAGCAGCGACTTCGTCCATGAGAGTCCTCAGACGACCGATTGGTTTCAGTAATTTGTTAATAATGAAGTATAATCCAATCGCTACAATTACGAGTGTGATTAGTGAACTTACTAGAATAACCATACGTAATTGCTTTGCCATGCCCATTAAATTTTCTTTTTCGTACACAGTCCCAATCTTCCAGCCAAATTCAGGCAGTGTAGAAAATACGTTTACCTCATCCTGATCTTTGTCACCTTTGTATTGGAAGTTTCCTTTATCAGAAGCGAACATGCTTTTGACAGAAGGTTTATCTGCAAGGTTTTCACCGCTCTTTGATGGGTGTGAAATTGCAATTCCTTCTTGGTCATACATAACAGGATATCCGTTGAAAGGGATTTCTGTGGAATTCAGCATTTCGGTAATTGCAGTCAGTTCAATATCGACACCAACGACACCAGCGATTTGTCCATTGTTTTCAATCGCGAGTGATGCAGTTACCATCAACGTTCCATCTGTGTCATCTGCATATGGAGACGACCATTCCACAATTCCCGGCTCCGCAGCCGCGTCTTGGTACCATGGGCGTGATGTTGGATCATAACCGGTTAAATCATCTTTAGGAAATTGAGCTGTATATTTAGAAGGAAGTCCTACGTAAATTACAGCGGCTTCAGAATAGACACTTAAAAAGTCTTCCAGCTTTTTATCAATTTGTGCTTGCGTAATCTCTTTTCCATCGGGTCCGGAGTAGTGAGTAAGTTCATCTGATTTTGCAAGAGTTTCCATCCCTCTTGTATATTGGTCAAGGAAATTTTCTACACCGCTCTCCATTTGTTCTGCAGAAGCTTCACTCGTACTGATGATGCGTTCCAGTGATTTTTTCTGTACTTGGTCGTTCACCATGTAGGCCAATAAGGCAATGCCAAGTAAAAAGAACGCCAGTGCGGAGAAGATAATTTTAGATTTTAAGGATTTAAACATACGATAATTCCTTTCTTTTCTGTTTCTAATATAATTCATATTTCGGCTGGATATCTAGAAAGTTAAGGCTGGATTTAGGCAAATGGGTAAACTTTAATTCACCATAGCCGATATAATAGGTAATTAAGAGGGATACCTGAGGAGGACGGAGAAATGGTCAGTCAAATAGGGGGAGGTCACGATCGGCAGCATGCATCGGGACCTGTAGATGGAACGCCATCTGGAATTGTGACAAAAGTTGAAGCCATTAACGACCAAGCACAGCAGCAAGCATCTAGAGAACGGGATTTACCTGTAAAAGAAGCAAAAGAACTCACTGCAGGCATGAATAAGTTTCTAGAAAGCGTAG
>JARIBI010000222.1 GCA_029257435.1 Sporosarcina sp. | reverse complement strand
AATCGTTGGAAGTCCTGAAACGGTGAAGCGTAAATTGGAAGCATTCTTGAATCAGACAAAAGCGAATGAATTCATTATCAGTTCGCCTGTATTCCACCAAAAGGATCGCTTGCGTTCGTTTGAAATAATTGCAGATATGATGGAGTAACTTCCTGCTATTCGATCGGCAGATTCTTTATAAATGAGATGCTAAATAACAAAAGCCGCCAACCTCCTTTAAATCACGGAGTGCTGGCGGCTTTTATTGATGCTGATTCCTACTTGCAGGTAAAGTGTGGAATTGATGAAATGGATGTAAACCAATTCCGATTTTACTAGTTTTATAAAAGTTGAAGTCCTAACAAGTTAGCGATTTTTTCTCGATAGATATCAAATTCTTTAACCGTTTTTAAATTAGCAAGCATCCCCTGGAACGTATATTTTTCAATCGCGGGTTTTTCAAGCTCGCTATTTAGGAAGTCGATGACCCCCGTTAGTCCCTCCTTTTGTTCATCACTAAAATTCATGACTTCAAGCTGTTCTTGCATGTCTCCAAGTAATGACGATACTTTTTCGCGGATAGATAACGTGTCCAATGAATTTTGAGTAAAAATGTTCAATAAATTTCGTTTCATGATAGGCTCTTCTCCTTTTTCAAAGGACTCAACCATATCGTCAATGCGATTCATGATGAAAGTCGGTACTAGTGCTGCATCAATCTGTAAATCTTGGATTAGGATGGCTACTAGATAACTGCTTCTAATTCCTTCAATTAACATTATAATATCACCGGTATAGTCAGCGATTTTCTCTCCGTATACTAATTTTAAGTTATTTTGATACCAAGAAAGCATCTCAAATTGGGTTTTTTCCATAACCTGTCGAAGTTCTTTGTTGATCGAAAAGCTTTGTTCGCGCATATATACCATGAAAAAGTCCTTCTGCTGCGTCAGCTGTTCAAATGGAACGCTTAACAGTTTTGTGAGTTTATCACGGGGAGGTAACTGTTCGTTATCGATTTCGTACGTTCTGGTTCTCATCTGTTCGAAGTAATATTCAAAAATGGCGATGTGCAGCGCCTCTTTGGAGTGAAAGTAATTGTAGAATGCACCTTTAGAAATGCCGCAATCATTTACAATCTCTTGAATGGATGTATTCGTAAAGCCATTTTCTGCAAATAATTTGATGGCCGACTCAATGATTTCTTTTTGTTTTTGTGCTTTCATCAGTCTCACCTTTTCATCGTGCATATTTTTATGTATTACCATTCAGTTTACCAAGCAGTCACATATTGTCAACATAAGGGTGAGTAGAATTTGTAATTGCTGGTTCACATGACCAAGTAGTCAGCCTGTATGAAATTATCACTCTGACAATATAGAAGTAAGACTGGAATGCATTAAATCTTGCATTTGACTGACTGGTCATTTATAGTTTAGTACATCTTGACTGCATGGTCAATGAGAGAAAGAATCATCAATACGGGGAGTGTATGAGTTGAAGAAAATCACGAATTTCGCACTGAACAATAAATTTGCAGTGTGGATACTGACAATTATGGTTGTAGTAGCTGGATTGTATTCCGGATTCAATATGAAACAGGAAACGATGCCGACGATTACGTTACCAAATGTAACCGTTCTGACTACCTATCCAGGGGCAGCCCCAGATGAAGTTGCTGAAAAAGTTACGGTTCCAATTGAGCAACGGATTCAAAACTTAAATGGTGTCGAATTGGTTAGTTCCTCATCATTAGCTAACGCATCCTCTATTCAAGTTCAATTTGACTTCGACACAGATATGGATAAAGCGACTGAGGAAATAAAAGAAGCCTTGACGTCTCTTTCGTTACCAGATGGTGTTAAAGAACCACAAGTATCACGACTAAGTTTCGATGCACTCCCGGTTCTTACATTGAGTGTAAGTGATAACAAACGGACCGCAGAGGAAATGACGACAGTAGTCGAAAAAGACGTCCTGCCTGAGTTAGAAGGTATCGAAGGAGTAGCAGATGTCCAAATTACTGGGCAGCAATTGAAAAAAGTTACTATTGACTTTGATGATGAACAGTTAAAGAAATACGGATTATCACAGGATACAATTCAGCAAATCATTCAAGGATCAGATATTACATTCCCATTAGGTTTAACTAATTTTGATGGCAAAGTAAAGAATCTGGTCATTGACGGGAATATTGCTAGTGTGGACGATTTGAAAAAATTAAAGATTCCTGCCATGCCAACTCAAGCAGGTCAGATGGGTCAAGCGCAACAAGGGAATCCAGGTGCACAAACACAGCAAGGAAATCCACAAGCACAAACTCCGATGGAAATTCCTTCTGTTCAATTAGGAGATTTAGCTGATATTAAGGTAGTAAGTGAAGCTGAATCGATTTCAAGAACGAACGGGGAAGACTCCATCGGAATTCAAATTGTTAAAGCAGCTGACGGCAATACTGTCGAAGTTGTCAACAATGTGAAAGATAAAATTTCTGCTTTTGAAAAAGACTTGGATTTAAAAATCATTACTACGCTGGACCAAGGGGAGCCAATCGAAAGTGCAGTAAGTACGATGCTTAGCAAAGCATTGTTCGGGATCATTTTTGCAGTATTGATCATCTTATTGTTCTTAAGAAGTATTAAAACAACCCTGATTTCCATCATTTCCATTCCATTGTCTTTATTGATGGCAATATTCTTATTGCATCAGATGGACATTACGTTAAACCTGTTAACACTAGGTGCTTTGACGGTTGCGATTGGTCGCGTAATCGATGACTCAATCGTCGTTATGGAAAATATCTATCGACGTATGGCATTGCCAGGTGAACAATTACGCGGTAAAGAGTTAATACGCGAAGCGACGCGTCAGATGTTTATCCCAATCTTCTCATCTACAATCGTAACAATCGCCGTATTCTTGCCAATCGGGTTAGTTGGCGGCATGGTTGGACAGATGTTCCTGCCGTTTGCATTAGCGGTAGCATTTGCACTCGCAGCTTCATTAGTTGTGGCTGTGACCATTGTTCCAATGCTTGCTCATTCGTTGTATAAAAAGCAATTGAGTCTGGTTGGAACGAAAGAAGTTAAAGCGGAAACAGAAAAACCAGGGAAGCTGGCAAATGCATATATTCATGTTCTGGAATGGACATTGAATCATAAGCTGATTACCTTCGGAGGATCTGTAGTCATCCTTGTTCTAAGTTTCTTCTTAGTTCCATTAATAGGCGTTAGCTTCTTACCTGATGAAGAAGAAAAAATGATCATGGCTACTTATAGTCCGGAAGCGGGCCAAACAAGAGAAGATGTAGAAAAAATCACGATGGATGCAGAAAATTATTTAAGTAAACATGAGGGTGTTACGACTTATCAGTTCTCGTTAGGCGGCGGCAGCCCTATGGATGCTATGATGGGAATGGGCGGAAGTAATTCTGCGCTGTTCTTCATTGAGTACGATAAAGACTTTAAAAACTTCGGTGATGAAACATCTAAAGTTATTGACAAGCTGAATAAAGACACTGCCCAAGGCGAGTGGAAGAGTATGAACTTTAGCGGCATGGGCGGCAGCGGCTTACAATTATACGTCTATGGGGATAATAAGGAAGATATCGAGAAAGCAACGGACCAGATCTTGCCTATTTTAGAAGACAACAAGGATTTGGAAAAAGCAGAGTCCAGCCTTACAGAAGCATATGACCAATACAAGCTTGTCGCAAATCAGGAAAAATTGAGCAGCTTAGGATTAACCGCAGCACAAGTTGGCATGAATCTTATGACTTCTGGTGAAGCGCCTGCAATCACTACGGTAAAACAAGATGGAAAAGAGTTAAATGTATATATCGAAGTGAAAGAAGATCAGTATAAAAATATCGATGAGTTGAAAAACAAGGTCATTCAATCACCGTTAGGCATCCCTGTTAAACTTGGAGATGTAATGGATGTCAAAGAAGGTAAAACACCAGACACAATCCAGCGAAGAGATGGCAAAATGTATGCCTCCCTTACGGCTGATGTGACAAGTAAAGATGTTGCAGCCATTTCAAGTTCAGTTGAAATGAAAATCAGTGACCTTAACCTGCCAAGCGGAGTGAAAGTGGACTTCGGCGGTGTCACAGAACAAATCAATGAGTCATTCTCCCAATTGGGGCTTGCTATGCTAGCAGCAGTAGCGATTGTCTACTTTGTCCTTGTAGTGACATTTGGCGGCGCTTTGGCACCACTTGCGATTTTGTTCTCACTACCATTCACAATCATCGGCAGTTTAGTGGCGCTTTGGATTTCTGGGGAGCCAATTAATGTATCTGCTATGATTGGTGCATTGATGCTGATTGGTATTGTTGTAACGAACGCGATTGTTTTGATTGACCGAGTAATCCATCAAGAGAAGGAAGGACTTTCAACACGTGAAGCCCTGTTGGAAGCGGGTTCCACTCGTCTTCGTCCAATCTTAATGACAGCTCTTGCTACGATTGGTGCCCTAATTCCATTGGCACTTGGTGTAGAAGGCGGCGGTGGCGGACTGATTTCCAAAGGCCTCGGTGTAACAGTTATCGGGGGGCTGATCAGTTCTACGTTATTAACGCTTGTGATTGTTCCAATTGTTTATGAAACGTTCACGAAACCACGTAAGAGAAAAGTGAAAAGATAACTTTAGGGATTAAAGTACTTTAGTTTAATCACTATCCACAAAAAGGTAACTTGCCCATAGAGGTGAGTTGCCTTTTTGTGTTTCCTGAAGTATAAACACGACTTTAGACAACATAAACAGTAACTTCATAATTCGAATTGAAAAAGATACTAGTCATCTTGACTAGTATACTTGTCAAAGTGAAGTGTATACGTTACAATTTGATGGAAGAGGTGAAGTCAGTGAAAACACGTTTGAAAGAATTGCGTGCACGGAATGGACTGAATCAGACAGAGCTTGCAAAACGAGCAAAAGTATCTCGGCAGACGATCAGTTTAATCGAGCGGGAGGAATTCATCCCTTCTTTGCTGATTGCTGTACGAATTGCGAGGATTTTTAATGAAGCGATTGAAAGTGTTTTTCTATTCGAAGAGGAGGAGATTGAGTGAGGTTAGTTATGTATGGGTTACTGGGCGCAGTGGTGGGGTTCATTGGCATGTATCTAATGCTTTCCGTTCAGCTGGACTTTAACTTTTTAACAATTGCATTTCCCGTGAATGTGGTTTTAACAACACTAACTTTATTGCTGCTTTTGTATGTAGGAGTCAGCATCCTGCAAATGCGTAAAAAAGCAAATTCAGCGGTATCAGGTGATGCAGAAGATGAGCAGGATATATGGCTCTATAAAAAGTTTACCGATACTAACATGA
>JARIBI010000057.1 GCA_029257435.1 Sporosarcina sp. | reverse complement strand
TTTGCCTGTGTGAGGCAGAACTTTGTTGCTATTTTCGATAGGTGTGGAGTTTCGTGGTGCACAAGCACACAAAAAATAATAGAATCATAAAACTCCCCATCCAGCTCGTAATACAATTCTGGGTGGGGTTTTTAGTATGGACGGTAATAAATCAATTGAGTGTATGCAGTATTCATGCAAGTTATAAAACTTCAATTTATAATACCATATAATCGCTCCACTGCTTCCGGTATGTTTTCTTCGCTTATGTTTGCAAAACCGAGGATCAGTTCTATGCAGCCTTTCTTAGTTGCTGTTTTGCTTAACATGAAACGTTTCATCGTATAAATTTCCAACTTCTCCCACCTCGCTTGCTGCTCGATCGTCTGATACCTCTTATCCGTATGGAAACGGACAAGGAAATGAAGTCCTGCTGAAGTATCTTCCACTACGACCTGATTGCCGAACCTTTGAAGTAAGTGGTTGATGAGGACTGTTCTCTTCGACTCATACAAATGGTTCATCTTCTTGATATGTCGCGCATAGTCGCCGCTTTCTATGAAGTAATGCAGTGTGTATAAGCTTAACGTATTACTGCCCTGTATGAGATCGGAATAGAGACCCCGATACAGCCTCAATAAATCCGGTGGAAGGACCATATAACTTATACGGAGGCCGGGAAGCATCGTTTTTGAGAAAGTTCCTGTATAGATGACTCTCCGGTTGCGATCTAAACTTTGTAAAGAAGGGATATTGTCGGTTTTATACTTGAATTCACTGTCATAGTCGTCTTCAATGATATACCGGTGATCTGATTTTACAGCCCAGTTAAGCAATTCGATCCGCCTGGAAATCGGCATGATTTTGCCAGTAGGAAACTGATGGGAAGGAGTTACAAGTACAATATCGGATTTTGATGACTCGACTTTGTGGATGTCAATACCGTCTTCATCCAACGGGATCGGGTGGACATCCATGCCCATATTTTTTAACATTCTATAGAAACGGGAATAGCCGGGATCTTCGATTGCTACCGTATTATTCGCCCGGGGGATATTCATTAAATTGCTAATCAATGATTGTGTACCAGCGCCGATAACAATTTGTTCGGGCTCGCATATGATGCCCCTGGATGATTCAATTAAGTTCGCAATGGTCTTCCGAACTAAATAAGGTCCTTGGGGATGGGGAATTTCAGAAAGCTCATCGAGATGATTTTTTATGGCTCGATCTTGGCATTTCAACCATTCTGTAAAAGGAAATGAAGAGACATCGGATGTCATATGAGAAAGGGATAACCAGCCTTCCTTAGTCACTTCGGCTTCTTTCAAATCAGTCGGCAGGTCATACAATCTGCTTTTATCATCTGTGACGAATGGAGTGATTCTTTCCACGTAATACCCTTTTCTTTCCATAGTGTAAATGTACCCTTCAGCCAATAGCTGCTCATAAGCATTCGTAACTGAGTTTACGCTCACACCCAATTGACTCGCCAACATCCTTTTAGAAGGCAGTTTCTCATTGGGCTGAAGTACTCCGTCCAGTATCCTATCCTTTATTTCCTTATAGATTTGCTGGTATATACATTTCCCATCAGCTTTATGTAACCCAAACATAATTGTAGCCATAATACCCTCCTAATCTGGTACCTTAAAATCTGCTATTCTGGTACTTTCTATTATATCAGTAAATTGTGATACTTGTAAATAATACGAATAAAGGAGAGATCTATCATGATTACAACTACCGGAACGACAGAAAAACTACAAGAAAAAAGAAAAAAGTATGTCCCTCAAGGCGTCAGTAATGGTAATCTGAACGTTGCCAAATCGGCAGCTGGTGCTACGGTTACCGATATAAAAGGAAATGAATGGATCGATTTTGCTGCAGCTATCGGAACGTTGAATGTGGGACATAGTCATCCTAAAGTGACAGCGGCTGTAAACAGTCAGGTCGAGAAGTTCTTGCATCCAGGCTTCAACGTAATGATGTACGAAGGGTATATTGAGTTAGCGGAGAAGTTGTGTGAAATTACACCAGGGACTTTTGATAAGCAGGCTATCTTGTTGAACTCAGGTGCGGAAGCAGTTGAAAACGCTATCAAAATGGCACGGAAATATACGGGAAGACAAGCTGTTGTCTCATTTGTCCGTGGCTTCCACGGAAGAACGAACTTGACAATGGGAATGACGAGCAAAGTGAAACCTTATAAATTAGGCTTCGGCCCGTTTGCTCCGGAAATTTACCAAGCCCCGTTTCCTTATATCTATCAAAAGCCTGTTGAAATGACTGAAGAGGCCTATACGGACCGTGTAATAGAGGAATTCAAAGACTTTTTCCTGGCAACTGTCGCGCCGGAAACTGTGGCATGCATCGTTATGGAACCTGTTCAAGGTGAAGGCGGATTTGTCATCCCTCCGAAAAAGTTTGTCCAAGAGGTGAGTAAGTTCTGTAAAGAGCATGGGATCGTTTTCGTGGCAGATGAAATTCAAACAGGATTCGGTCGGACAGGAAGCCTGTTTGCCATAGAGCAATTCGATGTGGAACCGGACTTGATCACAGTTTCGAAATCATTGGCAGCGGGTTTGCCTTTAAGTGGTGTAGTAGGTAAAGCGGAGATTTTAAGCGCTTCTGCTCCGGGAGAATTGGGTGGTACATATGCTGGAAGCCCAGTTGCCTGTGCGGCTGCCTTAGCAGTCATTGAAATCATTGAAGAAGAAAATCTGCTAACAAGATCGGAGGCGATGGGGGAGAAAATCGAAACGAAGCTAAACGAATTAGCAGAAAAGCACGAGTATATCGGAGACATTCGCCGTCTAGGCTCTATGGTCGCTGCAGAGATCGTGAATAATCGGACAGACAAACTTCCAAACAAAGAAAAGACAGCGGAAATTGTACGATACGCGAATGCAAATGGTTTGCTGCTTCTATCTGCTGGACTTAAAGGAAATGTCATTCGCTTTTTGGCACCCCTTGTTATTACAGACGAAGAATTATCAAAAGGTCTTTCTATTTTGGAAGCCTCATTTAACTAATAAATACACGAATAGGGAATGGGGAGGTATTTATGAATAAGGACTTTTCAAAATCAATGTCGACTTCAGATATTCTGTTTTTAGCGATGGGTGCGATGCTTGGTTGGGGGTGGGTTGTTCTTTCAGGCGAATGGATAGCAACTGCGGGATTCTTGGGCAGTGTGATTGCATTTATCATTGGAGGGCTCTTTGTCATCTTCATTGGCCTTACGTACGCTGAATTGGCTGCGGCAATTCCGGAAACGGGCGGGGGACTCGTTTTTGTGTTAAGGGCTTTCGGCAAAAAGAGCGCATTTGCAGCGGCATGGGGCGTATTGTTCGGTTACGTTTCCGTCATAACTTTCGAAGCCGTCGCGTTACCGACTGTAATCGATTACGTCATTCCAGTGGATCATAAGCTCTATCTGTGGACGCTTGGCGGTTGGGATGTATATTTAACTTGGGTCTTGATCGGTTCTATTGGAGCGGTCGCACTGACTATGTTGAACTATTTCGGCATTAAACCCGCTGCGATCTTTCAATCCGTATTTACAATTGCGATTGTTTTAGTCGGGGCACTTTTAGTATTTGGCGCCTTCAAGAATGGGGATATGGCAAACATGCAGCCCCTGTTCAGAGAGGGAATCGGAGGCACGATGTCCGTGTTAGTCATGATTCCGTTTCTGTTCGTAGGCTTCGACGTCATCCCGCAAGTTGCGTCTGAAGTGAAAGCGCCTCCAAAAATCATTGGCAGGATATTAATCATCTCTATTATCAGTTCAGTTGTTTTCTACTTACTGATCGTCTTTGGCGTATCGGTCGGATTGAATGGATCGCAACTCACGTTATCTTCGCTCGCTACTGCAGATGCGATGGTGCATTTGTTTGGCAGTCAATGGTTCGGAACGCTTCTTGTATTGGGAGGTGTTGCAGGTATCGTAACAAGCTGGAATGCGTTCATCATAGGAGGAAGCCGCATTTTGTATGCGATGGCTGCTAATGGAATGATTCCGAAATGGTTTGGCTATATCCATCCGAAATATAAGACGCCGACTCATGCCATTGTATTTCTAGGGATATTGGCATTCGTCGCGCCTTTCCTTGGACGTCCGGCACTTGTCTGGATTGTAAATGCAGGGGGCATTGGCATCGTTTTTGGTTATTTACTTGTTTCCATTGCGTTTTTGAGATTACGCAAATTGGAGCCGGAGCTGAACAGGCCTTACAAAATTAAAACATATCGGTTTGTCGGTGTGATGGCAATTCTTTTAAGTGTATTGTTCATCTGTTTCTATTTACCAGGAATGCCTTCCGCGCTAGTCTGGCCGATTGAATGGCTAATCGTAGCTGTCTGGTCATTAATAGGATTAAGCTTATGGTATGTACGTCCTAAAGAAACAATCGAAGGAGTGTTAGCAAATGTCGACGAGTATTGAAGTAAGAAACCCAGCTACAGGCGAACGGATACAGGAAGTGAACGTACAAACAACAGAAGAAATTCAGACTGCAATTGAAAAAGGTCACAAAGAATTTAAAAAGTGGTCTAAAATCAATGCCCATGAACGTTCAAGGTTATTACAAGAATGGTCACAAAGAATTCAAGAAAACAAAGAAGAGATTGCAAAGGTTATGACTATGGAAAACGGAAAACCTTTGTCGGAGTCGCTAGGTGAAGTGAATTATGCAACGAGTTATATCGATTGGTATGCGGGTGAAGCTCTCCGTGTATATGGACGGACAGTCCCGGCGGCTGCCGAATCGAAACGCATTGTCATAAGCCGCCAGCCGATTGGTTTAGTCGCAGCCATCACTCCCTGGAACTTTCCAGCAGCAATGATGACAAGGAAAGCCGCGCCTGCTTTGGCAGCCGGATGTACATTCATTGTCAAACCTGCAGAAGACACACCGTTAACAACCATGACACTGGTGAAACTTGCTCACGAGGCAGGAATTCCTAAAGATGCGATTCAGTATGTGAATGGAAAGGGCTCGGTAGTAGGCCCGCTCTTTACAGAAAGTAAGCTTATTCGAAAGATTACATTCACGGGTTCTACACCTGTCGGAAAGTCCTTGATAAAAGGAAGCGCAGACACCGTCAAACACGTAACGATGGAATTAGGCGGCCATGCTCCATTAATTATTGCAGAAGACGCAGACATCGATTTGGCGGTCAATCAAACTATCTTTTCCAAATACAGGAATGCAGGGCAAACTTGTGTCTGTGTCAACCGTATCCTTGTCCACGAAAGCGTGGAAGATGAGTTTGCAGAGAAATTTACAAAAGCGGTTGCTAAGTTATCGGTTGGAAATGGGCTGGACGAAGGAACCGATATCGGACCGATCATCAATGAAAAAGGATTCGACAAAGTGGTTGCGCAAGTCAATGACGCAATTGAAAAAGGTGCAGAAGTGTTAACAGGGAACGAATACGTGGTGGACCGGGAGAAAGGATATTATTTCATCCATCCGACCGTATTAAGAAATGTTGATGCGAGCATGGAGATTATGCAGGAAGAAACATTCGGTCCTGTTGCTCCTATAACAAGCTTTAAAACGCTAGAAGAAGCAATTGAGATTGCAAATAACACCCCGTATGGATTAGCGGCATATTTCTTTACCGAGAATTACAAAACGGGCATGTACTTGCATGATCATTTGGATTTTGGAATTATCGGCTGGAATGATGGGGCTCCATCTGCAGCCCATGCGCCATTCGGCGGTATGAAAGATAGCGGGCTTGGACGAGAGGGCGGCACGGAAGGGATCGAACCCTACTTGGAAACGAAGTATCTGTCCGTAGGAAATTTACTCGATTGAGTTTAGAGACAAATTTAGAATCCAACAGTGATTTTGCTGATAGTTTTGTTTTAGCTTTATAGATTTCTATGTTCAACAAGGAGATATAAAAACGACCTCTAGCTGAAAATAGCTAGAGGTCGTTTCTTTTTTTAGGACTGCCTGTGCAAGGTGAAACTCTGACACTATTCGCAATAATGTTGGAGTTTTGTAGTGCACAAGACGGAAAGGTCAACCCACTTCTTCACCAGCAATATTAATTATTGAGATGGGCTCTTTCCTTGTTTTTGCAATAAGTAACCCTATACAAAATCCGAGAGCACCAGTGATGATCCATCCAGCGCCACTTTCAAATAACGGTATGAACTTGAACGCATTGTTTATCGCGTCTGCTGCAATATTCGCATCCTTTAACGCATCGAGAATTGCGACAAATCCAGCTCCGATTACAGTACCGACATAAACAGATTGACGACCGTCAAACAAGTTATTTGTAAATATCAATACAATCAAGGAAATTGCTAAAGGATACAGTAAAAGCAAGATTGGAGAAGCTAATGTCAAAATAGTCGTCAGTCCAAAGTTTGTAATGACAAGACCTAAACTAGCAAAGATAAGTAACCACTTCTTATAACTGATAGAGGGCATCAGCCTTTCAAAATACTCGGAAACAGCAGCTAAACAAGCTACATTCGTTGTAATACCAGTTAATAAAATAACGATTCCAATGATATAGATCCCGATTTGACCGAAGAGAGCTATAGCACTTTGAGCTAGCACTTCACCGCCATTTGCTTTATAGCTAATTAAATTTACGCTTGAAGCACCGATCCACGCCATGGAAACTTGTAGGGCAATCAGTCCCACGACTGTTATCAAGCCTGCTTTAATAAATAACTTGGAAACCGCTTTTTCAGATTGGATCCCAAGTGAGCCGATGGACTTGATGAATATACCGCCAAATACAAAAGCTGCAAGCACATCCATTGTGTAATAGCCTTGCGTGAACCCCTTTAAGAAAGGACCTGTTATATAGTCTCCTTTAGGTGCTCCAAAACTTCCCATTGGTGTGAAAATCGACTTGGTTACTAAAACTACCAATAATACGATAAATATAGGTGTGATGACTTTACCTAACCGGTCTACGAATTTGGTGGTATTCCAAGATAGAACGACGGTAAGAATAATAAATAGCAAAGAGAAGATAAGTAAATAGAGACCCGTATTCGAATCCGCATTGACTAATGGATTTATCCCGATTTCATAAACAACGGATGTTGTTCTCGGAATCACATAGATAGGTCCGAGCGTCAGAAATAGTAATACGGAAAATACGGTTGCGAATAATGGATGAACCCTTCCCGCAAGTTTTTCTACCGTTCCTCCTCCACGTGTCAATGCAATTATTGCAAGAAAGACCAGCCCTACCCCTGTTATTAAGAAGCCGCTCATCGCAATCCAAGTGTTTGTTCCCGCTTCTTGACCTAGCATCGGAGCGAATATCACATTACCTGCCCCCAAGAACATAGCAAAAAGCATAAAACCAATTATGACTATTTTAGAAAACGGTACCTTTGTATCCATTCTCGTTCCCCCTTAAGTTGTAAGTGAAAGCATATACCGCATGTCCCTTTTTGTTTTACTTTTTAGTACCCTTCCTGCTTACTCTCCCCAGAAGAAATGCCGTTGTTCCAATTCCAATTAGCGTATTCGTTTTCTTATTGAACACTTGTTTAGCGACAAGATTCAGGTTTTGTGGACGTTCTGCTAAGCGGCGCATGAAATAGCCATACCAATCTACCCCGAATGGTACATACGTACAGAAATTATATCCCTCATTCGCAAGTTCAAGCTGCAATTCCTTTCTAAATCCGTAAAGCATTTGGAATTCGAATTTATCCTTTGGAATCTTATGTTTTTCTACAAACTTTTTAACATGATCAATCACGTGATGATCGTGAGTGGCAATTGAAGTGAATTTCCCGTTTAACAAGTGGTACTCAATTAGCTCAATATAGTTCTGATCAATTTCTTTTTTGTCTTGATACGCCAAGTTCCCTGGCTCCTTATAAGCGCCTTTTACAATACGTAAACGGTAGTCCTTATACTTTTCAATAGTCTCTTCTGCTTGAAAGAAATAGGCTTGTATGACAGTGCCGATGTTCTTATAGTCCTTTGAAAGCGCATCAAGAAGGTCGAATGACGGCTGCAAATGACCGTGATCTTCCATATCGAAGTTAATAAATATGTTATATCCATTCGCTTTGTCAACGATTTCCTTCAGGTTGGCTAAACAAAAATCATAGTCAATATCCAACCCAAGTTGGGTAGGTTTCAATGATATATGCGCATTCAAGTTATGCTCATGTATCGCTTCGATGACCTCAAGTATTTGTCGTTTCGCGTCAATTGCTTCTTGTTTTTCAAATACGAATTCTCCTAAATTATCAATTGTTACGGAGATCCCTTTTTGATTCAGTTGTTTAACACTTTCAACCATTTCCGCAATCGTTGTGCCTGCGACAACAGTATGGGCACCTAGTTTTAATCCCCAACGTTTTGCGCCACTATTTAACACCTTATTTTGTGAAAGCATAATAAAAAAGTCTCTTGTTACTCCCATTTTGTATTCCTCCAATAACTATGTAATTAATCATTTATCTTCACTAGACATTCGCCAACCCTACATTATTTCAATAAAAACCCTTCTTTATAGGGATCTGTTGCATCTATGGAAAACTTGTGAATCCCAGTAATCCATGCAGAACCTGTAATTTGAGGAATAATCGCGTCAATACCTGCTACAGAGGTGTAACCGACGATTTCTCCTTTAAATTTTGAACCTATAATACTTTCTTGGATAATTTGTTCATTCTGTTCAAGAGGTAACGTTGCAAGTTTGGCACAAGTGCCTGTACCACAAGGCGATCGATCCACTTGTCCGTCCCCAAAAACGACTGTATTTCTGAAATGGTTTTTTTCTACTTCCATTGAGAATTCTACAAGGTCGATTGTATTTATCTCAGGGATTTCAGGGTGTATGACGTCTACTTGCTCATTTACGGCTTTTCGTATTTCCATTCCAAGTGCTGCGATCTGTTCCTGTTCGTCAATGACTAGCTCGAATTTGAATTGTTTAGCATCGACGATTGCAAAAAAGCTGCCACCGAATGCGATGTCCATATTGATAGGACCAAACCCATTTAGTAAAACGCTTACATTCTTTTTATAAACAAATGCAGGTACGTTAATAAAAGAGACTTCTTTAACTAGTTCATTTTCATACGTGATATGACATTCAACAACTCCCGAAGGGGTATCCAGTAACACTTTTTCTTTTTTAGCGATCAATCCTTGATTGACGGCTACAGTTACAGATGCAATTGTCCCGTGACCACACATATTCAAATAACCGCCACTATCCATAAATAATACACCCAAGTCACACTCTTTGTTGCATGGTTCGGTTAAAATTGCACCAAACATATTTAAATGGCCCCTTGGTTCATGCATCAGTAACTTCCTGGTGGCATCCATTTTGGATTGCATAAAGTTTTTCTTTTGCATCATCGTATCTCCGATGATTTCTGGAATCCCGTTCATTACAATTCGAGCTGCTTCCCCCATTGTATGGGCATCAATCGTTTCAATATAATTTTCCACACTGATCATCTGCTTTCAATACCTCCCAAATAGACAAATTTAGTACTACGATATACTCTATTTGCAAGATGCATGCCAACTTCATGAAACCCCTCTAAAGCTCATATTGCTTTCCCTTCTTACACTCTGTAAAATGAAATGTGTACAGTATGTTTACAATTGTGTAAATACAACGACAACGTATGATTATCATGATTGAAAAGGGTGAGTGAAATGATCAATATCCCAACTAAGCACTTATTTCATTACTTAGATACATTAATTGAAACGAGTTCAGATGCAATTATTATTATTAACAAACTAGGGGAAGTGGAGTATTGGAACTCTCAAGCAGAGCAAATGTACGATATTCCGTTAGAGAGCATCAGAATGAAGAAAATCACAAACTTCTTTAACAAGGAAGATTTAAAAATCGTAGAAATCCTTGAAACAAAAGAAAAGGTAAGTAATGTCTATCATCTTCCAAGACCGGATAAGCACGTATTAATCAGTTCATCTCCAATTTTTGATGAGCAGGGAAATTTAATAGGCGCGATCTCAATCGATCAGGACATTACCAGTATTGTAAAACTAAATGATAAGTTAGCTTTGACGACGAATGAGCTGCAAAAAATAAAACAGCAATATAATGTACAGGAACAGATGGGCCCCTTATCTGGGATTATTGGAACCGGCTTGGCTATAAAAACCGTAAAAGAGTTAACACTTAAAGTGGCTAAAACGGATGCGACAGTACTAATACAAGGGGAAAGTGGAGTCGGTAAAGAACTATTTGCGCGGGGTCTGCATGAAGCGAGCCCGAGAAAAGAGAAACCGTTCATCCCGATTAACTGCGGGGCAATACCGGAAGCTCTGTTTGAAAGCGAGTTCTTTGGTTATGAAAAAGGTGCTTTTACAGGCGCAAACAAAGATGGAAAAGCAGGGAAAGTGGAAATGGCAGACGGCGGCACGTTGTTTTTAGACGAAGTTGGAATGTTGCCCTTGGATATGCAGGTAAAATTGTTAAGGGTTTTGCAGGAGCGGGAAGTGTGCCGCATAGGCGGAGTGGTATCGAGAAAGGTTGATAGTAGAATTGTAGCAGCAACCAATAGTGATATGGAAGAAATGGTTAAGAACGGGTTATTCCGCGAAGATTTATATTATCGGCTAAATGTCGTATCTTTGTACGTTCCATCGCTCCGAGATAGGATTGAGGATATTCCCGATTTAGTAAATAACTTTCTTCAAGAGTATTCTGCAAAGTATAACAAAGAGTGCCCTAGCTTGTTGAATAGCGCAATGGAGAGGATGATCAGTTATCAGTGGCCGGGAAACATTCGAGAACTGCGTAATATTGTGGAACGAATTATTATTTTTATCGACAAACCGACGATACATGCAGACGACCTAATGAATATAATCCCTATCACCAATAACGACACGATAACGAAAGAAGGCTTGGCTCAGGAAAAAGCCGTACTAGAACACGATAGAATCAAAGAAGCACTACTTGAAACCTATGGAAATAAAAGTGCAGCAGCAAAAAAACTAGGTATCTCTAGAGTGAGCCTTTACAATAAAATAAAACAATATAATATTGAACTATGATATTCCTAGCTGACGGACTTCTGGTGAGTACAATAAAGCATCTGCAGCTGGCCTTTTTCTGAGGAGGGTTTCTGCTGTTCACTAAAAGATATATTCGAGTTTAAATGTAGTTTATAGAACTTATTTACGTCAGACAGGCGGTGCACGAAAAAACTCCTAACATGATCCAGAATAGTTTCCAAGCTGCGTGGATAATACAGGAAAAAAACATGAATATAATAGAATATTCTACCAAATTAAACGGGTATCCTGTATTATTAAAGAATAGAAAACGTTATCTCATTAATAATTTGTATGGAGCGGCGTTTAATCATTCTACAGGAAGGATCTTGGAGCTATGAATACCATTTTTATTGCAGGGCATGCGAGGCTTCCAGCGGGAATGGCAGCGCAAAATATGTATGAAACACTAACCATTACTGCAGAAATCGATAAAAAATATGGGGTCATTGTAACGGCGAGTTGTACATTGGCGACAGTTCACGGACAAGAATTTGTTCATCACATGTTGCGTGGTCATAGTTTAGAAGATGGCATTATTGAACCGATTACAACCGTAAAAAAACACTATTTGGGGAAAGCGGGAAATGCAATACAGTCAGCATTGAAAGATCTATACAAACAATACGAAGTCTATAAAAATTTAAAAAACGGGTAAACAAAATATTTTGATTAGTTTAAAGAAACTATTTACAAAGAAACGATTATCTAATAGAATAGAATCAACGAATCATGTTAAAACGTTCCAACGTTGCTAACGCATGATCAGCTACAAAGAAAATAGAGAAAGCCATAACTGCCTAATCTGCAGAAGGTTCTTTTCGGGATCTTTTGTCGCAGATAAAAAGCCAGTTCAAATTTGACGCACAGTGAAACAGCTGTAGTCTATTTGAATTGGCTTTTTCAAGTTTATAGACGGATACGATCTATTCAATTTAACTAGCAGAAAGGGTGAGTTACAAGTGGCTGGAGCATTAGGGAACATCAGGGTTCTTGACTTATCACGTGTTCTTGCTGGCCCATATTGCACGATGATATTGGGCGATTTAGGTGCGGAAGTAGTAAAGGTTGAAGCACCAGGCGGGAGTGATGAGACACGGAAATGGGGTCCTCCATTTAAGGAAGAAGTAAGTGCGTATTATTTAAGCGCTAATCGCAACAAAAAAGCAATTACAGTGGATTTAAAGACACCAGAAGGCATTGAGATCATTAAAAAGCTCGTAATTGAGAGCGATGTGATCATTAATAATTTCAAAACAGGTACGATGGATCGTTTCGGCTTAGGGTATGACGAACTTTCGCAGCTGAATCCAAAACTTGTGTATTGTTCCATAACGGGTTTTGGTGAAACGGGACCAGATCGTGATCTGCCGGGCTATGACTTTATCATCCAGGCGATGAGCGGGTTAATGAGTATTACAGGTACGACGGATTCAGGGCCACAAAAGTCAGGCGTAGCAATTGTAGATGTCTTAACTGGATTGTATGCCTGTATTGGGATCCAGGCTGCGCTGCAAGAACGGTTTCAGTCAGGAAAAGGACAGAAGCTGGATATTTCCTTGTATGATTCTGCAGTCAGTGCGCTCGTGAACATCGGCAGTAACTATCTAATGTCAGAAAAAGCACCTATGCTTTTAGGGAATGCTCATGCCAATATCGTTCCCTATCAAACGTTCAAGACGTTGGATGGAGAAATGGTTATAGCAGTCGGTAATGACCACCAGTTCCAGGCACTATGTCACGTAGTAGGAAAACCTGAATATGCCGCGGATGAACGCTATCGAACGAATCCAGACCGAGTGGCACACCGGGATGAATTGGTTTCTTCTTTGCAAAAAGTGTTCTTGACAAAAGAAACTGCGTATTGGCAGAAACAATGCCGGGATAATACGATTCCAAGCGGTCCAATCCAAAGTCTTGAAGAGGTGGTTCAGGACAAACAGCTTCAAGCACGTGAAATGTTCCTAACGCAGGATCATCCAACAGCTGGGAAAATTAGAATGATTGGAAGTCCGCTTAAACTATCAAGGACTCCTGTTCAACTAAAGTACCATCCTCCAACTCCTGGTGAACATAATGAGGAAATACTGAATCTGCTGGCACAAAAGCAACTAACTACTACTTCAAAAGGGGAGAAAGCAATATGAATTTTTCATTTACAGAAGAACAAGAAATGCTGCGTAAAACAGTAAGAGGATTTGTAGACAAGGAAATTATGCCGAATATAAGTGAGTGGGACCGTGCGGGAAAATCGGATCCTGCTATCTATACAAAACTTGCGGAGTTAGGATTAATGGGCGTATGTGTTCCTGAGCAATATGGGGGCAGCGGAATGGACTATAATTCTCTCGCTATCGTCTGCGAAGAGCTGGAACGAGGAGACACCGCGTTCCGTACAGCGGTTTCTGTTCACATTGGGTTAAACAGCCTGACGTTGTTGCAGTGGGGGACAGAAGCCCAGAAGCAGAAATATTTAGTGCCCCAAGCAAAAGGGGAAAAAATCGGAGCATTCGGGTTAACGGAACCGGCAGCAGGCTCGGATGTTGCAGCGCTCGAAACGACCGCCAAAAAAGAGGGGGATTTCTACATTTTGAATGGGCAAAAGGCCTGGATCTCTCTTTGTGATATTGCCGATCATTTCCTAGTCTTCGCCTATACAGGTGAAAAATCTGAAAGGCATAAAGGAATTTCTGCTTTCATTGTTGAAAGGTCTTGGGAAGGTTTTTCTTCAATGGCTACCAAAGGGAAATTAGGAATCCGTGCTGGAAATACAGGCGAACTATTTTTTGAAAATGTTAAAGTCCCAAAAGAGAACCTGCTTGGTGAAGAAGGGGAAGGATTCAAGATCGCGATGGCTGCGCTGGATAATGGTCGCTTCACAGTAGCGGCGGGAGCTGTCGGGCAGATTATGGCGTGTATTGAAGCAAGTACAAATTATTGTCACTTGCGTGAAACGTTTGGAAAGGAAATCGGGAAACATCAGCTAGTCCAGCAGATGATTGCTAAGATGGAAGCTGGCTACCAAATGAGCCGGTTGCTTGTCTATCGCGCGGGTGAACTGAAAAATGCTGGGAAGCGGAATACGAGGGAAACATCACTTGCGAAGTGGCAAGCGTGTGATTTTGCCAACCAAGCAGCCGATGATACGGTGCAAATCCATGGTGCAAACGGCTATTCCGATGAGTATCCAGTGGAACGTTATTTACGGAACTCCAAAGCACCCGTCATCTATGAAGGAACACGCGAAATCCATACAGTGATGCAAGCTGAATATGTGTTGGGGTATCGGGAAGATAAGGAATTGAATAGAATGCTTCCAGCTTGGGAGCAAGAACTGATTAAGCAGTAATCTCAAAAATAACAGTGCCATCCTTGGTGGCGATGTACCTATTATAGTGCTGGATGATGCAAACTTGGATTTAACTGAAAAGGTACAATTGCTTCGAAATATAGATATTCTGGCTAAACGTGTGTTTACGGTAATCGGATTTACGTACAATTTAGCACCTATGCTGCATTCTTGGAAACGCAACATGTATCTATTGGAATGTCTTGACCTATCCATTCGGCACCTTTGTAGTACGGAATCTACATGGTAATTCGTTGATCATTAAAATAAGGTCGACTAAGCCTTCTAGCCAAGCAATTGGTTGGAAGGCTATCAATTTGCCATTCCAGCTGAATTTTATCCAAGACTATGAATAAATAATCATGCCGAAATGGCACGTTGTGAATTTCATAAAACGTTTCGTTCTGAACAGTTCTATGGTCTTATAACATATTCAACACGAGAGTCCTTGGCTGCCTAAGCAGCTAAGGACTTATTTTGCCTTGATTTTACTCGGAAACGGCTTAAATTCTCTTGATTCTAAAGGGTGTTTATGAAATTAAAGTTCATTAAAATGTATAGTAAATCCGAAGTTTCACTTCATATAGATTCTAAACCTACAGTTAAGAATTGGGTTCTAACTATTCATTCGCATTCTGTAGTTCGCAATTCCTTTAAACGATTAAAATACCACTCAAAACGCTCAATTTTTACTAGTATTAGATGAAATAAGTCAAAAAGTTACTACACGTATTGCTGCTTTGCTCTACAATTTAACTAATTTATCAATTCCCTTATTTACCAGATTTCCACTAAATAAAGGACCTTCAGATGTATGGCGGATTATTGAATAATCAGATATGGTTGAAGTGCTTACATAATTAAAGGAGGGGATGAAACAAATGGTCAGTGCGAGAAAGAAAGTGTTAACTGCAGTGCTTGTTTGTACGTTAGGAAGTGGGATGGTGTTTACAGAACCGGTCATGGCGCATGGACAGCATGTTCCGAATAAGTCATGGAATCACCCTGGTCACAGTGCTCCAGTTTTGCATCCAGGATCGGTACGCGGTGCTGGAATGAGGGACGAGCCGTTGAAAGAAATCGATGACGTGTTTAAGCAGGCGATTGCAGAGAAAACCACTCCGGGTGCAGTAGTGTTAGTTGCTCGCAGCGGGCACATTGTGAAACAGCAGGCGTATGGTGATGCTGCCCGTTATTTGGATGACTCGTTGACCGAGATGGAAAACCCTGTCGCAATGAAAACTGACACGATTTTCGATGTTGCTTCGATTAGTAAAATCTTCACAACTGTTGCTGCGATGAAACTCTATGAAAAAGGAAAGATTCAGCTGGATGACCCCGTAGCGAAGTACATTCCTGAGTTTGCGGCTAATGGAAAAGAAGACGTGACGATTCGCCAGCTGATGACTCATACTTCCGGGTTTACTGCTTGGATTCCGCTTCATTCCCAAGGGGAGACGCGGGAAGATCGGTTGAATCTAGTGTTTGAGCAGCCCCTTGCGGCAAGGCCTGGGACAACCTATACGTATAGTGATCTGAATATGATTACACTTGGAGCCATCGTTGAAAAACTGTCCGGACAACGATTGGATCAGTTTGTGAAAGAGGAAATCACGCATCCGTTAGGTATGAAAGACACGATGTACAACCCGCCCGCTTCGTTGAAAAATCGAATTGCTGCAACAGAATATCAGCCTGAAATCGGCAGAGGTCTTGTTTGGGGAGAAGTACATGACGAGAATGCTTGGTCTCTTGACGGTGTCGCAGGTCATGCGGGCGTATTTTCTACAGCGAAAGATTTGGGGATTTTTGCACATATGATTTTGAATGAAGGAAGATATGGAGGAAAACGTATTCTTCAACCGAAAACGGTGAAAATGTTAGCTCAAAATCAAATTCCAGAATTTGCGGGAGATGACCACGGGCTAGGATGGGAACTGAACCAAGGCTGGTATATGGATGCGCTGTCCAATCCTTCAACTGCTGGTCACACTGGTTACACCGGGACGAGTATTGTGATCAGTCCGAAAAACCAGACCATCGCGATTTTATTGACGAATCGCGTACATCCCTCAAGAAAGACGATTTCGTTGAACGGGGTTCGACGTGACTTTGTAAGGCGTGTAGCCGATGCAATTCCTGCACCGATTCCAAAGAAATCGATTGCTTGGTTTTCAGGATATGGGGATAAGCTGAACCGTACACTAACCGTGGATACTCCGATGAATGCGAAGAAGTTTTCGTTCAACACGTGGTACGAGCTTGAGACAGACTCGGATTATGGTGTCATTGAAGTGACCAAAGATGGACAGGCATGGGAAGAAATTGCCCCGCGTCTGACAGGAATAAAAGAGAAGTGGAGCGGCACGACGATTTCGTTACCTCGAGGTACCAAGCAAATCCGGTTCCGATACGAAACGGATACAGCCGTTAATGGCAGAGGCTGGTATGTAGGTGATTTCAAACTGGATGGTAAAAAAGTACATCCAGATTCGAGTTCGACGGAATGGTTGAAACGAAATGAATAAAGGGAGGAATTTACGGATGAAAAGCGTGAGACGCTATCTTGTGATACCTGTTTTAATCGGGTTCCTTGTTTTGACGGGTGCCATGGCTGGGCAGCCGGCGATGGCCAAGTCAGCGAAGCCGAAAGTTAAGAATCTGGTTTTGCTGCAAAATGTCCCGGAGTCCATTGCTGAATTGAATGATGGGACTATCCAGTTGACGGCCCTTCACGTATACAAACAAGGCGATTTTAAAGCTGTTTCGAAGAAGTTGAAATGGAAATCCAAAAATAAAAATGTCGCGACTGTCGATGCTGACGGGACAGTCCGTACTTCAGGAAAACCTGGTAAGACGTTCATTGAAGTGACGGACGGCAAGTTTACCGACCGCATTGCGATCCAAGGCAAGCCGGATGGAAGCCATAAAAAACGACCAGGAAAGCCAAGTATTTCTTATAAGGTGATCAAGATGAACGGCAAGCAATACAATCTGATTGAAAATGCAATCCATCATATGACGGTTGAAGAAAAAGTGGGTCAGATGCTCATGCCGGATTTCCGTAACTACAACGGGAAAAATGTAACCGAATTGACTCCTGAAATTGAAGCACTTGTCCAAAAGTATCATTTAGGCGGTGTGATTCTATTCAGGGAAAACGTTGTGACGACGGAGCAGACGACTCGATTAGTCGCAGATTACCAAGAGGCTTCTGAAAAATATGGACTTCTCATGTCGATTGACCAAGAGGGTGGGATTGTCACGAGACTTCAGTCAGGAACGGACATGCCCGGCAATATGGCGCTTGGCGCAACACGATCTGAGGAGCTTGCAAGGAAAGTCGGCGCGGCGATTGGTGAAGAACTTCGTTCACTCGGCGTTAACATGAACTTCGCACCTTCTTTTGATGTCAACAACAATCCGGATAACCCGGTCATCGGGGTTCGTTCGTTCAGTGAGGACCCGGAATTGACAGCACAATTAGGTGTTGCGTATACGAAGGGGCTTCAAGGAACTGGAACTTCAGGCGCAGCGAAGCATTTCCCAGGCCATGGAGACACAGCGGTTGACTCGCATTTAGGGTTGCCAGAAGTCCCTTATGACAAAGAACGCTTAAAACAAGTGGAATTGTATCCGTTTCAAAAAGCGATGGAAGCAGGCGTGGATGCCATTATGACGGCACACGTAACATTCCCGAAGATTGATGGGACAACTGTAGTTTCGAAGAAAGACGGCAGTGAAATTAATGTGCCTGCAACGTTATCGTATAAAGTACTGACGGAGCTAATGAGAGAAGAGATGGGATACGATGGGTTAATCACAACAGATGCGTTAAATATGAAGGCGATTGCAGATCACTTTGGACCGGTCGACTCAGTGATTCGAGCTGTACAAGCAGGAACGGACCTTGTCTTAATGCCTGTTGGACTTGAAAGCGTGGCAGCAGGTTTAGTAGACGCAGTTCGTTCTGGAGAAATTTCAGAGTCTCGTATTGAAGAGTCAGTGGAACGAATTCTATCTTTAAAGATTAAAAGAGGCATCATGAAAGAAGAAACACCGAAGCCGATTGATGAGAAAGTTTCAACTGCACTGAAGACAGTCGGTTCAGACGCTCATAAACAAATTGAACAAGAAGCAGCTGAGAAATCGGTGACACTGGTGAAGAATGACAACGTTCTTCCGTTACGTCCGAGCGCTTCAGAAAAACTAGCGGTTGTTGGAGATTCCTATATCGATGAATTGTATCAAGCTGTGAAAAGGAAACATGCCAATACCATCTTAGTGAAAACAGGGAAACCTTTGACGGATAGTGAACTTGCTCAAGTGGCGGATGTATCAGCAGTGATTGTTGGTACGACGACTTCAACTGTTGCGGCTCGATCTCCAGAAAACCCGCAAATGAAGATGGTGAATGAGTTAGCGGAAAAGTCAGCTGCACCTGTTATTGCAGTAGGAGTCAGAAATCCGTATGACATTATGGCTTACCCGGATGTCGATGCGTACCTAGCGCAATACAGTTTCCGGACAGCAAGTTTCAAAGCGACTGCTTCCATTCTTTTCGAAGATGTACAGCCTTCCGGGAAACTTCCTGTTACGATACCTAATCCTTTAGGCGGGACGCTTTATGAATTTGGACATGGTCTGAACTATAACGAATAAGGGGGAAATGGATGATGAAAAAGTGGTTCATTGCCGTCATCACGGCACTGCTCGTGATGACAACATTCACAGTGGCGTTTGCGGACAACTCGCATCAGAATGCCAAGCACAAAGGGAAAGGTCATGGAAAAGGAAACAACAAAATTGAACTCGGTGTAGAACGGCTCATGAAACATGAAAAACGTCTGCTGGAAGGCAAACGGGTCGGATTGATTACGAATCCGACTGGTGTTGACAGCGAACTGAACAGTGTTGTCGATCTGTTAAATAATGACCCCGACATTCACCTCGAAGCACTTTACGGTCCGGAGCACGGAGTACGTGGAGATGCGCAAGCCGGTCAATATGTCGATTACTATATCGATGACGTCACGGGAGTACCGGTCTATAGCCTGTACGGTAAAACGAGAAAACCGACCCCTGAAATGCTTGAAAACGTAGACGTACTCGTTTTCGACATTCAAGATGTCGGGACTCGATTCTATACGTACATTTACACGATGGCGCTTGCAATGGAAGCAGCGGAGGAGAAAGGTATTCCATTCGTCGTGTTGGATCGTCCCAATCCGCTAGGGGGTAAAGCGATCGAAGGGCCAGTACTAGACCCTGGGTTTGCATCGTTCGTAGGCCAGTATGCAATTCCATTACGTCACGGAATGACAGTGGGAGAACTTGCCAAATTGTTCAATAAAGAATTCAACATCGATGCGGATTTGAAAGTCGTTAAGATGAAAGGATGGAAGCGGAATTCGTATTTCGATGAAACAGGACTTCAATTTGTTATGCCGTCACCGAACATGCCGACACTGGAGACAGCGCTCGTTTACCCCGGGACAGCATTGATTGAAGGAACCAATGTTTCAGAAGGACGCGGAACGTCAAAACCATTTGAGCTCATCGGTGCACCGTTCATTAACAGTACAGAGCTTGCCGCTTCACTGAATAACTTGAATCTACCGGGTGTGAAATTCCGAGCTGCTTCCTTCACACCGACATTTTCTAAACATAGCGGCAAACTGTCGCACGGTGTCCAGGTTCATGTAACCGACAGGACAAAGTACCAGCCGGTTGAAACGGGACTCCACATTGTGAAGACATTGAAAGATCTTTATCCTGAAGACGTAAAGCTCACTTCATTTTTCGATAACTTAATTGGGAATGGATGGATTCGTCCAGGTATTGAAAATGGAATGACGGTTGAAGAGATGAAAGCGCGATGGGCAAAAGACTTGAAGCAGTTTGAGAAAGTGCGTAAAGGATATTTGTTGTATTAAAAGGGGAGAACCGGAGATGGATTCCGGTTCTTTTTTAGTGTGCAGATCGATACATTGTTCATGTAAGAGCGTAAAATACCTGTGGCAAAACGTTCACGAAGTGCAGGTTTCCATGATTGAATCGACCGGCTCAACATGAGATCGTCTAGTTGTGGTGCAAAAAACTACATATAATGAGAAGTTTCTAAGTTATTCATCGAGAAAAATTGAGAGTGAATAATTTTATTTTTTAAATAAACTTGTGCGGTGCATAAAATGAGATATCCTGTGATATCATATAGTAATATAATTAATTTGTAGATAGATGAAAGTGTTCTAGAATTATCGGAATTCTGAATGAATAAACGACAATTGTTGAATACATAAAAGTGAGCAATAAGGGGAAAAGGTATAGACAGAGTGAAAAGGTAAGTTAGTTTTTCTTCAGATAAAAAGTATTTTAACTTACTACTCTATCTAATTTACCTATTCATCCTAGAAGTAATTATCAGATCTGATGGTCGTTTGTCAGTATAACTAGAATAGAAGGGGAGAACTTCACAATGCGATTAAATAATAAAGGAAAAGTTCTGTCTGCTGTTCTTTCAGTTCTTGTGCTCGTTTTGATAGCTGGAACTTTTATTGAAAATAAGTCAGAGCAGACTAAGGCTCTTATACATACAACTTCATTAGAAACTTTGCCTGTTTCATTTGAACCGATTAACGGCTTTGAAGGCTCTGCTTTAAGGAATTCAATTCTCTTAGCTGAAAGAGAAGAAAAAGAGACTGCAAGAAAAGAAGCAGTTGCAAAACAAAATGAAATCGATCAGCAAGAAAAAGTAATATATTTAACTTTTGACGACGGTCCATCTGCTGTGGCGGACCAACTGCTGGATATCTTGGATACCTATCAAATGAAAGCGACATTCTTCATGATGGGTCCGAATATAAAAGAGCATTCAAAAGCCGTACTTCGCATGAAGAATGAAGGCTTTGGACTGGGCCTGCATGGAATCACGCATGACGCTGGCGAAATTTACAGCAGTGCGTCCGCTCCAGCGGATGAAATGATTGAGGACCGCGACATACTAGAGGAAGTCACGGGGATTCACTCTAACCTAATTCGACTTCCTTACGGTAGCGTCCCTTATCTAACGGAAGACATGCGCTACGTATTGGATCAAAATGATTTCAAAGTATGGGATTGGAATGTAGATAGCCGTGATTGGGAATTGAAAGATCGACGATATGTAGAGCATACAAAGCAAGCGATCGATCAGTACATGATAGCAGGGATTACACCTGTTGTGCTACTTCACGATAAACCTCATACGATTAAATATTTGCCGGAACTTCTTTCGTACATTAAGAAGCAAGGCTATAAAACGAAAGTATTAACGAATGAGCAGCCGCCCGTAACGTTCCCATGTAACGGACGCTGCCATTCAATCAGCTAATTCACGGTTTGAATCAAGGAGTGATTAAAGATGAAGAAAATCATTTTTCTAGCGATGATCGTAGGCTTGTTTACAGTAGTAACGGGCTGTCAATCGGATCAGGAACAAGCGAGAGAAATCCATAAGAAAGTGGAAGAATCAGCAAGCTTAGAAAACAGATTCGTAGCCAATCAAAAAGACTTAGCTGCCAGCAGAAAAAAGGTAAACGAGAGCTATCAAAAGGTAATAAGTCTAGAAAATACTGACGTTAAGACAATTAAACAAACGTTATATGATTTAGGAATTTCTACCGAAAGCAAAGAATTGGACCTGGCCCGTGAAAACTTCCAAAATGCATATACTGCATTACTGTCCATTGAGGAAAACATTGAGCAGATCAAAGACGATGATGAGAAGAAGACAGCGGAGAAAGTTATGACACTCATGAAGGACCGTAAAAAGCTGATGGACAGCTACTTTGATATCTATCAAAAGCAACTGAACTCGCAAAGTAAACTTTTCGAAAACCTGGAACAAGGGAACTTTAAACTGGATACACTAGAAGAACAGGTTAAAATCATTAACGATGAAAGTCAAAAGATGGTGGATGTTGTGGAACAGGTGAATCAGGTTACTGAGGAATATAATGAAGCGAAGAGTGAGTATTTTGAGATGGCTGGGTTGGGTTAATAGATTTTTGCGTAACATTAATTTGGATTCTCCAACTGATTAGTCATTGATACCGAAGATATACAACAGCGTAAAATGGTAAATTCATAAATACGAAAAAACGCCTTCTAATCCAAGTATTGGACGAGGAGGCGTTTTTAGTTGTTTAAACAGTATGGCACTGTTTGCATATCTGTCCATTCTGTTTGGATTTTTTCAGTATATATACCAAATGCGGAAAGGGTGCTTCATATGGTAACCCTTTAGCAATTCAGCATAAGGACTCCACTTAGGTTTTAAAAGTTATGGGGTTGTATTCTAATCCTATCATCAGCGATTCTCATATGAAGAATAACTTTTTAAATAATTTTTATAATAGTCAGAGTTCGACAAACTTTGGATGACATTATCGATATAATGATAAAAGTTCTTTAAAACGAAGGAGACTGGGAAGTATATCCTTAATGTGGGCACCTGGGATATATGGAGTCAGTGGTGCAACCGGCCTCATTTCATTTTTTTGACTGATATGAGAAAACTCTTTTACTAGAGTGGGGAGGCTATACCTGATGAAAGTAGTGTTGGTGGATAATCAGACACTTTTCCGAAAAGGGCTGATCTCTATTTTATCTCAGAAAAGTGCTATCGATGTATTGGGGGGAGCAAAAAACAAACATGAAGCGATCTCATTAATTGGAAGGGAAATCCCTGATGTAGTGATTGTTGACTACTATCTTGGAAAAGAAAGTGGATTGGAAGTAATCAGGAAAGCGAAGCAGCTCGGCTATACGTGTAACTTTTTACTTCTGATTCATTCGAAGGATCGGTTATCTTTCGAGGATGTCCAAATGATTGACGCAGAGGGATACATATCTTTGGAAGCGCATCCAGGGGAGCTCATGTATGCACTTGAAGTGATACACAGTGGTAGGAAATATTATGACCCTAACGTCATCGAAATGCTGATTCATTCACAAAACGAATCCCCGTTGGACAGCAGCCGTGTCGAATCACTGACAATGGAAGAACAGGGAAGGTTCAAGAAACTAGAAGGGGCTCTTTCAACTAAACTGAATCATGAAAACCTGTACATCACAGAAAATGTAGGAAAGAAGCATGCTGATCAAGTGGCAGCCAAACTAAATCCGAACAACCGCACGCAGCCCTCAGCTTATGCATATGAAACAGGATTAGCGAAATACAGATACAATATTTTAGCATAAAAGGTCTACATGCATTCAGTAGCTGGAAACTTTCTCTAAACCATCTCGTCCCCCTTGAAACCGTGCATTATACAACTCAGACACTATACTCTCACACCTAGGGTCAATTAAAAAGAGTCCGACTGGATAGTTACCCAGTCGGACTGTTCATTTTTGTATTTACTCTTAATCTTAAAGAGTCATCTTTTCAGTTAATCAGTAACAGCACCCCAAGCAAGACGATCAAAACAAATACCAAATGCTGAAAACGATGGGCGGGAATATGCCGATGTAAAAAGGTACCCATTACCGTTGCAAGAACAAGCAACGGCAAAGAAAAACCAAACAGTAGAACTAGATCCTTCGTCCACAAACCTCCAACGCCTTGTCCAAGAACGATCAATGCACCTGAAATTAGAAAGTGTGCTTGTAGGATCCCTCGAAATGGGTCTGGTTCCCATTGGCGCATGGTCCCGTAAACAACAACCGGCACACCCGTAAAGTTATAAGTACTGCCCAGTGACCCTGCCGCAAATCCAAATGGGAACTTCCAAGCTGGATGTTAAGCCTGGGTTGCTGAGCTGTTTTAACGAACAATGGCTTTGCTAGGGAATAGACCCCATACAGAATAAGGAATGCTCCCAGTGCAACAGTAATGACAATCTCTGGCGCAAATTTAACCACTACCAATCCCAACAACGGCAGCAGCGGATAGTCGAATAAGTGCAGGCCGGTCAATGTGACGCCAATTAGCAGAGACGGTTAAACAAGCAACCGTCAGTCCAGCTAAACCGATTAGCGAAATAGAAGTATGTAATCAATCGGTAATAATGCGAGTAAGGGCATACTGACGACTGCCTCGCGGAACCCAAATATTGCACGCACGAGGGCTCAGATGAAAGCGGCCAGCAGTATGAGTAGGATTATGGTGACGGACATATAGATTTAACACTCCAGTGATTTTAGGTAGCTTCAATCGTATCATAGTCATCTATAAATTGGAGTGGTCCGTTTCTACGTGCCGCGTAAAATGCAATGGTCAAACGATAGATAAAAAGGAAAAGCGTCTTCTATCCCTGTGATATAAGACGCTTTTCCATCTTTTGTATGCATTGAAAGCTAGTTTACCTTCAACAATGGATTGACTATTCCGAACTATTTCAATTATACTGAATTTAAGTACCACTTCAATAATATACTTAGAGTTAAGAAGGAGATGGAAAAATGATTATTAATAAAATGATTTCAACAGTGGATATGCATGTGTCTGGTGAACCTTTACGAATTATTACGGATGGTTTTCCAGAGATTAAAGGAAATACTCAATTAGAACGCAGAGAGTATTGTATGGAACATTTAGATGAGTTTAGAAAAGTGCTGATGTATGAACCAAGAGGCCACCATGGTATGTACGGATGCATTATTACGCCGCCAGCTAAAGAGGATTCGGACTTCGGAGTTCTGTTCATGCATAACGAAGGTTGGAGTACGATGTGCGGTCATGGAATAATCGCAGTGGTCACGATGGGAATCGAGACAGGTCGTTTTGCGGTGACTGAAGAGAGGCCAAGATTTGTGATTGACAGTCCTGCTGGTGAAGTAATTGCGTATGCCAATGTGGAAGGGAACCGAGTAAAGTCTGTCTCGTTTGAAAACGTACCGTCATTCGTTCTGGAAAAGTCGATTACGATGACGATTGAAGGCAAAGAGTTAGTCGCTGATATCGCATTTGGCGGCGCATTCTATGTAATTATGGATTCGAGTCAACTGGATTTTAAAGTATCCAAGAAAGATCTACCTCAATTACAAAAGTGGGGGACGAAAATCAAGCATTATGTAGAAGCGAACTATACCGTCGTACACCCAGACGAGCCAGGTCTAAAAGGGATTTATGGAGTCATTTATTCGGATGCGCCAGTAAAGGAAGATTCGGATTTACGGAATGTTACTATTTTCGCAGATGAACAAGTCGATCGCTCCCCTTGTGGTACGGGTACTTCTGCCAGACTAGCGACTTTATATACGCATGGGACGATGAAAAATGGGGATGCATTTATCCATGAATGTATTACGGACGGTCAATTTAAAGGAGAAATTATTGGAGAAGCAACGATTGCCGGGATTCCCGGGGTTGTCCCGCAAGTAGAAGGAACTGCATACATTACCGGTTTCCATCAATTCGTGACAGATCCTTATGATGAATTACCGACAGGTTTTCTATTAGAAGATAAGTAGTAATTGGGGAAGGGGATTAGGTATGGCATGGTGGAAGAAACAACATCTATTCGTTCAAGTAGCAATCGGGGCTGTTTTGGGGATTGTTCTAGGTCTGATATTGAAAGAGAATGTCGTTTATATTTCGCCGATCGGTGATATTTTCATCAGCTTGCTTCAATGGTTAATCGTACCCTTAACATTTTTAGTGTTGATAGATGGAATTACAAACTTGCCAAGTGTTAAGTCATTACGGTCTATTGGCGGCGCAACCATTATTTATTATATGGCTACAACTATTATTGCTGCTTCTATTGGAATAGGGGTTGCCTTAATTATGAACCCTGGCAAAAACTCTGTAGGGATGTTAACAGATGGGGAGTCCATTAAACCGGAAGAATTCAACTTTATAGATAATCTGGTGTCATGGACTCCTAATAATCTAGTGGGCAGTTTCGTTGAAATGAATATGTTACAAATAATTATTGGAGCCATAATTATTGGAGTTGCTCTATTAAGTATGGGGGACAAAGCGAAGACTGTTCGATTGTTCTTTCAAGAAGGTGCAGCTTTAATGCTGAAGATCACCGATATGGTCATGTATCTTGCGCCTCTTGGAGTTTTAGCACTCATTGCAAAACTAGTAGGAACGACAGATATGTCAATTATATCTTCTGCAATGTACTACGTATTGAGTGCTCTAATTGGATTGGCGATACTATTATTTGTTGTTTACCCGACGTTCATCGCATTATTTACTAAGTTTAAGCCTTTGGCATTTTTACGTGCAATAAGTCCGGCGCTTATGTTAGCTGCGGCAACGTCTTCTAGTAATGCGACGCTGCCAGCCTCTATGAATGTATCAAAGAAATTGGGTGTGTCCGATAAAATTTACGGCTTCACCTTACCCTTAGGAGCGACAATCAACATGGACGGGTTGGCCGTAACATTTGGTGCCACTGCAATTTTTGCAGCGAACTTATATGATATCCCGATAACGTTTGGATTGTTAGTTCAATTTGTTTTTCTCGGTCTGGCTCTTTCGATGGGGACGGCAGGGGCAAGGGGTGCGGACATTGTCATGATGGCCATTTTAATGACTTCACTTGGATTACCTTTAGAAATTGTCGCTATCTATGCAGCGGTTTCACCTTTAGTAGATGCCGGAAATACAACGAACAATATTGCGGGGGATCTAACAGGAACTGCAATCGTGCACTCGAGGTATGGGCATCAAGTAGACGAGTTCTAAACCAAAAGCCGATGAGATCATCTCGTCTCGTCGGCTATTATTGAAACTCATGGGAAACGCAAAGGAAGACGACTTCTTCGTCTGTGTAGTTGTACCAGTAATGCGTCTGGTTCGAATCGAACATGATGGATTCGTGCTCTTTCAATTCTATCTTTTCATTATTCAATAGAACGGTAAGAATACCTTTTAAAACGAAAAGGAATTCCTGCCCGTTGTGTGTAAACGCATTTCCTTCATTTTGACCGGGTTTCAAGGTTACAAGCAAAGGTTGGAATGCATAGTCTTCCATGGGATGATGCAAACTTTTGTACAGGATATTATGGTGATTTAATTTTTCGACTTCAGAAGAGGGATCGTCACTTGAAGCGGTGGTTGTTTCATCAAAAAATATAGCGGGACTCACGTGTAACGCCAAGGAAAGCTTTTTTAATGACTCCAACGTGGCATTGCTTTTGCCTCGTTCCAATTGCGAAAGAAAGCTAATCGAAAAACCTGTTCGGTCCGCGACTTCTTTCAACGTCATTTTGTTATCTTTACGAATATCACGAATCCGTTCACCAATCGGCTGATCCATCACAAACACTCTCCTCTGTAATTCATTCACTCTATTATGTATATCACATTATCAAATCCGATAAAAGAAAGGGCTGACTATTTTGATCGTACTCGATGAAAAAACAATACAAAGCATGTACAAAATGGACAAAGCGGTAGCAGATTTGAAACACCTCCTGAAAGCGAAAGTAGAGGAGCTTGTAGAAAATCCGCTCCGGACCGTCATAGAATTCAAAAAGCACGAAGCAAGTGTCTTATATATGCCCAGTGCAGATTTGGATAAAGAATTGATGGCCATGAAAGCCGTCACCATTTTTCCGCACAACCCGGCATCCGGGGGCAAGACTACCCAAGGGGTCACACTCGTATCGGATGCAAAAACAGGAGAGCACGTCTCGCTCGTGAATGCATCCTACTTAACCCGTTTGAGAACAGGTGCACTAAGTGCAATCGCAACGGACCTGTATGCATTGAAAAATGCAGAAGTGCTAGCATGTATCGGAACAGGCGGCATGGCGTTTGAACAAGTACTCGGAGTGTTGGAAGTTCGAGACATCAAGACCATCATTCTAGTCAATCGAACAAAAGCAAATGCAGAAAAGTTCAAAGAGAAATTAGTCGAATTCGGCGTCCCTTCTACCATTACCATTGAAGTGATTGATGAAGAGAATAAATCCGAAGTCGTGAAGCAATCTCAAATCATCAACTGCAGCACACGATCAGAAACACCCGTATTTGACGGGAAGGACATTCAGCTAGGCACCCACGTCAACGGCGTCGGCTCCTACTTGCCGCATATGAGAGAAGTGGACCACACATTCATTTGCCGAGCAGACAAAATCATCGTCGACGACTTCCACGGCGCCACCGAAGAAGCAGGCGAACTCATCCACGCCAACACTCAAAAAGACTGGTCCTATGATGCAATCCACGGCGAACTAAAAGATGCGTACGTAGGCAACATAACAGCCCGCGAAAACAACCAAGAAATCACCTTCTTCAAATGCGTAGGAGCCGCCTACTTCGACCTAGCCGTCGCAATCGGCGTCTACCAAACCGCCAAACAACAAAACCTCGGCCAATACGTAACGATATAAATGATAAGATACCGAGGGTTTAAGTGTTTTATTTCTTTTTTTATAACCAGTTAGATGTAATATGACACTATCCAATTAGCAACCGCGACTCTAATTAATAGTAGAACCGTCGATTGAAGCGGAAGGCGGCGACTCCTGGGGGATCAGCGAAGATCGAAGACCCTGGACTGAGCGAAGCGAGGGAAGCGGCTGAGATCGAGCCCCCCGGAAAGCGTCCGCCTGCAGCGCAAATCAGCACAGTTACTCTCCCAATTAAAAAAGGGCTACCCCGAAAGTCATATCTATGACATTTCGAGATAGCCTTCTTTACGTTAACCCGTAACGCCCACCTTAACTTCCTGACTATACTCCTCAAAATACCGCTGCAACTTCTCCTTACCTTCCTTCACAGCAGGATGAAACTGAATAAACGCCTCATCCCGGGTACGTCCAATCGTCTCGATCGCCTCCTGAATCACCGCTTCATGCTTGCTTCCACTAAAATTATTCGCAATCGCAAGCCCCGCAGCAGCCCCTTGGCTAATCGCCACCTTAGCACCTTCAACACCCGTAATATTTCCTGCCACATACAATCCATCCAGAACCGTCTCCAGTCGCTCATTATGAAGAGGCACATACCCACCTAACTCTTCAATATAATAGAACGGACACCCTGCAACTGCCGCGAGCTCCGCCAATGGATATAACCCGCCAGCAATACAAACAAAATCTGCGCTAATAGATTCTTCCGTACCTTCAATCACTTCACCCGACGGGCTAATCGTAGCAATCGTCACACCTTCTACAGTATCCTCGCCGTAAATATTGATAACCGCTTTTCGAAGCATAATTGGGATATCCCACATCTTCACGCCTTTTTTCGGGAAGAATGTGATCCCCATCTTTTTCATGAACTCATTTTTCATCAACTTGCCTCCCAACTTAACAAAAGCAGAAGGCGCCATATGCGACACGTGCAGCAGGGAATTCATAACATCCATCGGGTTGCCTGATTCCTTCGTCACTTGATTCATCTTCGGCAGCGTAATCGCAGCCACGTCGATATGGGCAAGCTTCAGTTCCATCGCAATGGCGGATGACAGTACATTCACTCCGATGATCACACCGCGATTACCCGGTTTGACTCTATGTACATTTGTCATCACTTGGGCAGCACCGACGGACATCACGCCTGGCAGCGTCCAGCCTGGTATCGGAAGGGGCACTTCAGCTGCACCCGTTGCAAGCAGGAGGTGGGAAGTATAGTACGTTTCTTCATCTGTATAAATCACCCATGATCCATCCAGCTTTTCAATGTTGGAAACAGGCGTGCCTAAGCGAATCTCAATGCCAAGCGCAACAGCTTTGTCATGCAGGCGTTTCGATTCCTTCATGCCATTCCACCATTTTCCCTTTTCTTCTTCATAAAGCTGGCCTAACAACCGTCCGCCAGCCAGCATATATTCATCGAGAATGAGAACTTCATACCCATTTTTCGCAATCGTGATTGCTGCAGACAAACCTGCGGGACCCGCCCCGATAACAATGACTCTATTCATTATTCGACCTCCAGTCTTTCACAGATGTCAGGAACTTCTCGCCGCTCGATACGGTAATACCTTCTTCAACTGGCGTCAGACAAGCTCGTACGCCTTGCTGTCCATTTACATTGACACGGCATTCGAAGCAGTGCCCGATATTACAATAAATCCCGCGCGAAGTTCCGCTTTCTTCATGAACACGCAGCGTTCGGATATTATTCGCAAGCAGCGCAGCAGCAAGCGATTCGTTTCGTAATCCTGTCAAAACCGTATCGTTAAATTTAAAAGAAACCGTATCCGTTTCATCGACTTTGTCCAATACTGGGTGGTTAATGATTCTGCTCGTCATTTTGTCACTCCCCCCAAACTACCGAAACTGACCGGTCGAATCGGCGGCTGATATTTTAAAGTCACTTGGGTAACATCTCGTTCAACAGAAGCATGTGCGATACTGTCCACCATCGATCGACACGTTCTTCCTCCGCAATACCCCATGCCCGCACGTGTCCGTAGTTTCAGTTCTCGTGCGGAGCAATTATAGTTTTGCGCTGTATTTTTCAATTCACCATACGTTACTTCTTCGCATCTGCAAATGATCATTTCATTTTCCGACAAGTCCCTCACCTCATTCTTATACTTTGTGTATACGCATACTTAACTCTATGCAAGAATGTAGCCAAGATTGGGATTCTATAATTGGATACCTAATTTGTTCATCCGATTATATAGAGTCGCTCTCGTAATCTCTAAGTTTTTTGCGCAAAGAAGTTTGTTTCCATTGACTTTACTGAGTTCCTTTAAAATGATGTCTTTCTCATAGACTTGTAATTGTTCCTGCAACGACAGCTGTTCAGTCGCACTCGCTTGATAAGTAGGGAGGGTAGCCTGCTCATCTGCAGCGGCCTGCGGAATTCTTTCCATTTCGTTCGGAAGGTCATCGATTCGAATTTCTCCGTTCTCTGAAAAAGCTACAAGCCGCTCTATCGCATTCTTCAGCTCCCGTATATTTCCCGGCCACGTATGCTGGAGCAATGCCTGCATGACAGCTTGCGAAATTCCATGGATCGGACGGTTATACTTCACGGATAATTCGTACAGGAAGTAATGCGTCAGTTCTATGATGTCTTCAGGCCGTTCGCGCAGCGGCGGGACTTTGAAGTTGACGACATTTAACCGGTAATAAAGATCTTCCCTAAACTTTCCTTCTTTTATCAATTCCTTCAAGTCCCGATTGGTTGCCGCCACAACACGGAAATCCACTTCGATTTCTTTTGTGCCGCCCACTGTGTAAAACTTTTTTTCTTGCAGGAGCCGAAGAATTTTCACTTGCATCTCAAGCGGCATTTCCCCGATTTCATCTAAAAATAGCGTCCCGTTCTTCGCAAGTTCTACTTTTCCTTTTTTACCTTTCTGATTCGCTCCTGAGAATGCTCCTTTTTCGTACCCGAAGATTTCACTTTCGAATAATCCGCTCGGAATCGCACCGCAGTTAATGGCAACGAATGGCGAGTTTTCAGGCTCCCGTAAGTTGTGAATCGCTTTTGCAAACAATTCTTTCCCGACGCCGCTTTCGCCGTAAATCAGGACCGCAGCATCAGAAGTCGCTGCCTTACGAGCAATCTCCAATGTTTTTCTAATAGCTTGGCTGTTTCCTTTTATATAAGAAAAAGGATTCACGGAAGGAGACGCCTTTCGAACTTCTTCTTCCAAAATGAAAAGTTTTTCAGAGGTATTGTACAGTTCATTATTCAATAGAATCTGACTCGTAATGTCTGTTTCTGAAACGACGGCACCGATGATTTCTTCATTTAAATAGACTGGTTTTGAATTGATCATCACGACGAGGTCTTTACGAGCTTGGTGCTGCCTATGGTGAACGGACTTACCATATTTTAACGCATTTAAGATTTCCAGCCGTTCGGGACTGAAGAAGTTGGTGATGGGCTGCCCGATAATGTCTTTTTCTTTTACGGAAAATATTTCTTCAGCGCCTTTTGTCCAGTAGAGGACTTTCGCATCTTGGTCGATGACTGTGCAGGATTCATCGATCGTGTCTAATATTGTTTTCAAATAGGCTTGGGCCCGTTGGTATTCGGTGAATAAGTGCTGAGAAAATACTTCGTACGTCAAGAATCCTATGAATTCATCAGAAGTATTCGTAATGAGGGTAATGTCGGCGTTTCGAAGTTCTGAAAAGGCATTTTCAATTGTGCTGTTTACCGATAAGGTGCTGCAGGGAAAAGAGACAACTTCTTGTGAGGCGTCATCCATTTTGACATATAGCGGACCGGCTTTCGTTATCTGGAAAACTTTCTTTGGAGCTTCTTTCGCAATTCGATTGGATAATGAATCTTTAGTTTGCCCTGAGTCAATGATTGTGAACTCTGTATCGACTAGTGCGCTGAGTAGTTTTTGTGAAAACTTCAATGAATTAAACACCTCAACTGTCAAAATATTTTAAACGTATAAATAATTTTACACTAGTTATTAGAATTTTCAATAGACATTGATAGTTTGCTAGTGAGTTCAATTTTGGCACGCAACTTGCAATACATATAAACGAGCGAGCGAGAGGGGGATTAGTATGGTGAATAGGAAACATCGGGATATCGTTGTCATTGGCGGCGGGATCATGGGGGCTTCCATTGCTTATTATGGTTCTAAAGCGGGGCTTGATATAACCGTCCTTGAAAAGAAAGAGTTAGCGAGCGGTACCTCTTCCAGATGTGATGGCAACATACTTGCTATCGATAAAGATCCTGGTTTTGACAGTCAAATGTCTTTGAAGAGTCAGATGCTTGTCCATGAGTTGGATAAAGAACTTGAAGTTTCTTTTGAATACCGCAACCCAGGAAGTATTTTAGTTTGTGAAAATGACGCGGAAATGGAAGCGGCGAATCAGTGGGTTACGAAACAGAAAGAAGCAGGGCTTGAGTTCAAAATGCTGAATCGTGAAGATTTAAAGAACGAATCCAAGTACTTTGCAGATGACTTGTACGGCGGCTTGGAGTGTAAAACGGATTCGACTGTAAATCCATATATGATGACGTATTCCATGTTTCATAGTGCTGAAAAGAACGGCGCGAAAATACATACGAATACGGAAGTGAAAAATGTATCGAAAAACGAAACAGGACAGTTTGTGATCGAAACGAATAATGGAACGTATACCGCCAAAAAGGTCGTCAATGCTGGTGGAGTTTGGGCTCCGAAATTAGGCGCTATGGTGGGACTCGACATTCCGATTCTTCCGAGAAAAGGTCAACTGATCGTCGCCTCTCGCCAACAGCCAGTCGGTTTGAGAAAAGTGATGGAGTTCGGGTATCTGATTTCGAAATTTGGCGGAGAGAGAATCGTAGATGCCGATATGGAAAAGTACGGTGTTGCGCTCGTTTTTGAGCCTACGGAAAGCCAAAACTTCCTCATTGGAAGCAGTCGGGAATTCGGAGGGTTTAATACGAAAGTGAATCATGAAGTGACGAAACTCATTGCAAAACGGGCCATACGGTTTTATCCCAAAATTGCGGATATGACTGTGATCCGGACATATGCAGGATTGCGTCCGTGGACGGAGGATCACTTGCCAATCATTTCGCGAGTCGAGCATATTCCAGGATATTTCATAGCGGCGGGTCATGAAGGGGATGGAATCAGTCTTGCCGCTGTGACTGGCAAGCTGATTGAAGAAATGTTGAATGACAAAAAAACGTGCATTCCAATCGAACCGCTTCAGCTAAGCCGGTTTAAAGAAAGGGTGACAATCTGATGAATTACCAGAGACTGTTTACGACGATCGATACGCACACGGGAGGAAATCCGACGAGAACACTCATTAGCGGACTGCCTCCTTTAGTTGGAGAAACGATGTCTGAAAAGATGTTGTATATGGAAGAAAACTATGACTGGATTCGAAAGTTTTTGATGAATGAACCGCGGGGGCATGGGGTCATGTCGGGGGCATTATGGACAGAGCCTTGTCATCCCGATGCAGATGTGGGTGTCATTTATATTGAAACGGGTGGCTATTTGCCGATGTGCGGCCACGATACAATCGGATTTTGTACAGCACTTGTTGAAGCGGGTCTGATCGAAGTCCATGAGCCAGTTACGAATATCAAGATTGATACGCCGGCAGGGTTGATTGCAGTCAAAATTAAAGTCAGAAACGGCAAAGCCGAGGAAGTGACGTTCAACAATGTCCCTGCTTTTCTTTTGAAGTCCATCGAAATGGACGTAGAAGGAATCGGCCATGTGGAATGTGATATTGCGTATGGGGGGAATTTCTATGGCATTATCGATGCGCGAAAACTGAATCTGCCATTGGTGGAGAACAATGCAACAACGATCATTAATCAGGCAATCGACATTCGTAATGCCATCAATGCGACAATCGAGGTCGTGCATCCCGAGTTTCCATTCATCGCTGGATTGACGCATATCGAATTTTTCACCGACCCCGTTCATCCAGAGGCGGATGTGAAGAACACGGTCATTGTTCCGCCTGGCGGGATTGACCGATCCCCGTGCGGTACGGGCACATCTGCGAAACTCGCGACGCTGTATAAGAACAAGGAGATTGGAATGGATGAATTGTTCGTACATGAAAGCATCGTCGGCACGCTGTTCAAAGCGAAAGTGCTGGAAGAAACGAAAGTGAAAGAACTGGATGCCGTCGTTACAGAAGTGACAGGTTCCGCGTGGATTATGGGGAATCATCGCTTCTTCTACAATGAAAAAGACCCGCTGCGTGAAGGGTATTTACTCATCCCGCCGATGGAACATGAGTCCGTGAAAGAAGGTGTCTAAATGAATTTCGAAAAGATGTACAGCACAATCGATGCGCATGTAGCAGGTGAAGCATTTAGAATCGTGACGCAATCACCAATCCGATTAAGCGGAGAAGACATACATGCCCAACATGAAGAGCTGAAAAATAACTTCTTGAATGAGAAGAATTTGTTGTTGAATGAACCGCGAGGACATCGAGGCATACATGGCTGTGTCGTTGTTCCTTCACGGGCTGCGGATTTTTCAGTGTTATTTTTCAACCATCAAGGAGTGAGCAACTTCAAATATGAAGCATTATTTGCGACGGTTACTGCTTTGCTTGAGACGGGAAATTTAGCTCAATCTGCAGATGGGCTTTATAAAGTGGAAACTGTAAACGGCATCTATACATTGAAAGCGCTTGTAGAAAATCAGGAAGTCACTTCCATTTTGATTGAAATTGACTCCTGTACCGAGGTTAAAGCTGATCCGGACTACACGTTGCTGTGCATGGATGAAGACCGGAACTACTTCCTGTACAAACTGCCAGATTCAATTCCGGGTATCGAATTGGAGCATCTGGCGGGGTTGAATCAATGGGGGGTGGATCGGACGACGGAATTGACGAACCAAAACCTCTCTTATGCTGGGGTTGTCGTTGTTGAATCGGATCCTGCCACACCCGGGAAAGTCCGATCAGTCACATTTGAAAAAGACGGCTACATCTTGCGTTCTCCTGGTGTGGATAGCACGGTTGCAATTCTAGCAGCGCTCTCACAAAAGGAAGACAGTCTGTCTGAAATTGAAAATACCAGCATCTTCGGCAGTTCACTTCTTGCGAAAAAAGTCGCGGGGGATGAACCACGAATTTTAGTTGAAACGAAAGCGTTTACTACGGGCAGTCATGAATTCATCTTTGACCAAGAGGATCCATTGAAGGAGGGGTTTTTATTGGTATAGAAAGGTTGGCATAACGTGAACGGTTTTTGTTGAAACGCAATGGCGGGGAATGGGCACGGGAACTTAAGCAAGGGGGAAGGGTATGCAAACTGAAAAAAGATTACCTACTTTAGGCGAGACACTGTTTGTCTTAGTTGGTTTCGGACTGATCATGACGACGTTCATACTCAAGTTCAATATTTCAATTCACTTGGCGCTGCTGACGACGTGGTTCTTGATCATTCTAGTCGGGGTGAAAATCGGCTATAACTACAAAGAGATGCAGCAAGGTCTTTTGAACGGAGTCAGTGACGGACTAGAAGCGGTACTTGTGTTGCTATCCGTCGGCGCGTTAATCGGAACTTGGATCTCTGGGGGAGTCGTACCTTCCATCATTTACTATGGACTTGCGATTATTGATCCGAATATCTTCCTAATGGCGGCGTTCATCATTTGTACGGTAACTTCAATTGCTACAGGAACTTCTTTTGGTTCAGCAGGAACAGCAGGTATCGCCATGATGGCGATTGGCGCAAGTTTCGGTTTTCCGTTACCGCTCGTAGCGGGTGCAGTCATTTCAGGTTGTTACGTAGGAGATAAACTATCACCGTTATCCGATACGACAGTAATGACGGCATCACTAGCGAAAGTGGACTTGATCGATCATATTAAATCGATGCTGACAGTTAGTCTGCCTGCTTGGATAATCGCGGCAGTATTATTTTTAGTAACCGGATTCTTCTACAACGGAAACGGCGATTTAAGTGCTGCAACGACAACGATGGCTTCGTTGACGGAGTACTTCAGTATTAGCTGGTATATGCTAATCCCAGCAGTAGTCGTTATTGGGTTATTGGCCTTCAAAATGCCTTCCATTCCTGTTATTTTATTCGGAGCATTTTTAGGAACAATTTGGGCTTATCTTTTCCAGGGCGCTACTTTTTTGCAGGCATTCAATGTAATGTATGCTGGAAATTCAATCGAATCGGGCGTCGCATTCATCGACAACTTGCTGAACCGCGGGGGAATTGTGTTCATGCTCGATGTTATCGCCTTGATCATCTTTGCACTGGGTGTCGGAGGATTGATGGAGAAAATTGGCGTGTTACGAGCGGTTGGCGGCTACTTGGCGAAGTGGGCAAACAATCCCGGTAAAACGACAGTATCTACAATTCTTGCGGGCATATTAGGGAATCTGTTTGGAGGCGCCTATGTTTCCATTATCACAGCTAGTAAAATTACTGGAGATAACTATGATCGCCAGCATATCGATCGCCGAGTACTTTCACGGAATACCGAGGCGGGCGGGACAATCACCACACCGATGGTTCCATGGTCGGATGGCGGGGTGTTTATGGCGGCAGCGCTAGGTGTCTCGACAATGAGTTATTTACCATTCTTATGGTTCAACTTATTAGTATTACTTATCTCGGTCATTTACGGATTTGCGAACAAATTCATCTGGTATATGAAGTCCGATGAACCGGAACCAGAGGAAATCGAAGGGCTAGAAGAGTTAAACAGAACGAAGGACCCGAGAACACCAGTTGGAAGTTATTCAAAATAATAAAACAAAACTTAGGAGGAATTTATGATGGTGAAAATTGAAGGAGTATTCCCAGTACTAATTACACCAATGGTCAACGAAAAGGAAATCGATTGGGAAGGGTTTAAGAACAACATCGAGCATTTCATCGATTCAGGGGTTGCAGGTCTGGCGATTAACGGCAGTACAGGGGAGTTTGTTAGTTTAACGAAGGAAGAGCGCTATCAGGCAGTTGAAGTCGCGGTTGCACAAGTGAATGGCCGGATTCCGCTTATCGTCGGAACAGCAGCTGAAACGACTGCGGATGCAATCGAATATACTCAACAAGCTGAAAAAGCGGGTGCGGACGCTGCATTGCTTATCAACTCGTACTATGCGCATCCGAAAGAAAACGAAATCTATGAGCACTTCAAAGCAGTTGCTGAATCGGTTGAATTCCCAGTCATGATCTACAACAATCCATTCACGTCAGGTGTTGACATTAGCACAGAAACGATCCTAAAAGTGGGCCGTGATGTGAAAAACATCACGCACGTTAAAGAATCGAGCGGCGGTATCGGCAAAGCGCGGGATATCGCACGTCAAGGCGAAGGGTTCATTAACGTATTCTGTGGTTCTGAAGATCTCGCCATTGAATCATTTCTAGTTGGCGCAACAGGATGGATTTGTGTATCTGGAAACATTGCACCGCGTCTTGTAACAGATATGTATACTCACGTTCAAAACAACGAAATGGATGAAGCGTGGGCTTTGTACGACAGACTTCTGCCGCTTTGTGCATTCCTTGAAGGATCAGGAAAATACGTTCAAATCGTGAAACGGGCAATGGATTTGCAGGGTCTGGCGGGCGGACCTTGCCGCAGACCGAGACTGCCATTGAATGAAGAAGAGGACGCAACGTTGAAGGAACTTCTGCAAAGCTTGGAAATCGTAACGAACTAAGAAGGGGGCGAATGAGGAATGAAAGTGACTGACTATAAACTGAAACCGAAAGTTGAGGAATTCTTGCAAGGAGTAAAAGGACTTTATATTGACGGGGACTATCAACCGGCAATTAGTGGGAAAACATTCAATGTCATAAATCCAGCGACGGAAGAAGTCATTGCACAAGTAAGTGAAGCACAGTCTGAAGACATCGATGTCGCCGTAGCCGCTGCGAGAAAAGCGTTTGATGAAGGCGAATGGACGAAGATGGAAACCGCTGAACGCTCTCATCTCATTTACAAGTTCGCGGATCTTTTGGAAGAAAACCGTGAAGAACTTGCTCAATTGGAAGCACTGGATAACGGGAAACCTTATGAAGTTGCACTAGCTGACGACGTAGACGGCACCGTTCAGCATTTCAGATACTATTCGGGCTGGGCAACGAAAATGGTTGGGCAGACGATTCCAGTGTCTAATGATTATTTGAATTATACAGTTCACGAAGCAGTCGGTGTAGTGGGCCAAATCATTCCTTGGAACTTCCCTTTGGCGATGGCTGCGTGGAAACTAGGCTCTGCACTTGCGGTCGGCTGTACGGTGGTCATCAAGCCGGCAAGTGAAACACCATTATCACTTCTCTATGTAGCGAAGCTATTTAAAGACGCTGGATTCCCAGACGGAGTCGTCAATGTAGTGCCGGGTGCTGGCAGATTAGCAGGAGATGCGATTGTCACGCATAAAGATGTCGATAAAGTCGCATTTACAGGCTCAACGGCTGTCGGTAAAGGAATCATGCATAAAGTCGCGGATCAGCTCAAAAGTGTCACGCTGGAACTTGGCGGGAAATCGCCGAGTATCATTTGTGAAGATGCCAACTTGGATGAAGCCATTGAAGGTGCATTTAACGGAACGATGTACAATCATGGACAAAACTGCAGCGCGTGTACGCGTGTCTACGTTCACCGTTCACTGCACGAAGAAGTCATCAATGGTTTAGTAGAACGAGCTAACGCATTGAAATTAGGACCGGGAATGGATCCGGAAACGGACATGGGCCCGCTCGTCTCAGCGAAACAGCAGCAGACCGTTCTCGACTTCATCGAAAAAGGGAAAGAGGAAGGGGCACGTCTAGTCGCTGGCGGCAGTAAAGCGTTCGATACAGGTTTTTACGTACAGCCGACAATTTTCGTCGATGTAGAAGATGACATGACCATCGCCCGTGAAGAAATTTTTGGGCCGGTCTTATCTGTATTCGTTTTCGACACGGTAGAAGAAGTCATCCAACGCGCTAACGACAGCATCTATGGTCTTGCCGCAAGTGTTTGGACCGAGAACATTAAAACCGGACATTATATAGCGAAAAAACTTAAAGCCGGCACTGTCTGGATCAACGACTTCGGCATCGAAATCGAAACGATGCCATTCGGCGGCTACAAACAATCCGGAATCGGCCGCGAAATGGGCGGAGAATACGGCTTAGCCAACTACACAGAAGTGAAGAGCGTATTTGTTAACATTAAGCAGTAACTGTATCTATTTACATGCATGACAATGATTCACTTATCTTTCAGAGAATACAGGCTGTAGACAAACTCCAGAAAACTAGAGTTGCCTACAGTCTTTTGTCTTTTTAAATAGTGTTATCTAGCAAAGTTGATTTCCGCTGCGAACGGACGCTTTCCGAGGGGCTTGCTCTCAGCCGCTTCCCTCGCGTTGCTCAGTCCAGGGTCTTCAAGCTTCGCTGATCCCTCCGGAGTCGCCGCTCTCCGCTCCAATCAACAGGATCTTCCGATTATCAAGTAAATAGATAAAAAGAATAGAAAATGTTTTCTAAATAGTGTGGATTCAAATGCGATATGTAGTATATACTATGAGAAACGAATGTCTTTCCAAAAAAGGAGCGAAACTATGGGACTCACTTATTTTTTGGTACTAATGGTAAGCGCTATCATTGTGACAACACTACTCATGTGGATCGGTGAAAAAGTTATTTCGATAACCTTCCGGCAAAAAATATCTCCAATTCTCAAAATCGTAGTCTCTCTTGTTTTTGCGACAGTCATTCTCGCAGCATTGTTCTACGCATTCGATAAGCCTAAGGGCATGTACATGATCTTACTGAGTGCAGCTATTATAGGGTATAACCGATACTGGTTCGGCCACTTTTCAGTAGTCAAAACAAAGTGAAATAAACAATAGAAGGAATGGAGAGAGTTGCTATTCTCCGTTCCTTCTATTTTTTGTTTTTAAACTTGAATATCCTTACGCTTGCTCGAGGAAGGAATTCTCAACTCTTCCCGATACTTACTAACCGTCCGTCTGGAAATCGTAATTCCTTTTTCGGCAATGAAATACTCTGCTATTTTTTGATCGGAATACGGCTTGAACTTATTCTCTTTTGCAATAAAACTCTCCAATAACTTTTTCACTTTTGTTTGAGAGACCGTACTTCCATCTGACGTCTCCAGCTTTGAAGTGAACAGCAGCCGAAGTTCAAAAGAACCGAATGGCGTCTGTATCACCTTATTCGATGTTGCACGGCTTACAGTAGACTCATGCATTTCGATTTCATCAGCAACTTCTCTAAGAGTCAAAGGCTTTAACGAATCGAAACCGTGTTTAAAGAATTCTTCCTGTTTTTCCAGTAGAACACGGACAATTTTAATAATGGTATTACGGCGCTGTTCAATACTACTCAGAAGCCACTGGACATTTTTGTATTGTGTTTGCACATATTTGGATGCATCACTTTTCTCGCTAAGATACTGTGAATAGCGTTTGTTTATATGTATCCCTGGCAGATAACCGTCATTCAGGTGGTATGTAAACCCCTCTTTATTTGGCTCAACGATAATATCCGGTGTTACGTACTTCGTTGAATCATCAGATACGAAGGAGCAGGGTCTTGGATTCAACGTTTGGATGAAATCAAAAAGGCTTTTCACTTCCACCATGTGAATGCCCATTATTGAAGCGATTTCGTTCCACTTGCGATCGGCAATCAAGGTCAGATGGTTCTCAACTAAGCGCGAGGCTAATGTGTTTTCCGGGTAGTTGTACATAATTTGTAACTGCAGACATTCTTTTAAATTTCTAGCGCCAATTCCGATTGGGCCAAGCTCTTGAAGGAGATGAATACCTTTTTCGATTTGCTCTTCATCAAAAAGAGGAGATGGCGTGTGTTCATTGAGTTGTAAAAATCCATTGTCATCCAAGTTATAGATGAGATACTTTAACAAGCTTTGTGTGGAGGCGTCAGGATACACGAGTTTTGCTTGTTTCAGTAATTCTTCCCGCTTGTTTTCTTCCGCGCCTCGCACTGCATCCATCGGTATATCTGAACTTCCATAAGAGAAAGACCGACGGTGTAATCGTTCTTCATAAACCGGTTTTTCTTTCAGTTGAATGAGCGGATTTTCCAGCTCTTGCTCACGGATATACTGCTCGAGTTCATAGGTGGAGTATTGTAGTAATTCTATGGCTTGTCTTAACTCAACAGTCATCAATAGATTAAGTTCCTGCCGTTGCTGAAGTCCCAGCTCCATGACTATTCCCCCTTATGTACGAGTTT
>JARIBI010000213.1 GCA_029257435.1 Sporosarcina sp. | reverse complement strand
TTGGAGGCGGGGGCGGTGATGGAGGAGAAGGTGCTGGCGGAAGTTTTTCTGTCAAACCGGTTGGCGTATATGAGATCACACCGGATCATGTCAGCTTCAAACCAGCAAACAATTATCGGAAGCTAGCTACAATTGGGTTAATCGTTACCGGAATCGCTGGGTTCCTCCTTACACGCCAAAACTGAATGGAACACGATCTTGCAATGACTCCGAGTTGAGTCATTGCTTTTTTGTTTTGTTCAGAATCTGCCAAACTGGCTTGCACATTTACATAATGACAATTTAATAATCATAAATTATGAATATTTGACAGTTTACTTTCATAAATGATATAGTGCCACTAGATTGAAAACGCTTTCTAACTATTTCTCGTTCAACGTCAAACAGCAAGGAGACTATTTATGAACAGCCAAGAGTTACTACACCAATTACAGCATTCGCTCATTGTCTCTTGCCAGGCATTAGAGGATGAGCCGCTGCACAGTTCATTCATTATGAGTAAAATGGCACTCGCCGCAAAACTTGGCGGAGCTGCTGGCATTCGGGCTAACACAGTAGAAGATATCCAAGCGATTAAACAAGAGGTTGATCTCCCGATTATCGGAATCATAAAGAGAGACTATCCAAATGAGACAGTCTTCATTACTCCGACGTTTAAGGAAATTTCTGCACTGGCTGAAGAAGGTGTCGACATTATCGCGCTGGATGGCACGGATCGAATGAGACCTGGACATCTGACGTTCAAGGAACTTCTCAGCCAGGCAAAACAGAAGTATCCTGAACAACTCTTTATGGCGGATGTGTCAACACTAGAAGAAGGGGTGCATGCTGCTGAAGCGGGTGCGGATATTGTCGCTCCGACATTGGCAGGGTATACACCTTATTCACAAGGCGTGAAACCGCTAGAACTCGTGAAACAGCTTGTTGAGAAAGTGAACGTCCCAGTCATTGCTGAAGGGAACTTTGATACGCCTGAAAAGGCAAAGCAGGCCATTGAACTTGGAGCCCATGCAGTGGTCGTAGGAAGCGCTATTACACGTCCTATGACAATCACAGAAAAATTTGCAACAGCTATTCATCACAACTAAAAGACGCACAACCCTATCTAAAAAAAGAGGAGCGGATTCGCATGAAAGGTATTTTTACAGCACTAATGTGTGCATTTGACGAGCAGGGGAACATTCACGAAAAAGGATTACGCCAGTTAGTACGTCACAATATCGATGTCTCAAAAGTGGACGGATTATACGTCAACGGAAGTACAGGAGAGAACTTCTTGATCTCAACTGAAGACAAAAAACGGATCTTTGAAATCGTCAAAGACGAAGCTGGGGACCAAGTGAAGTTAATTGCTCAAGTCGGTGCACTTAACATTGATGAAGCTGTTGAACTAGCTAAATATGCGACAGATCTTGGCTATGATTCTTTATCTGCCGTTACACCTTTCTACTACAAATTCGATTTCGAAGAAGTAAAAGATTATTACAATACGATTATCAACAGCGTCGATAATACGATGATTATCTACTCAATACCTGCGTTAACAGGCGTCAACATGAGTCTGGAGCAATTCGGTGAGCTGTTTGAAAATGAGAAAATCATTGGAGTTAAGTTCACAGCACCTGATTTCTATTTACTTGAGCGTTTACGCCATGCATACCCAGAAAAACTGATCTATTCAGGATTCGACGAAATGCTATTATCTGCAGCTGTTTTGAACGTAGATGGCGCAATCGGCAGTACGTTTAACGTCAATGGTGCACGCGCCCGTTCGATCTTTGAACTTGCACAAGAAGGGAAAATTGAAGAAGCGCGTGAAATCCAGAAAGTAACAAATGATCTCATTTCAGGGGTTTTGGCAAATGGCCTTTACCAGACAATCAAAGAAATGTTGAAAACTCAAGGTGTCGAAGCGGGAGTCTGCCGCAAGCCAATGAAACAGCTGTCCGCAGACAAAGTGAAAGTGGCACAAGACCTTGCAACAACTTTTTTAACGAAGTGATGCACAAGAGACTTCTGCGGAAGTCTTTTAGCTTGTAAGTAAGCGCTTACCTATAGACAAAGTGATGATAGGGGGAAAACGGATGGATGGAAAATTTGCAGTAATCGATTACGTGATTTTGGTTGCGTATTTGCTTCTGATTCTGTATATCGGAATAGCGGTTGCCAAGAAAGAAATGAAAGGCAAAGAGTTTTTTAAAGGTGATGGAAGTATACCGTGGTGGGTAACATCTGTGAGTCTATTTGCGACATTGCTCTCTCCAATATCATTCTTATCACTCGCAGGAAATTCATATCTTGGAAACTGGCAGCTTTGGGCAGGTCAGATTGGATTGTTCATCGCAGTTCCAGTGGCAATCTACTTCTTCTTGCCGGTATATCGCAATCTTAACATCGATACAGCGTATGAGTATTTAGAAAAACGATTTGGCAAAGGCTTACGGATTATGGGAAGTTCTCTTTTCATCATCTACCAAGTCGGACGTATGTCGATTATCATGTACTTGCCTGCACTCGCTCTATCAGCGGTAACAGGCATTCATACAGTAGCTATCATTCTATTCATGGGTGTCATCGCAACGATTTACTCTTCAATTGGCGGGATTAAATCCGTTCTATGGACAGATTTCATTCAAGGGATTGTCTTGATAGGCGGCGGGATTTTCGCTCTAATCGTACTTATAATTTCTGTTAAAGGCGGCTTCCCGGAGATTATGAAGGTCGGTGTCCAAGACAACAAGTTCTTTAGTGAAGCCGTGATTTTTGACCCGAATATTTTCAATGATAGCTTGTTCATCATCTTCCTCGGTGCCGGCTTGTCTACATTGTTCTCGTACATTTCAAGTCAAGATATGGTACAGCGTTATTTAACTACGACAGATTTGAAGCAGATGAACAAAATGACTATCATGAACGGTGTGCTTTCGCTTGGTACCGCAACCCTGTTCTTCTTCATCGGAACGTCTCTCTATGTGTTTTACAAGCAAGCAGGCGGCGCGATGCCTGACGGTGCAAAAGATCTCATTTTCGCGAATTTCATCGTTTCTGAATTACCGGCAGGAATCTCGGGATTACTGATTGCAGGTCTTTTCGCGGCTGGTCAATCGACGCTCTCAACAGGTTTGAACAGTGTCGCGACCAGTTGGACATTGGATATTCAAAAAGTATTGCGACCGGATATGACCGATGAAAAAGGAACGAAAATAGCTAAGGCTGTCAGCATCATAGTAGGTATCCTATCAATCATCTTTGCAATCGTTCTCGCATACTCTAACGTTAGTTCTGCGTATGAATGGTTCAATGGTCTAATGGGTCTTGTGCTTGGTATTATCGGTGGTACATTCACACTTGGCGTGTTGACGAAACGTGCGAATACAAAGGGCGCGATTGCTGGTTTCATTGTAACGTCCCTAATTGCAATCTATGTTTCTTATTTCACAGACACAACGCTATGGGCGTATTCACTTATTAACCTTGTCTCTTCTCTCGTATTCGGTTACTTGTTCAGCTTGCTGTTCAAAGAAAGGAGTGAGGCAGAGGATAGTTCTGCAGGGCTTACTTATTACGATCAAAAGTAAGAGTTATAAAAATAAAATGAAAGGACAGCGCCGCGTAATTGGTGCTGTCCTTCGCTATTTCAAATGATATAGTAAATGGAAGAGATAAGGGGGAATGGCTGTGTTTATTGGTGCGATTGATATTGGCGGCACATCTATCAAAACTGCAATTTCAGATGAATATGGGAAGTTGACGAATGCTAAAGCGTATCCGACAGAAGCGGAAAAAGGCGGAGCGCATCTTATGAATAAAATTTTAATGATCTGTGAAGAGTTGCATGCAGCAGAGAGTCTAAGCGGATTTGCGATTAGCTCTGCAGGGCAAGTAGACGCGGAGACCGGAACGATTATCTATGCGAATGACACAATACCGGGCTACTCCGGCATGAATGTATGTGAGCAAATCACTGAGAAATTCCGCATACCAGCAACTATGGATAACGATGTAAACTGCACGGCACTTGGCGAACAATGGTTAGGAGCCGCAAAGAATGTCTCGGACTTTTTAACGGTGACGCTTGGGACTGGAATTGGCGGAGCGTTATTTATTAACGGATTTTTATATAGAGGATTTAATTTTTCAGGCGGTGAAATCGGTCATATGACCTTGTATCCGGGCGGAAAGCCTTGTACCTGCAATTTAGCGGGGTGTTATGAGAGATATGCATCCAGTGCGGCACTTGCGGTTGCTGTTCATCAAAAGTTTGGAGAGTTGGAGCTTCCTGCCTTCTTTGAAATGATACGTTCGGGAAGTGTTGAAGCAAACATCGTGTTTGAGAAATGGGTTG
>JARIBI010000045.1 GCA_029257435.1 Sporosarcina sp. | reverse complement strand
CTCACGCTTATATTCTTCGCCTTTTACAATTTGCAAATATCCTAAACGAAAAATTAGCAGTGAAAATAAAACAAATATAGAAAAGAATAAAAAGTTCATTCTGAAGGAAGTCAATTTGCGCTGGCGTACTTTAGCCTGATCGACTTTACGCTGATTTTTCCTCACGTTTTCCTCCTCCTTCGTTAGGTGCACATCAAATGAATTATAGCATTAAAAAATGAAAAAGCACACATCTTGACGAACAAGATGTGTGCTTGGTTGCATCAATCGCTTACTTATTTTCTGTGTAAAGCTTTTGTACTTCATCCCAATTTACTACATTCCAGAATGCTGTAATGTAATCAGGACGGCGGTTTTGATAGTTTAAGTAGTATGCATGCTCCCAAACGTCCAAGCCAAGAAGTGGAGTCTTGCCTTCCATTAATGGATTATCCTGGTTTGGTGTAGACATGATTGAAAGTTCGCCATTATCAAGAACGAGCCAAGCCCATCCAGAACCAAAGCGGGTTTTTGCAGCGGTTGCAAACTCTTCTTTGAATTTGTCTAAGCTTCCGAACTTCTTGTCAATCGCTTCAGCTAGAGTACCAGTTGGCGCTCCGCCACCGTTCGGTGAAAGAAGTGTCCAGAATAAGGAGTGGTTCGCATGACCTCCGCCATTATTGCGAACTGCAGTACGGATATCTTCAGGAACTGCATTCAAATCTGAGATAAGTTCTTCAACAGATTTCGCAGCAAGATCAGCATGTCCTTCCAATGCATTATTTACATTGGTAACGTACGTATTATGATGCTTCGTGTGGTGAATCTCCATCGTTTCTTTGTCGATGTGCGGTTCTAGTGCATCATATGCATAAGGCAATTCAGGTAATTTGTAAGCCATTTCCAATTCCTCCTTGAATGATTGATTTCTTTCCTACTCTTCAAGGGTATCAAACTTCCCACAGGCATTCAATTATCTTGTCTTTTAGGTGACGAAGAAGATGAAAATACCGATCATGACAATCATGACAATACCTTTGACGACAACAGATGTTAAAAATCCGATTAACGAGCCAATCCCTGAACGAAAGGCTTGTTTAAAACCAGCACGCGTAATAAGTAATTCCGCAAAAACAGCACCCAGGAACGGACCAATAAGAATTCCAGCGACCGGTATGACGAAAGGACCAATGAGAAGACCAATTGTACTCCCCCATCCTCCGGCATTAGATCCTCCAAAGCGTTTTATACCGAAAAGGTTTGCAATCGTATCTGCTCCAAACAACAAAATAGTGAATAAAAGTTGTATTGTCCAGAACAGCCATCCCATGGAACTGAATGTATCAATTAACCCGTAGAGCAAAAAGCCGCCAATGATAAAGAGAACAGAAGGAATGACCGGATAGATTAAACCAATAAAAGCAACTACGAAAAACAGACTTGCTACAATCCAGGCAATCCATTCCATCTAACTTTCTCCTCCCTTATGCGCGTTTTCCTAAAACCGCTTCTGCAATGTTGACAGCGTGGTCTCCGATTCTTTCCAAGTTAGAGACAATATCGACAAATACAATACCAGCTTGCGCAGAACAGCCACCTTCATTTAAACGAATAATATGGCTCTTTCTACATTTGCGTTCCATTTTGTCGATCAGCTCTTCTTGTTTAGCAACAGTACGTGCAAGCTCCCAATCATTTGTATCTAAGGATTCCACTGCTTTTTGCACTGTTCCAATAGTCAGTGCAAACATCTCTGAAAGTTCTTCTAGTGCATCTTCAGAAAGCTTCACCTTATTAACTTCTCTAAAGTCAATGAGTTCAATGATATTCTCAAAGTGATCCCCAATTCTCTCGATGTCACGAACCGTATCCATCAACATAACGTGACGGACGGATTCAACCGGCGAGATATTGACAGCAGAAATCTCAACTAGATAATCCGTGATTTTACGGTCCAAATTATTAATGGCATCTTCAATTTGATACGCAGTCTCTGCATGGCCTTTCTTACTGTTCTTTAAGTATTCGAATGTTTCTTCTAATCCTTGGACAGCGAACGAACCCATACGAATGATTTCTTCTTTTGCTTGTCCAATCGCAACGGCTGGAGACTGAGTAATGAAATGAGGATCCAAATGTTTCGGTTTATATTCAATCGTCACATCTTCACCAGGAATTAGTTTCGTTACAAAGTACGCCCAAGCACCGATGAACGGAAACTGGATTACTGTGTTCACCACGTTAAATGAACCATGGGCGAACGCAATTTGCATCTTCTTGTCAATTCCCAATAAACTAGTTATCCATTCCACGTAAGCAGTGAAAGGAACGAGGAGGATCATGAATATAGCAGCTCCAAGAATATTGAACAAAACGTGGGTTGCAGCCGCACGACGGGCAGCAACAGATGCGCCAATTGCTGCTAAAATTGCAGTTATCGTAGTTCCGATGTTATCACCAAACAAAACGGGCAGAGCAGCTTTCAAATCGATAAGATTTTCCGCATATAATCCTTGCAAAATCCCTACAGTCGCACTGGAACTCTGAACGATTAACGTAAACACCGTACCTGCAACCACTCCAAGCATCGGGTGGTCTGCCATCGAAACGGTCAAATCAGTAAACGACTCCAGTGATCGTAAAGGCACCATCCCTTCACTCATTAGTTCAAGCCCTAGGAACAGGCCACCAAACCCGAATACAACCTCACCAAAATGTTTAACCGTCAGTTTCGGGATGAAGAAAATCATGAACGCACCAATCGCCATAATCGGCAGCGCATAAGCACCTACATCCAATCCGATAATGAATGCGGTAACTGTTGTACCTATGTTTGCACCCATAATAACACCAATTGCTTGTCTCAACTTCATGAACCCCGCACTAACGAGTCCAACGGTAATAACGGTCGTACCTGAACTTGATTGAATCAGAACTGTCACAATAATACCGACTAGCACACCCATGAACGGGTTCGTTGTAAAACGGTCAAGGATAGAACGCAATCTATCTCCAGCTACTTTCTGAAGACCGTCCCCCATGTATTTAATGGCGAAAAGAAAAATACCAAGTCCGCCAAGAAACTGAAATGCTACTTCCTGCCAGTTAATATCCATGTAATGCGTAACCTCCAATAACGATATGTATACCCTCCTATTATTGTCGCCGTGTTCGCATATGTAAATAGACAACGGTCAATCTTTACAATCCCTTAACAATTGACATGCTAAACCGAATGATTTGTGACAATTCCTACCCAATTACATGCCGCCAATGCTAAACTAACACTATATCTAGAAAGGAGTTACCTTTTTTGAAGAACTATCAATTATTTCTTGCTTCCTTTTACGAGCCGAAAAAGCTGGCGGCTTTCCGATTACTTCCTATAGGAAAAGTATTTCAATACGTATTTCTTTTTGTCATTCTTTCGACATTGGTGTCCTTTATACGATTCCTCACGGGGGATATTGATTTGTTCGGTTCCTCTCAAGAATTGATTGAATACGCGGAAACGGTTGGCGGGCTGCTCTATCCAATGGCCTTTGTCCTTCAGCTTGTCATCAGCACGTTTTATTTATTCATCCGAGTAAGTTTCTTCGGTCTCGTTGGGCTTGGGCTTCTTAAACTATTTAAACGCCGGGGTGAATACAGGCATATGTGGCGCACCTCCGCTGTTTCAATTACCGTGCCTATTTTAGTTTCTTTAGTTCTTGACAGTGCCCATTTGGCAAATGACTACAATTTCATAATAACCGCTGTGATACATATTGCATATTTAGCAATGGCAGCAAACTATTACCCAAAACAACCACAAGCTAAAGTTAAAGTCAGTCGCGCATAAATGTCTCTCTTCTCGCATACCGTGTGAGAAGGGAGGCTTTTCTATGAGACTGCTACTTACCGCACTCGCTGTATTTGCGATTATTCATATGCTTAAAAGTGATTTGACAGAAGGTACGATCCAACTTGCAGCATTCGCTTCTGATGAACCTGAGTGTCAAGAAGTGGACAAGCCTGTGTCAATTGTCGTCACAACTGTTCAAGGCGATACGATTGAAACATTGTTTGCTCTCTATCCGGATCCGACTATGCCTTTCATTGATCGATTGACAAATTTCTATCAACTCAATCCGCATTTGCAACTTCAAGACATTGTTGGCGGTGAGCAGATTGAAATTCCACTTAGCAGTGAAACCGTCACATTTTGCTCAAAACAATAGGCTGCGGAGGGCAGTTCCTTGTCTTTTTAGCACAATGATTGATAAAATGTACATTAGTAATCCATAGTAAACCGCAGTAATTTGAAGTAAGGAGAGAGATTAATGACTGAAATGATACATCGATCCAACACGCGTCCTGTCAAAGTCGGGAATCTGACAATCGGAGGAAGCAATGAACTATTCATCCAAAGTATGACGACGACTAAAACACATGACGTGGAAGCAACTGTTGCAGAAATCAAGCGTTTAGAAGAAGCAGGTGTTCAAATTGTCCGTGTTGCTTGTCCAGACGAGCGCGCAGCCTATTCAATCGGCGCAATTAAAGCACAGATTAACATTCCACTTGTTGTCGATATTCACTTTAACTATAAACTCGCACTGATTGCGATTGAACAAGGTGCGGATAAGATTCGTATTAATCCTGGCAACATCGGGAAGCAAGCAAAAGTGGAGGCTGTCGTTAATGCTGCTAAAGCAAAAGGAATTCCTATTCGTATCGGAGTAAACGCCGGATCTCTTGAAAAGAAGATCCTTGAGAAATATGGCTATCCAACAGCTGACGGTATGGTTGAAAGTGCCTTGCACCACATTAAAATTCTCGAAGATCTCGATTTCCATGACATCATCGTTTCGTTGAAAGCGTCTGATGTGAACTTGGCAATTGAAGCATATAAAAAAGCGGCAGCTGCATTCGATTACCCTCTTCACCTTGGCATTACAGAATCAGGTACACTATTTACAGGTTCTATCAAGAGTTCGGCAGGCCTTGGAGCATTGTTATCAGCAGGTATCGGGAACACGCTGCGTGTATCTCTGAGTGCTGACCCGGTTCAAGAAGTAAAAGTTGCCCGGGAGTTATTGAAAGTATTCGGCCTTTCATCCAACGCAGCTACTCTAATTTCTTGTCCAACTTGCGGACGTATTGAAATCGACTTGATTTCTATTGCGAACGAAGTGGAAGAGTATATCTCACACATTAAAGCCCCTCTTAAAGTTGCAGTTCTTGGCTGTGCAGTTAACGGCCCGGGAGAAGCACGGGAAGCAGATATCGGAATTGCGGGTGCTCGCGGTGAAGGTCTTCTCTTCATGCATGGTAAAACCGTACGTAAAGTGCCTGAAGAAACAATGGTCGAGGAATTGAAAATTGAAATCGATAAACTTGCGGAAGAGTATTTCGAAAAGAAGAGACAAGAAGAACTGCTTGAAGAAAGCGGAGCATCTAAGTGAAAAACTATCGATTCGGCATCGATATTGATGGAACAGTAACAACTCCCTCTTCCCTTCTTCCGCATATCAATAAGAAGTTTGGGTGCGAGCTCGTTTTAGATGACATAAAAGAATATGATTTGACCACTGCATTCGAAGTCGATCCTGCAGAGTTTTACAACTGGTACAAAAAGGCTGAACCTGAAATTTGCTTAACGTCTTCTCCACAAGAGCAAGCTAAACAATTTTTAACGGAATGGCAGAAACAGCAAGCAGAGCTGTATTACATCTCTGCTCGCGGATCTGAAGTAATGGATGTCACAATGGAATGGTTCCAACGTGAGCAGCTTCCTTATGACCACGTAGAACTAATCGGCAGTCATCGTAAAATTGAAACTGCCCGCAAATTTGGTACAGACGTATTTTTTGAAGATAAACACGATAATGCTGTCGACCTGCACGAAGAGCTAGACATTCCAGTTATCCTTTTTGACACTCCGTATAATCGGAATCCTATTCCGAATGGCGTCATCCGGGTAACTAATTGGAACGAAGCTAATGAATGGATACAGCACAACTTCTTTACAACTTCAGTGAAATAAAAAAAGGAAAGGCTCAAATGGAGCCTTTCCTTTTTTTATTGGCATTGCGGACATTTCCCGTACACTTCGAACTTGTGCCCTTGTATCTCCACTCCCGGTAAATTAACCGCGATGTGATCCATTGGGCAAGAAGGTATATGTTTCGTCTTTCCGCATACTGTGCATATAAAGTGATGATGATGCACTCCCGGATCACAGTGCATCCGATATTGGCGTTCGCCATTCAGATCCGTTTCCTCCAGAATTTCAAGTTCTGCAAACGTGGCTAAGTTTCTGTAAATTGTATCAAAGCTGACTCCAGGATTATCTTTCTTCAAGTATTCACCTACATCCATTGCTGCAGTATATCCATCACGCTCTGCAAGAAACTCTAGAATTGCTTCCCTATTTTTCGTCCGTTTGAATGAATGCCGCTTCAACGTTTCCCACGCTTTTTCTACATTCACAGTACTTCCCCCTTTCTTCTCACAGTACTTTTTCCTGTAAGCCGTTTACTGCCTAATACTAAAAGTAAGATAAGGATGGCGGTAACGACAATCGTTCCTCCAGGTGCAATATCCAAATGATACGCGAAAAATAATCCTGCAATGACGGATACTTCCCCAAAGAGAATTGAGAGAAGCATTGCGGATTTAAAACTTTTTGCTACTTGGATTGCAGCAGCTACCGGAAGCGTCATGAGCGAAGAGACGAGAAGAATTCCGACAATTCTCATAGAAGCGCCGATAACTAATGCAGTCAGCACCATGAAAAACATTTGAATCCAGCGTCCTTTGATACCTGATGCTTTTGAATAATCTGCGTCAAATGAGAGCGTAAACAGTTCCTTGTAAAACAAGTAAATGAAAGCAAATACTGCAATTGCAAGAATTGCTACCACCAATAAATCTTGTCTGCTGACTGCAGAGACTGAGCCGAACAAGTAACCGACTAAATCAGCACCGAATCCTTTAGCAAGAGATATAAAAATAGCACCGAACCCAATACCCGCAGAGAGAATGATTGGAATCGCAAGTTCCTCAAAGTTTCGATAAACCCGTCGCAGTCGTTCGATTAATAACGATCCGCCTACAGCTGCCGCCATTCCTAAATAGATGGGATTGAGCCCTGCAAAGAACAGCACTTGCTGACTCAGATACAAGCTGCCTGCAATACCTGCCAGTGATACGTGACTAAGCGCATCAGCAATCAGCGCCAGGCGTCTCACTACTATAAAAAGTCCGAGCATTGGTGCAATCACTCCGATAATCAGTCCGGAGAAAAAAGCATTTTGTAAAAATTCATACGTAAATAATGCATCAATCATTGGAAGTGCCACCTTCCTTCTGATGAATGAGACGAACAGAATGACCATACCAGCGTGAAAGGTCGTTATCATTCAGCTTGGCGAAGTCCCTTCTTCCCCCATGGAAATGCATGGTTCGATTTAAACAGGCCACATGTGATGCAAGATCCGTAACAAGGTCAATTTCATGGGAAACTAAAAGAATAGCGATTCCGTTGTCACGATTCAACTTTTCAAGCATAGAATAGAAAGAAGCCGAGTTTTGCTGGTCCACCCCGACAGTCGGTTCATCCATAATGAGCAATTCAGGTTTTGCTGCGAGTGCTCGTGAAATGAAGACCCGCTGCTGCTGGCCGCCGGAAAGTTCTCCGATATTACGATCAGCGAAGCTCTCCATATCTACTTCACGAAGTGCGTTCATGGCAGCTTCGGTATCCGCTTTCGTAAAACGCTTGAATAATCCCGTTTTTTTCGTTAATCCGCTTCTGACAACCTCGAGTACAGTTGCTGGAAATCCGCTATTGAAAGAATTGGATTTTTGGGATACGTAGCCGACCCGTTCTTTATGACTGACGTGAGAAATAGGCTGCCCAAAAAGTTCCACTGTTCCTTTATCCGGATTTAATAACCCTAATAAGATTTTAATAAGTGTCGATTTACCAGAACCGTTTGGACCAATTAACGCCCAGAATTCACCTGGCCGCACGGTTAAGGTGATGTCTTCCAACACGGATGAACTGCCATAATTAAACGTTACATCTGTTAATTTCACTAGACTTTCTTGCATACAATCATCCTTCAACTAATAGTAATGATTACGATTCACTCCAATGATTATAAACGAAATGGAGCGGGCTTACAAATCTAAAGAAAGCTAGGTGGCGAATTGGATTATACAAAGTTATTATTGGAGATGAAAAAAAGAAGTGATGAAGAGATGCTGAAGATGTCGAGGTCCTATGGATTAGACTTCACCGTCGAGGAAATTAGACTGCTTAGACCATTGCTTGATGAGATTTCGATGCATTGGATTTTGACAGGAGTTCCTGAAAGTTTCATTTCAAAAATGGAACGGATCCTAGGTCAGAAACGGACTCATCAGATGTTAGACGATTATTTGAATATGCGTAAGTAAGAAAAGGCTGTCAGGCAGATCAGTATGTACTGATTTGCCTGACAGCCTTATTTTCCGACTTCAACTTCCTGTAATGCGATGTAATTTTACACAGCAGCGACTCATCTATTTTCAATTCAAAAAGTTTATCTTAGAAAATTAAGCGTTTGTCTCTTCGTTTAAGAGGGCGTCACGGTACTTAGTCGTGAATTCTCCGCTCTTTAACATTATAATTTCTTCTTTGTAAGGTGCAGTCTTGTTTTTCTTATCTGTTCCGATAAACGGTGTTTCCAGTATTTTAGGAACGTTTACGAATGAAGGATGATGGACGATATAATGCAATGGCTCAAAACCTATATGGCCGAAGCCGATATTTTCGTGCCGGTCTTTTCCTGCTCCGCGCACGTTCTTACTATCATTGACGTGAATAACTGAAATACGGTCCCGGCCAATGTAGTGATCAAACTCTTCCAGAACGCCTTCAAAATCGTTGATAATGTCATATCCTGCATCATGGACGTGACACGTGTCAAAACAAACGGAGAGACGATCGTTATTTTTAACACCATCAAAAATCTTTGCAAGTTCTTCAAAGTTTCTTCCGCATTCTGTACCTTTACCCGCCATTGTTTCCAGCGCAATCTTGACATCAGCGTCTTCAGCTAACACTTCATTTAAACCTTCAATAATTTTAGCAATTCCCTTGTCTGCACCTTCACCTACGTGAGCACCAGGATGCAAAACAATCTGGTTCGCACCCAGTGCTGCTGTTCGTCGAATCTCTTCTTGCAGGAAATCGACACCCAAGCGGAAAGTCTCTGGTTTCACTGTATTCCCGATATTGATGATATAAGGTGCGTGTACAACCATTGAAGAAAGACCGTGCTCGTCCATATGCGCTTGACCAGCAGCAATGTTCAACTCTTCAATTGGTTTACGTCTTGTGTTTTGAGGGGCTCCTGTATAGATCATAAACGTTGAGGCACCAAAGTCCGCAGCGTCTTTGCTGGAGCCAAGCAGCATGTCTTTTCCGCTCATGGAAACATGAGATCCAATTAAAATAGGCTGTTCACTCATTTTTTCTTATTCATTCTCCTTTCACGCTTTTTAAAGCGATCCACTTCAGCAGCCCGCTTCTTTTTATAACCAGGTTTCACCTTAGCGGGTTTCCGGATTAAAGCAGCAGCCTTCTTGTCGATTTCATCCTGTTCTTTTGGTCTGTTCTTTCTGGAATGACGTTCTTTCAGCTGCGACCATTCACCATTTTTTACATCTTCATGTACAAATGGGATACCCATTTTCTCGATTTTGACGATAGCATCATCCTCGGAAGGGTCAAACAGCGTAATTGCAACCCCTTCTAAACCAGCACGTGCTGTACGTCCAACACGGTGGATGTAGAATTCGAGGTCTTCAGGAAGCTCGTAGTTGATGACATGGCTTACGCCAGGTATATCAATGCCGCGCGCCGCTAAATCTGTCGCTACAATAAATTGGTACTCCAAATCACGAATTTGCTTCATCATACGTGTCCGTTCCCGAGCATTCAAGTCCCCATGGATTTTCCCTGTTTTCACACCTTGAGCAGCTAAAAAACCAGCAAGCTCATCTGCATTTTGTTTTGTATTAGTGAAAATAATCGCCAAATAGGGATTGATTGCCTGTATGACATTCAAAAGTTTCTTTTTGCGATCCATTCCTCTAACGGGAACGAGTGAATAATGCATGCCTTCCGTCAATGGCTTTTTCGTACCAAGCTGAACATGAACAGGTGAGTTCATATACTTTGCCAGGAACGGCTTTAGTTTTTCTGGAATTGTCGCAGAGAAAACATACATTTCCAAGTCACTTGGCATTTTTCCCGCAAATTGGTCAATATCTTCAATGAATCCCATATCAAACGCCAGATCAGCCTCGTCTATTACGAGAATGCGGGCAGTATGAATCGATAACGCACCTGTATCTGACATATCTCGGATACGTCCCGGCGTTCCAACGACTAAATGAGGGTTCGATTTCAATTTGTCAGCTGAACGTTTCTTATCTGTGCCGCCAATCAGTAGACTAGTTCGCACTTCAGAAGAAGCCGTCAGTTTTTTCAACTCATCAAACAACTGGATCGCAAGCTCCCGCGTTGGAGCTGTAATAACCGCTTGCAGCTCATCCGATTCTGTATTAATGCGCTGTAAAATTGGAATCAGGAAACTATGAGATTTCCCTGTTCCTGTATGTGCTTGCCCGATTGCGCTCTGGCCTTTTAAAATAAGCGGAATCATTTCCTTTTGGATGGGGGTTGGACTTGTGAAGCCTAATTGTTCTATCGCATCGCGTAGAAACGGTTTAAATTGGTAATCAGTGTATCTAGACATGTTCGTGTCCTCCTATCATTCATTCGTTCATTGTAGCACGAAACTGTACCGCTGGTTGTTTTTTTCGCATAGGATACTTTATAGACAAAGTACTCTTTGGGAAAGGAGATCATTATGAGATATCAATCTTTTTATCCATTTGCGAATCAGCAGCGCCAAGCCCCTGCCGGACAGCAGATGTTTCGTGGTAATTTCCAGCAGGCTACTCCCTTTACGCAGGGCCCTGCAGCGCCATTTCCACAAGGCCAGGCGAGCCAGCAGCCTTCCCCATTTGGAATGGATCCTGGGTTTGGTGGTCAACGGCAGCCGCAAGGGGGAACAAATGCAGGGGCTGGTCTTTCAAAACCTGAAATGTATATGGAAACCGCCAATCGTTTTATGACAACTGTGCAACAATATGCCCCTATGGTACAACAGTTTGCACCAATGCTACAAAACATACCCGCCATGTGGAAATTATATCGGGGTTTTCAATCTCTTCCGGATGCCGGAGTAGCAGGAGCATCCGCCGCAACTTCAGTTGCACGAGCAGCAGAACCTGCAGCAGCGGGTCCACTGCCTTCCGTACCAAAAGTGTTCCAGCCGCCAATCTAAGACTTTGAACCTTTCAGCCATCTCCGCTATAATAGGGGTAGATCCCTTTAGAGGAGTGAGCGAAAAAATGAAAGTAATGAAGATTTCCCCGCGGGGTTATTGTTACGGGGTCGTCGATGCAATGGTGATTGCTAGAAATGCGGCACTCGACGAATCATTGCCGAGACCGATTTATATATTGGGCATGATTGTACACAACAAGCACGTGACGGATGCCTTTGAGGAAGATGGCATTATCACATTAGAAGGAGATAATCGTCTCGAAATTCTAAACCAAGTTGAGACGGGTACTGTAATATTCACAGCACATGGCGTTTCTCCTGAAGTACGGGAACTGGCACGAAAAAAAGGACTTGTTTCAATTGACGCTACGTGTCCTGACGTTACGGTCACCCATGACTTGATTCGCGAGAAAACAGCTGAAGGCTATGACATTATCTATATCGGTAAGGCACATCATCCGGAACCCGAAGGCGCTCTGGGCGTTGCACCTGGAAAAGTCCATTTAGTGGAAAATGCTGAGGATATTGAACAGCTGACCCTTCAAAACGATAAGTTACTTGTCACAAATCAGACAACTATGAGTCAGTGGGACGTAATCCATCTCATGGAAGACTTGAAGAAAAAGTATCCCCAAATCGAAGTTCATAAAGAAATTTGCATGGCGACACAGGTTCGACAAGAAGCCGTTGCCGAGCAAGCGGGCGAAGCAGACCTGTTAATTGTTGTCGGTGATCCGAAGAGCAATAACTCAAACCGGTTAACACAAGTTTCAGTTGAAATTGCTAATACCCCATCTTATCGAATTTCAGACGTCTCTGAAATTCAGTTAAGTTGGTTAGAGGGTGTCGAAAGCATTGCAGTTACAGCAGGCGCTTCTACTCCTACTTTGATTGTCCGTGAAGTAATCGAATTCCTGACTAAGTATGATCCTGACGATTCTTCGACACACGTGGCAGAGCGCAAGTTTGACTTGAATCGACTTTTGCCGAAAATTAAAAACCCAACACCCGTGACTCGAATCGAACCGTATGCTTAAATGAGTAACCCCCCAACCTCTCACTGGAGAAGTTGGGGGGGTTTTTAAATGAATGTGAACGGTTCAGTAGTTAGTTTAGATTGTAAAAAAATCACTTTATATTTTCGATCTTCACATTTTGCAGTCATATAATCTGCTACTCCTTGAATCATCACTTTTTCAACATTGTGACCAGGGTCCACTATGCTCAAGTCAATTGCTTCAGCATCTTGTGCGACGTGGTAATACATATCACCTGTCACTAACACATCTGCGCCCGCTCGTTTTGCTGCATAGATGTATTTGTTGCCATCCCCGCCTAAAACACCAACCTTCTGAATTAAACGCTCTTTATCCCCTACTATTCTAACCGCAGGAACGTCTAATTTCTCTTTCACAAATCGAGCAAACTGTTCAAGCGACATGGGTGAAGTCAGCCTGCCAACACGCCCTAAGCCATATTCTTCATCACCTTGTATAGAAGTTCGTTCAATGATTTCCAATTCAGTCAGCTCAAGTTTTTCTGCGAGTAAATCATTCACTCCGCCAATCGCAATGTCAAGATTCGTATGAGCAGCATACACGGACAAATCGTGTTTGATGCACTTTTCTATCATTCGTCCCTGAGGTGTATCGGTCCAGATGTGTTTCGCCGGTCTGAATAATGGCGGGTGATGTGCAATGATAAGCGTCGCTCCAAGCTCAATCGCTTCATCGACAACCGCCTCATTCACATCTAATGTGACTAGGACTTTATCAATTGGACGATTCAATTGCCCAATATGTAAACCAATTGGATCTCCGTCCATTGCTAACTTCTTCGGTGCCCACTCTTCAAATAATTGAATGATTTCATGACCATTTACGTTTTTCATGATTTCAACACCCTTTCAATCCTATCCTTCGTTTCGTTCAGTTGCTGGCGCTTAGATTTTGCCTCTTCAGATTGTGCAGACTGCGTTAATACATTGATAACACGTTCTATCTCCTTTAACTCCCCTTGCCATTTCTCTTGGAAAACAGCAGTACGCTCCTGCAAAAGAATCGGTCCCATTAGCAGCTCTTCAGAGGTATAAGACTGTTCGCCTCTTTCGAGTACAAGAATTTCATAAATTTTATTATCTTCTTTTAGAATCGTTTCAGCCACGATCATCCATGAGTAATCGACTGCCCATTCCCGTATAGCCATTGCATGTATATTCGGCTGAACAATTATCCGCTTGACTCCAGATAGCCTTTTTGAATCGCTTCTCAATATGGAAGCAATTAACGACCCGCCCATACCCGCAATCGTTACTGTTTCAACGCCATCCTCAGGTAAAATAGCTTGCAGTCCATTTGCAAGACGCACTGTAATGTGATCAGTTAAGCCTTCTTTCGCAACATTACGTTTAGCTGATTCAAATGGACCTTTTACAACTTCTCCTGCAACTGCACGCGATATGCGGCCATTTTGGATTAGCCAGCATGGCAGATATGCATGATCACTTCCAATATCCGCAAGGACAGTTCCTGTTTCGGCAAATGATGCGACCAACCGCAATCGTTCTGATAAATTTTTAGCGTTCACTCTTTGTTCCACCTTTCAGCAGACGTACACACTTACGTCGCTTCTTCCATTAATCTTATCGAAAATAGAACCTTTTTGCACGTATCAAACAAAAGAGCAATCAGGCGGCGGGGGATCCGCCACACTGATTGCTCTCTAGATTATCATTTTAGTGTAAGAATGTAATCGACCATTGCGTCGATGTTCTCATCAGGGATGAGTCCACCAGGCATTCCGCCTTTACCATTCTTGATGATCTCGTGAAGCTTTTTAGCATCTTTGTCTTCACCGTGAAGGCTAGGACCAACAGCGCCTTCTAAATCTCCACCGTGACATCCGATACATTTTTGCTGAGCAACAGCTTCAGCATCAAATTCAGAGGATGCGCCTGCATCTTCTTTTGTACCTTCTTCAGTTGCTTCGCCATCAGCATCGGCAATTTCTTTCTTCTGATCAATACCATAAAGGGACATGAAGAAAATGAGTCCAATTCCTAGTGCGAAAATCAAAATATAAGGAACAACAGGATTTTTACTCAACGAATTTAACCTCCTTCACCAGAAACTATTCTGTAGTATATAGTGCACATATCTTATTGTACTGTATTCTGGTTAAAACCGAAAGACTTATCAATAGACTTTTCTCTTTTGTGACAATTTGGACATACTTTGTGAACTTTTTTCGTCAGCATCCGATTTGACGGGCAATTACCATATGCTGAACCTCTGAAGTTCCCTCGCCAATTTCCAATAGCTTTGCATCACGCATGTATCTTTCTACTTCATATTCACGCATATACCCATACCCGCCATGAATTTGAATCGCTTCATCCGCTACTTCCATAGCCATCTCAGATGCATATAGCTTACACATGGCAGCTTCCTTAGTAAACGGTTTTCCTTCATCTTTCAACCAAGCCGCTTTGTAGACCATATTTCTTGCAAGTTCAATTTTCAAAGCCATATCCGCAAGTTTAAATTGTGTCACCTGAAACTCAGATAATGACTTTCCAAACTGCTTTCGTTCTTTAGCGTATTGCATAGCACGATCATAGGCCGCCTGGGCAATTCCTACAGCCATTGCCGCAATTCCAATTCTTCCTCCATCTAATGTCACTAAGAACTGACGGAATCCATTCCCTTTTTTACCGAGAAGATTCTCTTCAGGTACTTGTACATTCTCCATGACGAGTTCTGTTGTATTGGATGCGTGCAACCCCATTTTTTCATAGTTATCAATTACTTTGAATCCTTCTGCATCTGTAGGGACGATAATCGCACTAATCTCTTTTCCGCCATTTTCTGTCTGACCTGTAATAGCGGTCAGCGCTAGATTTTTAGCGTAACTCGCATTCGTTATATACACTTTTGATCCATTGATTGTATAGGTTCCATCTTCAAGCTTAGCAGTAGTTTGCGTGCCTCCCGCATCCGATCCCGCATTCGGTTCAGTTAGACCAAACGCTCCAAAGGAAGCACCTTCACATATCGGGCGCAAATATTTCTGCTTTTGTTCCTCTGTTCCAAATAAGCTGAGCGGCGCTCCCCCAAGCGATATGTGCGCAGAATAAGTAATTCCGGTTGACGCACAAGCACGGCTCAATTCTTCTGTAACGATTGCGAAACTAATTGTATCTGCACCGGCCCCACCATACTCTTCTGAAAACGGAAGCCCCATCATTCCCATTTCAGAAAGCTGTTTGAAAATATCGACAGGAAATTCATTCGTACGATCCCGCTCAATCGCTCCTGGTGCAACAACTTCGTTAGCAAACTCCCGAATTGTACGTTGAATCATTTGCTGTTCTGATGTTAAATTGAAATCCATTGTGACATCCCCTTTTCTGTGAACGCTTACATAATTCATTATACAGAATTAGCGGATAGTTTAACAGAAAAAAAAGACTTTTACTCAATAAGAAAAGAGTAAAAATCCAATAACCATCAGTAAGCCTGCGGCACCTGAAATCGTAAAATATAGAAGCTTTAACAATCGTCCAGCGAAAAGCCATAAAATACTATTCAACATTAAAATCCCCAGCAACAACATCGTTTCACCGTCAAAGAATGCAAACCATACTTTGAGAGAAATACCAAGCAGCATAAAAGCTGAAATAATATATGAAAAAGGAATCAGGGCAGAACGAAATGGTTTACTCATTACTAATCTTATTAGTAGACCAAGGACAAAAATGGAAGCTGCTGAAATCACAATGATAGGATAATTGCCGATGGTAAACATCAAAGCGGAAAGACCTGCAGCTAAGATTGCCAATATAATCATCTTTTTTGTGATAGAGGACCTTTCTTTCTCCAAAATACCTTTATCATTCTTTATGTTTGTTGCAGCTTCAGTTTCCCCTTGAGCATATAATGTAATTAAAAAGTCACAATAATGCTCTGGCAGCAGACGATTCTTTTTCCAATAATGTATTTCTGAAATAATAATTCGTTTACGCTGTACATTCATAAACGCTCTCTCCTTCTACTGAAAAAAGACACCGGCAAGAAATTTGCCCGGTGCCAGTTTTTATTCTAAAAAGTCTTTCAGACGCTTGCTGCGTGAAGGATGTCGCAATTTACGAAGTGCCTTCGCCTCGATTTGTCGAATCCGCTCACGTGTGACTCCGAAAACTTTTCCGACTTCTTCCAAAGTTCTCGTTCGTCCATCGTCTAATCCGAATCGAAGTCGAAGAACATTTTCCTCGCGATCAGTAAGCGTATCTAGCACATCTTCCAGCTGCTCTTTTAATAATTCATAAGCTGCGTGATCTGATGGAGATTGCGCTTCCGAGTCTTCAATGAAATCACCTAAATGAGAATCATCTTCTTCACCAATAGGTGTTTCGAGTGACACTGGTTCCTGCGCGATCTTAAGAATTTCCCGGACCTTTTCAGGTGTCAGTTCCATCTCTTCCCCGATTTCCTCTGGTGAAGGTTCTCGTCCAAGATCCTGCAAGAGCTGGCGCTGGACACGAATGAGTTTGTTAATCGTCTCCACCATATGCACTGGTATACGGATAGTTCTGGCTTGGTCTGCGATTGCACGGGTAATCGCCTGACGAATCCACCAAGTGGCATACGTACTGAATTTAAATCCTTTTGTATGGTCAAACTTTTCAACAGCTTTAATAAGACCCATATTTCCTTCTTGGATTAAGTCCAAAAACAGCATCCCTCTGCCGACGTATCGTTTTGCAATACTTACTACAAGACGCAGGTTTGCTTCAGCTAAACGTTTCTTAGCTTCCTCTTCGCCTGCAATAATACGCTTCGCAAGAGCTACTTCTTCTTTACCGGTAAGCAAATCAACTCGACCGATTTCTTTCAAGTACATGCGGACGGGGTCATTAATTTTAACTCCCGGTGGAACACTCAGGTCATTTAGATCGAATCGTTCTTCATCTGCAGCAGGTTTGCCTGGCGCTTCCTCAGAACTTTCTTCCTTACCTTCCATTTCAATACCAGCTGCCTCGATTTGATCGAGGAACTCTTCAAACTGGTCGGGCTCCATTTCAAAAGTAGCCAATTTTTCAGTGACTTCCTCAATTGTCAACTCGCCACTCTTTTTACCGGTCTCCAGTAAAGCAGCTTTGACTTCCTCCAACGTTGTCTCTGTTTCTCCAGTTAGTTCCTCTTTTTTAGCCATAATAACCTGTTCCTCCTTAGTACGCCGGTCGGCTTACATTGCCGATAATGATTTCCGGAGCTGTATGATCTCTCTCGCCAGCTGAAGTGCTGCGGGTAGATCGTTCATTTTTTCTGCATCTTTTGACTCATGCATTTTTTGAGTAATCTGTTGTTGAATTCTGTGCTTCTTTAAATGTACTACACAATCTTCCACTTCTTGCTCCGCATGTTCGGGATCCCTTTCCATTACAGCAGCCTCCAGCACAATCCTTCTCAATCCGCGATCTTCGATAGTTTCTGCGAATCGATGAAAATCTGGAGCACCGTATTGTTCATAGAATCCTGCTAATCGGATATATATTGTAGCATAGTCGTCATGAACAAACAGTTCTTCATGGTGATTTTGAATTGTGTCAAATAAAGAACCATCGTTTAACATGTGACTTAGCAATAAACGCTCAGCGCGTCCGGTCGCAGAAATGCTTTGCTTCCTCTGCTGTATAATCGGCACTGTCGGCTCGGAGAAGTTGTCAGCTTGTTTTTTCCTGACTACTTTTCCTGCAGCCTTTGCATACTGCTGTTCGAGTGCATCAACGGATACGTTTGTATCCATCGATAACTGTCTTAACATCATGTCTTTTTCGACAGGGGTTAACCCCCCGGAAAGTTCTTCCATCACTTCATGAATATATTGCAGTACATCATTTTCATGTGACAAGTTTTTAGATCTTTTTGCATATGCCAAAATGAAAGACATATACGTATGAGGACGATTTATTATTTTTTCTTGAAATGCTTCAATTCCATTTTCAGAAATGTAGTCATCAGGATCCATTTTATTAGGCAGCACTGCAATTTTAAGTGAAAATCCTTTTTGCATGACCAGTTCTGCAAATCGTTTTGAAGCTTCCCATCCTGCATTGTCCCCATCACAGCAAATAATCAGGTCGTTCGTGATTCGCTTCAACTTGATTAGCTGAGTATCTGATAACGCCGTCCCCATAACCGCTACAGTATTTTCCAGCCCGTGACGATCGGCAGTCAGCGTGTCCATAAATCCTTCGAATATTATTACATTACCCTTTTTTCGAGCATTAAGACGTGCACGGTGAAAATTATACAACAATCGTCCTTTTTCGAAAATCGGGGTTTCTGGACTGTTTAGATACTTAGCTTCTTTATCGGACTTCTCAAGCACTCTTCCGGAGAACCCGACTATTGTACCATGATCGTCATAAAGTGGAAACATGACTCGTCCACGAAAACGATCAAAAAAACCAGTTCCATTATCTCGCTGGATAACAAGCCCTGCCTGTTCCATCTCTTTCATGTCAAAACCTTGGCGCTGTAAAAGCGAAGATAACGCTTCCCAGTCATCCAGTGCCCACCCTATATTATACTTTTCGATGTTTTCCCTTGTAAATCCTCTTTGTTCAAGATATTGATACGCTTTTTCACCTTCTACCGTATTTAAAAGCAGGTGATTATAGAAGTTTGCCGCGAATTCATGGGCTTCATACATCTGTTTATGAGCTACTTCTTTTTCTGACCGGCTTCCCATCTCAACAGATGCATCGATTGGAATATCAAGCCTCTCAGCGAGTTGAACAACGGCTTCTGTAAAAGGACGGTTATCAATGTCCATTACAAATGTGATTGCATTCCCGCTGGCCCCGCAGCCAAAACAATGAAAGAGCTGTTTTTCTTCAGATACTGAAAAAGACGGTGTACTTTCTCCATGAAACGGGCAAAGACCAAACCAGTTCTTCCCTCTTTTTGTGAGACGGACATGTTCACCGATTAGATCGACTATATCTGTTTTTGTTCGAATCTCCTCAATCGTTTGTTCAGGTATTTTTGACATGCTATCACCATCTTCACTGTCTATAGATTCGATGTATCCTTTGAAAATCCTTCTTATTCGACAATTTTTTTATTTTTCTCCGAAACTGCTATTTTACAGGAAAGCTTCTGGTAATACTAGCTAAATCGCTCATGTAACTATTAAACGAAAAAAGAGGGACCGCCTTATCGCTGGAGGTCCTTCCGAATTCGCTCGAATTTTCTACTATTCATTTTTGAAATAATGACATTCGCTGTCTCTTCTACTGCTCGGTTTGAAACATCAATTACTGTACAGCCGATTTTATCTACCACTTTATTAAAATGGTTGATTTCTTGCTCAATCCGATCGATTTTTGCATAACTGGCATCATCTTTAAGTCCAAGTGCAATCAACCGTTCTTTACGGATTGAATTCAAGATTTCTGGAGATATAACTAAACCAAAACATTTATTGGGATCGATTTCATAGAGTTCAGCAGGTGGCTCTACTTCTGGAACTAAAGGGACATTGGCAACTTTAAACCGCTGGTGAGCCAAGTATTGTGAAAGTGGAGTTTTAGAAGTTCTTGAAATTCCCACAAGTACAATATCAGCATTCAGTACACCGCGCGGATCGCGTCCGTCATCATATTTTACAGCGAATTCAATCGCTTCAATCTTTCTAAAGTAGTCCTCATCCAACTGTCGAACAAGTCCTGGTTCTTCAGTCGGCCTCTCATCGAGTACATGTTCAATTGAGTGCATAATAGGACCTAAAAGATCGATGCACTGAACATCTCGCTGTCCACAGTATGCAGTGAGAGCATCCCGCATATCGCTGCGAACAAGTGTATAGACGATAACTGCCTGCTGTTGTTCAGCAAGCCATGCAATTTCTTCTAATTGACTTTTTTCTTCGATATGAGAAAACCGTTTCATGGATACTGTATCTAAATCTTGACGGAATTGACTTGCCGCCGCTTTCGCTACTAGTTCCGCAGTTTCACCGACAGAATCTGAAACAATAAAAAACTTGAGTTTTTTCATAGGACTCACCTCATAGCTCATGATCTTGTGCAAGCGTTAAAAATGCTGCTGTAATATTTGTTTTCGTAATTCTTCCTACTACTTCTAATCCATCTGTCGCTGTTCCAATAACAGGCAATGAATCAACTTGCTTGTCGATCATCTTCCGAGCAGCAGATAAAAGTGTGTCTTTTTTGTGGCAGTATACGATATTCGGCATTCTAGTCATTATGACATGCACAGGTATTTTCTCGAGTTCTGTATTGCCAATACTTGTCCTTAATAGGTCTTTTCGAGAAAGAACCCCTGTTAAACACGCTTTCTCGTCTACTACGAATAAGGTACCAACATCTTGTAAAAACATCTGGCATATAGCATCATAGACCGAACTATGTTCAGTTACAACAGCTGGAGTGGATTGAAAATCCCCTACTTGCATACCAATCATTTCATCTCCAACTGAGTGCACTTGCTTTTTGCCTGAGTAGAAATAGCCGACACGGGGGCGAGCATCCAAATAGCCTGCCATGGTCAGGATGGCGAGATCTGGCCGTATGGTGGCTCTGGTTAAATTTAACCGCTCGGCAATATGTTCTCCCGTTATCGGTCCATCCGCCTTGACGATCTCGAGGATCTCCGTCTGGCGCTTATTGAGTTCCATCGTTGTCACCGTCCTAAGCGTTCAATTAAACAAATCTGTCTACAGTATATAACAAATTCAGTTCTATTGCGAAGAATCGCGAACCATGCTAAACTAAACTCAACATTTGAATAGGCAAAGAAAGGTCTATAAGTATTGTCAGCCATAGCGATCGGGGATAGTGAAAGCCCGTAATTGACAGGAAAAGGCAGCCTGGAGCCATAGTAAGTTTAAAGAGGACTGTTTTTTGTACAGTCAATCGAGGTGGAACCGCGGGGCATTACGCACCCGTCCTCGGACATTTGTCCGAGGATGGGTGCTTATTTTAATTGGAGGGATTATTTATGTATACAATGGAACAAATAGTGAACGTGTCAAAACAACGGGGATTTGTCTTTCCAGGCTCCGAGATTTATGGCGGTCTTGCAAACACGTGGGATTACGGCCCGCTAGGAATTGAACTTAAGAACAATATTAAACGCGCATGGTGGAAAAAATTCGTCCAAGAATCACCGCATAACGTTGGACTAGATGCAGCCATCTTAATGAATCCAAAAGTATGGGAAGCGTCCGGTCATATCGGGAACTTCAATGATCCAATGATCGACTGTAAGAAATGTAAAACACGTCATCGTGCAGATAAATTAATTGAAGATGCATTAGATGCAAAGGGTATGGAAATTGTCGTTGACGGCATGCCATTTGAAAAGATGAAGGACTTGATCATCGAGCACAATATCGTCTGCCCTTCATGCGGCGCATTGGACTATACGGATATCCGTCAGTTCAACCTGATGTTTAAAACGACTCAAGGTGTAACCGATTCTTCTGCAAATGAAATCTTCCTGCGTCCTGAAACAGCTCAAGGTATTTTTGTGAATTTCAAAAATGTCCAGCGTTCAATGCGTAAAAAACTCCCATTCGGTATTGCGCAAATCGGTAAAAGTTTCCGTAACGAGATTACACCGGGTAACTTCACATTCCGTACTCGTGAGTTCGAACAGATGGAACTCGAATTCTTCTGTAAACCAGGCGAAGACGAAGAATGGTACGCTTTCTGGCGTGATGCTTCTAAGAACTGGCTGCTTGATTTGGGACTGACTGAAGAGAATATGCGTCTTCGCGAGCACAACGATGACGAACTTTCCCATTACTCAAAAGGGACTGTCGATATCGAGTTCAAATTCCCGTTCGGCTGGGGAGAACTATGGGGCATCGCTAACCGCACAGACTTCGACTTGAAGCGTCATATGGAATATTCCAATGAAGACTTCCATTACCAGGATCCGATTACAAACGAAAAATTCGTTCCATATTGTATCGAGCCATCTGTTGGTGCAGATCGCGTCACTCTTGCGTTCTTATGTGATGCATTTGACGAAGAAGAGCTTGAAGGCGACGATAAACGTACAGTCATGCGTTTCCATCCTGCTCTAGCGCCTGTTAAGGCTGCTGTACTTCCATTATCCAAGAAGTTAGCTGAAGGTGCAGGAGATGTCTATGCTGAGCTCTGCAAGCACTTCCCAGTACAGTATGACGACTCACAATCCATCGGTAAACGATACCGCCGACAAGATGAAATCGGAACGCCATTCTGTATTACGTACGATTTTGATTCTGAAGAGGATCGTCAAGTAACCGTTCGTCATCGGGATTCAATGGAGCAAGTTCGCTTGCCGATTGAAGAACTGAAAGCTTATATCGAAGAACGTATTGCATTTTAACAAAAAACCGGCAGAATCAGATTATTCATCTGATTCTGCCGGTTTTTCTTTGGGTGGTAACAGACTAGGAGTCCGATCAAGCTGATCCAGAAAAGACCGTGACTTCAATCGCAATCCTACTTGTTCATCATAAACCTGACGGACCAGTTTTTTCATGAATTGCTTTGTCGATTTCTTTAATGTCAGAGAACCTACTTGTGTGATTGGTACTGTTGCAAATGTACGGATAAGTTTCAATTGCGCTGGCGTAATCCTAACAATATAGGGATCGATATGGAAACATCGATGACACAAGAACCCTATTTCCTTAAATGAAAACGCAAACTCCCCTTCAACCGAACCGCAAGATGCACACTGATGCAGCACAGGGTGAATTCCAGCGACCGGAAGCATCTTCCACTCAACAAACAGCGCAATGGCTTCCGGGTCATAGCCTTCATTAATCGCGTGCAATGCCTCAAATAGCAGATTAAAAATACCGGATGACCGCTGACCATCTTCTGTAAGTCTATCAATTAACTCAACGATGTAACTCGCATACGCAGTGGCTTCCAAATCTTCTCGTATGTGTCTCATGGAATCGATGGGTTCTCCTTGTTCGAGGGAACCCATCCCTTTTCCGGTTCTCAGCAAAAAAGACCCGTAAACGAACAGTTGAGTAATCGATGACAGACGACTTGCAGGTTTTTTAGCACCTCGAGCCATTGCGGTCATCTTCCCTGCTTCCTTCGTTAAAATCGTAACAATTTTGTTGGTCTCACCATAGGGCATCGTACGCAGTACAATGCCTTCCCACTTGTTCATCATGGCGTTCGCCTCCACTGCTGTGCGAGACGATCAATACTCGTCGTCGCGGAAGCCGAATTCTTTCAGCTGTCCAGGTTTATTGCGCCAGTCTTTTTGAACTTTCACCCATAATTCAAGGAATACTTTGGAGCCCAACAACATTTCAATATCACGCCGGGCTTTTGTGCCAATTTGCTTTAACAGTGCTCCTTGTTTTCCGATTACAATTCCTTTTTGAGAATCGCGATCAACGATAATTGTCGCCATCACATTGACGATATTCTTATCTTCATCTCTGAAGATTTTTTCAATGACAACTGCAATGGAATGAGGTACTTCTTCCCGCGTAAGATGCAGAACCTTTTCACGGATCAATTCAGAAATAATGAACCGTTCAGGATGGTCCGTCACTTGATCATCCGGATAATACTTAGGACCAGCTGGAAGGTATTTGTTAAGTGTCTCCATCAAACGATCCACATTGTTTCCGTTTAAAGCGGACAACGGAACGATTTCAGCAAAATTATACTCGTCCACGTAAGACGTGATGATGCCAAGCAAATCATCCGGGTGTACCAGATCGATTTTGTTGATGACTAAAAATACAGGTGTGTCCGTATTCTTCAACATCTCAATAACAAAGCGATCTCCAGGACCGATTTTCTCGTTAGCATTTACCATAAACATAATGACGTCTACTTCTTTTAAAGTATTCTTTGCGGATTTAACCATAAAGTCACCTAATTTGTGCTTAGGTTTATGGATTCCTGGTGTATCGATGAATACAATTTGAGACGAATCTCCTGTCACGACACCTTGAACTTTATTGCGCGTGGTTTGTGGTTTATCACTCATAATTGCGATTTTCTGACCGACAACTCGGTTTAAGAATGTTGATTTCCCTACGTTAGGTCTACCTATAATGGAGACGAAACCTGATTTAAATTCACTTTGCGCCATATTCGAGGTCCTCCTTGCGAAACGCACCAGGTATCAATTCTCCAACAGTTGTTTCCTGTACGTCCCCTTTAAGATTTGTTAAATAAACCGGCATATCTACTGAGCAGAACTCAGAAATCACTTGGCGGCATGCACCGCATGGTGAAATAGGGCCTTCTGTATCCCCTGTCACAGCCAGCGCTTTGAACGTACGTTTGCCATCTGAGATTGCTTTAAAAAACGCTGTCCGTTCAGCACAATTTGTCATGCTGTATGCAGAATTCTCGATGTTACATCCTTCAAAGACATCCCCTTCGTCTGTCAGTAAAGCAGCTCCTACAGGGAATTTAGAATAAGGTACATATGCATTTTGCATCGCATGGTTTGCATGTTTCATTAATTGTTGTTTATCCAAAAATTTCACTCCATTCATTTACATCAGCCATTTAGGTAAAAAGATGAGCAATCCGATTATCGCACTGGCGATAGAAAAAACAAGCACAGACCCGGCTGCGAGGTCTTTTGCTTGTTTCGCTAAAGGATGCCTTTCTTGCGTAACTAAGTCTACCACACGCTCAACTGCTGCATTCATTAATTCTAATGCAATCATCAGCGCAATGACAGCGGTAATAATTATCCATTCAAGTTGACTTAACCTTGTCCAACATCCTGCAGCGATTACGATGATCGCTGCCACTATATGAAACTTTACGTTCCGTTCTTGAGCAGCTCCATGGACAATTCCCATCCAAGCGTAAGTGAATGCTTTGAAAAATGTTTTCACTTTATTATCTCTCTAGTCCGTACGACTGTAAAATCTCATCTTGTCGGCCGAACATTTCCTTTTCGTCGGTATCTGTCATGTGATCATAGCCAAGCAAATGCAAAAAACCATGCAAAGCAAGGAAACCAAGTTCCCTTTCAATACTATGTCCGTATTCTTCAGCTTGGCGTTTTGCGGTTTCAACTGAAATCAGCAAATCCCCCAAATGACGCGGCATATCATCTGCTCCGATGACAGCCGCTTCGCCTTCACCCTCTTCTTCAAGCGCAAATGAAATAACGTCAGTTGCTTGATCTTTTCCACGATAATCCCGGTTTATTTGCTGAATTGCGCCGTCATCTAAAAATGTGACTGAGAGCTCTGTTCCTGCCTCAAGACCTTCCGCATCTGCGGCGAAAGATAGAAGCGTTTGAATGAGGGGCTCCGCACCTTTCCCGTCTCCATTTATTTCATCGATAAAATCGATTTCTAACATATTTTCCACCTCTGTTTGCTTTATTTCGGATATTCAATCCTGCTATGAAAAATACCATTCAGTGTTTCACATATCACTTTTTCTACAATACGAATTTCCTTCATGGACAATTCACATTCATCAAATTGACCATCAGTTATTTTATCCTTCACAATCGACTTTACCAGTCCTGATATTTTATCCGGCGTTGGTTCCTTCATAGAACGTACCGCTGCTTCACAACTATCTGCTATTGAAATAACTGCAATCTCTTTAGTTTGCGGTTTAGGTCCGAAATATCTGAAGTCATCCTCGACTGCATCTTCATCTTGTTCTTTTGCTTTATAATAAAAGAACTTCAAAAAACTAGTTCCGTGATGCTGCCGTGCAATATCCACGATTTGCTGCGGCATCTTCTTTGCAGCTAGAATATTTGCACCGTCAGCAGCATGTGCAATAATAATGTCGCGGCTTTCTTCAGGTGTCAGCTGATCATGAGGGTTCACACCATGCTGGTTTTCAATAAAATACATAGGTCTAACCGTTTTGCCGATATCGTGATAATAACTGCCCACCCTGGCTAATAATCCATTTGCTCCAATCGCCTCACATGCTGCATCAGCTAAATTGGCAACCATTACACTATGGTGATACGTTCCTGGAGTTTCAGTCAAAACCTTTTTCAAAAGCGGATGGTTTGGATTAGACAACTCAACGAGACGCATATCCGAAACAACTCCAAATATCGATTCAAAGAAAGGTAGTAAACCGATTGTCAGCGCTGCTGAAAGAATTGCCGAGCTGATAGCAGCTATTGCATAGAAAACTATTTCTGACAGTGTGTACGTAGATTGTGTCATTAGCAGATAAAATGAAACATACAGCAAATTCGCGATAGCAACTGCAAAGCTGGTCCTCATTATCGTCAGACGTCTTCCACTTTCCCCCAAGACAAGTAGTGCTGTAACACCGCTCAGAAGGAAATACAATACTACTTCCATTTGCATAACTGACGAAACGCCTTCTTGTAAAATTAGTCCGCTGGCAGCAGAAATCATTACGACCGAGAGAATCGCTAATCGTTCATTCGTAAGAATTTTCACGAGTAAAGGAGCTAAGGCAGCCGGGAAAAGAAATGAAACTTGAACATCGAACTCTTTTTCCAAGACGCCAGTAAACTTCATCATCACAATAACTAAAAAGAAAATCGAGTAAAAGATAAGTAGCGCTTTCTTCAACGATTGTTTGTCTTCTTTTCTAGACATAAAATGTATATACACAAGTCCTGATAAGAGAACAATCAAACACACCAAAGCAACAATCGGTTTAACCGATGTCTGGTTTGTCAGTAATCCAGTTACTTCAAGCTGCCGATAAATTTCCTTATCAATCACTTGACCTTCGCGCACGATGACTTGACCTTGAAGTATTCTAGTAGGCTCGATGCTTTCTCTTGCCTGCTTCAACCGTTGTTCCGTCAACTCTTCGTTAACTGTTTCTGTCGGGACAATTAATGGTCGCACGAGCTGGATCATTGTTTGAACTTGTCCATCTGGAATTTTTGAAGAAGTTCTGAGTTTGCGTTCAGCATCATACTGAACGACCGTTACATCTTTCGCTTTAATCGGTTTCGATAGTTCACTGGAAACTATTTTTGTAAGCTCAGTTCTCATATCCAGTAATACGTTTTCATCTTCAGTTAGAAGTCCTGATAATACAGGTTCACTCAGGTAAAAGTCTGGTTCAGTCTCTTTTAATTCTTTGAGTTTCTTATTCATTTCACGAATTGCAGCTTTTAGCTTAGACGCTGAAATCTCTTCTTCTTCACTCAATGTACTTTTTTTCACTTCAAGAATATAGTCGAACAGCGAGGTTGCTATTGACTGACGATTCGTCGAAATCTCTTCATTGAACTGATAAACAGGAGGCTGCTCTTCCGCAACACGATCACGCTCTTCTTCCGTCTTCACAGTATCCTCAACGGTCTTTAATGAACGGATCGTACTTGGAGCAATTTGAAAAGGTGTTAACTCATAGGTCTCTTGCTTCACATCATCATAGATAAAGAAAAATAAAAGAACTGCAGACAATCCAATAACTAACCAGGCTGTAACCTGAAATTTTAAGGACTTGATAAGTTGGATCAACGGCTTTAACATCCCTTGAATCCCCTTTCAGTCAAAAGTAAGAAAGTATGTAAGGAGCAGTCCGGTCAGGACTGCTCTTCTTCGTATGCATCGATAATTTTTGCGACAATAGGATGTCGAACTACGTCAGCAGGCTCTAAATATTGGAAATGGATCTCCCGGACTTTCGATAAAATGGATTCAGCAGCAATGAGTCCAGACTTTGCACCTTTTGGTAAATCAATCTGTGTCTTATCCCCTGTAATCACCATTTTTGATCCGAAACCTAAACGGGTTAAGAACATTTTCATTTGAGCGTGGGTTGTATTTTGAGCCTCATCAAGAATGACAAATGCGTCATCAAGCGTCCGCCCTCTCATGTATGCAAGCGGTGCAATTTCAATCGTTCCGCGTTCAATGAGACGTTCCGTATGCTCAGCACCTAACATATCATGGAGCGCGTCATAGAGCGGACGCAAATACGGATCAACTTTGTCTTTTAAGTCGCCAGGTAAAAACCCTAAGCTTTCGCCAGCTTCAACAGCTGGACGCGTTAAAATAATTCGTTTCGCGGATCCGGTTTTCATCGCATGAACGGCAAGTACAACCGCCAAATACGTTTTCCCTGTTCCTGCCGGCCCGATGCAAAATGTTAAATCATTCTGCCGGATTGCTTGAACATATTCACGTTGTCCGATCGTTTTAGCGCGAATCACTTTGCCTTTACTGTTACGAGCGATTTCTACGTCATATAATTCGGCAAAGTATTCAATAGTACCATTATTCACCATTTCAATTGCAGTTGCAACATCTCGCTGGTTTATTTGAATTCCTTTGCGAATCACTTTTAATAATTGTTCGAGGAGCTGTTTCGCTGCCTCAGTATTCTCTCCCGACCCTTTTAGAGAAATCGTTTCACCTCGTGAAAGTACTGCAACAGATAGATTTTCTTCAATGAGCTGAATGTTCTGGTCGGAAATGCCAAGCAACATGATCGCTTCGTTTGGATCTTCTAGGTGTAGTTGAAGTTGTTGTTCACTCAATCAATCGTCTCCCCCTTGGGATAATGGTCTTTTTACTGCAATGTTTTCGTTTATCAAAAAAAGGATAGTCCCTGTTACTTTATCACTGTCAAACGTCACCTGTAAAATATTTTCATCCTTAATATCCTTTTCAAATGAGGTTTCAGACAATAACTTATGTTTTAGTAATGGGATCAAAAACTTTTTTTCCATTCCTTCTTCTAACGTAATCGTTTTTATTGAATCATCCGTTTCTTCACGCCACTCGACAATCTTCCAAAATGGATAATTGGCTGAACCCTTTTTGTCCCAAGGCAAGTGCCATTCAATCACTAAATTTTTTTCAGCTGCAGCACGGTATTGAATTGTTTTCGGTAGCGAGAATTTGTACTCCAGCCAGTAATCTGCAAAAACAGAACCTTCAGCTCCAACGATTGCCACTTTGTCGCCTTGTTCTAATACGCCTGTCGCCAGCAGATCCCCTTTTTTAACGGTCTGGTTAAGCCGAGCGACCCTTTCGCCGCTTTTCAATTGAAAGCCTGTAATGACACCCCCAGTGCGCGCTGCCAGTTCGCCTGGTTTTCCTGTTTTTTCAACCTTGCTCGTAGTTTTAGGAGATATCATTGGGATTACTGTGAGAGTAGCGCCCCTTTTTTCAAAGCGCACCCAAGATAAGTCAGGCTCATCAGTCATGATCTGACTGCGAATCGTCCCCTCATCCGGCAGCTGACGCAGCAATTTCATCGGGACTACTGATGACTTTTTCAACTTTTGTTCAATTCGTTCTGCTATTTCAGGATGCTCTGCATCAACGTCCACTTGCCACAGAAACAATGAGGCAAGAAAAGGGATGATGCATAACAGCAAAGCAACCCAGGAATGGAATAATCGATTGAGCGGGGTTCCATCGCCTAAGCGCTCTACATGGACTTTTAATTTAAATCGCCGTCTATTTGATCGAATGTACTTTAAACCACTTGCGTCTGTGCGGAACCAAATTGCACCATCTATGTGTTCAAGTCTCGAAACACGTTTCTTATTTCGAATCATGTCATTTACAAGATGGGCTGGTTTTCCTTCACCTTTCAATTCTACGTCAAATTGCTTACGCTTCATACATCTCTCCTTCTTTCGTGTCTTTCGTAATCCGAAGTTCATGTAACTCCGTGAAGGAGAGCAACGCAGACTTTTCCATTAGCATGTCAAAATGAATGTCAGCGCCTTTAATATGGATGACATAGCCTTCCTTACGTAATTTCGCGTACCCTTCAGAAATGATAACCAGTTCATAGCCACCAAGTACTTTGAGCGAAGTTAAATCTTCCAGTGATAGTAAAGATCCCATTTCAAATAGTTTTCTCAACGCATTGACCCCCTATACCATTCTTATGCTCGGTACAGGGGGTCAATGCGTATTGGTTTACTGTTTAGATTTAGGCGGTCCCAGAATTTCTGAAAACACGATTCCTCTAAGTATATCTTGTTTACTTGTAACATCTACATTAAGAGATTCGCTTTTAACAAACCGTTGCTGTTCTGGATTATGTGCGGATAATCTCCCTGAAGATCGTGTGCTCGTCTGTCTTTCCGGGCGAACCGGTTTGGGATTTGCAGGTTTCTTCACAGGTACTTCAGGAATTGAGACAGGTTCAATCGGTGCCGTTTGCTGGGTCGCCGTTTTCCGCTGGTCTTCTTGAATTTCCTTATAAATTTCACCAGTAAGCTCTTTTAATCTCTTAAAAGGGTCCATCTGTTCAGAGGACGATGCTTGGCGTGCTTGAGTCTGTTGAGCTCGCTGCGGCACCTGCTGTCTCTCTGTCACAGGCTGCTTTTGAGGCATCTCTGTTTTCTGAGGTGTCTCTTGCTTCTGATTTTGATCTCCGCCCTTATTCTTTTTACCGAATAGCGTACTGATAAGTCCAATCGCAATCAGAATTATAATTTGTTCCATCAGCACATCCCCTTTCCGGGAAGTTGCGGTTTACCATTAGTTCTTCGGCTTATTGTCCTGATCGCCAGAACCGCTTATTTTCCCGATGGAATCTCTCATACCTGTATCTGCCTGGAGATTCTTATAGTTCATGTAATCCATCACACCAATATTACCGCTACGAAGTGCTTCAGCCATAGCAAGTGGTACTTCTGCTTCTGCTTCTACAACCTTAGAGCGCATTTCAACAACTTTGGCACTCATTTCTTGTTCGCTGGCAACAGCCATTGCACGACGCTCTTCAGCTTTTGCCTGAGCAATATTCTTATCTGCCTGCGCTTGCTCTGTTTGAAGTTCTGCACCAATGTTCTTACCGATATCAACGTCAGCGATATCAATGGATAGGATTTCAAATGCTGTTCCAGAATCCAATCCTTTTGTAAGGACTGTTTGAGAAATCAAATCCGGATTCTCCAATACTTTTGCGTGGTCAATTGAAGAACCGATTGTACTAACAATACCTTCACCAACACGAGCGACAATTGTCTCTTCACCAGCACCACCGACGAGACGGTCGATGTTAGCTCGAACTGTAATACGCGCTTTAGCTTTCACTTCGATACCGTTCATCGCAACACCCGCGATGAATGGTGTTTCAATAACTTTAGGGTTTACAGACATTTGTACGGCTTGCAACACGTCACGACCTGCAAGGTCAATTGCTGCAGCACGTTCGAACGTCAGTTCAATATTTGCACGTTGAGCTGCAATTAGTGCGTTTACAACGCGGTCAACGTTACCACCAGCAAGGTAATGACTCTCAAGCTGATTAATCGAAACGTCCACTCCTGCTTTGTGTGCTTTAATAAGTGGGTTTACAACACGGCTTGGAATTACTCTTCTAAGACGCATTCCCACTAGTGTGAAGATGCTTACTCTGACTCCTGCTGATATTGCGGAAATCCACAATGCAACGGGTACAAATGTAAAGAACACAGACAACACGATAATCGCAACGACTGCGATTACTACGATCCCAATAAGACTACCACTAATCATCATTCATTCCCCTCCATTTCTTGAAGTTCCCTGACAACTGTCCTGGATCCTTCAACTTTCACTATCTTAACATGCTTTCCTTTATCAATGTAGTTTCCTTCAGAAACGACATCGATTCGTTCTCCATCCAGCACAATTGCTCCAGCCGGACGTAACGGAGTCAATGTGACTGCAGTTTTGCCGAGCCAATCAATACGGTTTACATTAGAAACGTATCCACTTTCCGTGTCCGTTGCATCCATAAGAATCATTTTGTTTAACAAATGCAGTTTCTTTCCAAAGAATTTCATAATAACCACCATCCCCGTTATAGCAATCACGATTGCAATGAGCACTGACAGTGCCATATATGCAGGATTCGCACCTGCCATTATAATACTACCGGTGACAGCGACTGCACCTGCTATTCCTGCGATTCCATGCGGCAGGAACAACTCCGCGACAATCAACCCCGCACCAAGGAGGAACAAAAGAACTGCTTCATAGCCTGCTAAACCGGCTATCAGATGACCGTAGAAAAAGAGTAATAATGCCGAGACGCCCATTGTACCCGCAATTCCAAAACCCGGTGAGTACAATTCTACGATTAAACCGAGGCCAGCAATTGAAAGCAGAATAGGCACGACAACAGGATTGGTAATGAACCTGGCGATTTGTTCACTGATTGTCGGATCTGTAGATACAGTTGTTGCATCTTTTTTGCCGATCTCCACCAGCAATTCATCATAACTGGCGACTGTACCTTCACTGTAACCTACTTCAGGTAATGCGGCTTCTTCATCTCTCAATGTTAACAGCTCACCTTTACCCGCGCGAAACTCCGGAATGTCCTCCTCGGGATTCGCCATTGCCAACGCATATTTAGGTTTTCTGTCATGCGATTTTGCAGCATTTATCATAGCCGCAGACCATGCGCTTTGTGCTTTCTTATCCGCCGCATTGCCTGAACCGTCAATTACTGCTGCTGCACCCATTGTAGAACCTGGTGCCATATAGATTTTGTCGGCATGCAGAGCTAGAAACGCTCCAGCTGATAATGCCCTTTTGTTGATGTAAGCGACAATATCCAGTTCGGTTTCATCCATTAACTTCGCGATTTCATCAGCAGCGTCTGTAAAGCCGCCTGGTGTATTGATGTCAAGCACAATTATATCTGCACCTGATTCTTCAGCTTCTTTAAAAGAGCGCTTTAAAAAGGCATACAAGCCTTTTTCTACTTCATTATGAATCGGAACTTTGTAAACGGTTCCAGTTTTCGCTAGTGATGGAGTCGAAAACGGAATTGCAATGGCTGATACAATAAGTGTCACTAGCAGAAATCCTCTTATGAGCTTCTGCAAAAATCTCACCTACTTTCAGTTGATTGTCCTTCAAGTATACCTATTATACGAACGAAACACACGTAAGTTTCACTATCCGAAAAGTTTTCAAGAAAACTTGTTTACCTTTAGATAGTTTGTATTCCAGTAACGGAACAGTAGTACACTATTATACAAAACAATTGAAGAACAAAAAAGTAAGCCGGAAAATCCATTGGATTTTCCGACTTACGCGCATTTTACTGGGTTAACGTTGCTTTAAGCAAACAATATAGGAGTTAATCAGAATTTGCGTTTACGAGCAGCTTCAGATTTCTTTTTACGCTTAACACTTGGCTTCTCATAAAACTCATGCTTTCTTACGTCCTGTATCGTACCACTCTTTGATACAGTACGTTTGAAGCGGCGAAGAGCATCTTCAAGTGATTCGTTCTTACGAACAGTTGTTTTAGTCATCTCTTGTCCCTCCCTCCGAACACACTTCGAACATAGCATACTGCTATGTACTTGAAAATTATAACGTATTATTTTCTAACGGTCAATATAAAAGTTGAAATTAATAGTCGGATTTTGACTGAAGACCATTCATAATCGCAACGCCGGAACTTGCTCCGATGCGTGTTGCTCCCGCTTCTTTCATAGCTGTTAAGTCTTCCAGACTGCGAACTCCGCCTGATGCTTTAACACCCATCTCAGGTCCAACCGTGCTTCGCATCAATTTCACGTCTTCCACTGTTGCTCCGCCCGTCGAAAATCCTGTAGAAGTTTTCACAAAATCCGCTTTGGCAAGAACAGACAATTCACAGGCTGTACGCTTTTCCTCATCCGTTAGCAACGACGTTTCAATAATTACTTTTACGATAGCTTTCCCTGCAGCCGCGTTTACAACCGCTTCAATATCTTCTTGCACTGCTTTGGTATCTCCACTTTTCAGAGCACCGATGTTGATGACCATATCAATTTCCGAAGCACCGTTCTCAATTGCATTTTTTGTTTCAAATGCTTTCACTTCAGACGTTGTTGCACCGAGAGGGAACCCAATAACTGTGCATGTTTTTACAGGAGTACCCTTAAGTAATTCTGCTGCTGTTTTTACCCACACCGGGTTCAGACATACTGAAGCGAATTCATATTGCTTCGCTTCATTACACAATTCTACAACCTGTTCTTTCGTTGCATCTGCTTTTAATAACGTGTGATCGATCATTTTTGCGATTGAATTCATATTTAGAACCTCCTGGAGGATGTATGTACCTCTTTCATCATATCAGAATCAGGCAAAATAGAAAAGAAACCACCAGGCACAATGCCCGGCAGCTTCCATTAATGGACTAATTCTTGTTCTAGCTCCTCTTCCAGCACACGGACAAATTGCCCTTCGTTGTAGGGATAACCAGCTTTCAATAATTTCACTCGGACAATTTTACCGACCATTTCTTCATCAGCTGGGAAAACCACTTTCAAGTAATTGTCCGTATACCCTACGTACAGATCACTTTCAGGATCTTCCTTGAATTTTTCTTCCGGGATGACTTCAAGAACGTCCCCTTCAAACTCAGCAGCGTATTGTTTCGCGAGCTGATTATTCAATTCGATTAGACGGTGGACTCTTTCGTTTTTCACGTCTTCATCCACTTGGTCTTCCATTCGCGCTGCGGGTGTCCCTGTACGTTTAGAGTACGGGAAGACATGCAATTCGGAGAATCGATGATCACGAATGAAATTATAAGTTTCCATAAACTCTTCTTCCGTTTCACCTGGGAATCCGACAATCACATCAGAAGTAATTGCAAGATGAGGCAACGCTTCACGAAGTCGATCTAATCGCTCTGCAAAGAATTCCATCGTGTATTTACGTCTCATTCTTTTTAGAACCGTATTAGAACCTGACTGAATCGGAATATGCAAATGGCGCACAATAATAGATGAGTTATTTAACACTTCAATCACTTCATCCGTCAGTTGACTTGCTTCAATCGAACTAATCCGAAGACGTTTTAAACCTTTTACTTTCGTTTCAAGGTCAATCAGCAATTTAGCGAGATTGTAGTCTTTCAAATCCTCCCCATAACCGCCTGTGTGAATACCCGTTAAAACGATTTCCAAATATCCGGCATCGACTAACTGCTGGGCTTGGCGAACCACTTCTTCCGGATCACGTGATCGCATTAGACCGCGGGCCCAGGGGATGATACAGAAAGTACAGAAGTTGTTGCATCCTTCTTGGATTTTCAATGATGCGCGGGTACGGTCTGTGAATGCTGGTACATCCAGTTCCTCATACACACGATTTTTCATGATGTTACGGACAGCATTGATCGGCTGCCGTTCTTCACGATACTCTTCGATTAATCCTAGCAATTTCGTACGGTCTTGTGTACCGACAACAATATCGACGCCAGGGATCGCCATGATTTCAGCAGGCGATGTCTGTGCGTAACAACCTGTTACACAAATAACTGCGTCTGGGTTTTGACGAACCGCACGACGAATGACTTGGCGACTTTTTTTGTCACCTGTATTCGTTACGGTACATGTATTAATGACATAAACGTCGGAGTTTTTTTCAAAATCAGTACGTTCATAACCGGCATCTTTAAAAAGCTGCCAGATAGCTTCGGTTTCATAGTGATTCACTTTACAGCCCAATGTATGGAAGGCAACCAATGACATCAGCTGCTCACCTCTTTCATTCGAATTCGTAAGACATAGCGGATAACACGTATAATGGCGCAGTTTCTGTGCGAAGAATACGGGGTCCAAGAGAAACAGGTAAGAATCCCGCTTCCGTTAAAGTTTTAGCTTCAGCTCTCGAGAGACCGCCTTCAGGACCAAATAAGACCAGTATCGATTGTCCATGATACACCTTCTCAAGACGGACTGCAATTTTTTTCGAAGCCCCTTCTTTTGCTTCTTCTTCATCTGCAAAAAGACAAACATCGAAGGCCATTGCTTGTTTCAACAGCTCTTTAAAAGTGAGTGGCTCGGTAATTTCCGGAATGACAGTTCGATGAGATTGTTCAGCCGCTTCTTTAGCAATTTTACGAAGCCTTGCTGTTTTTTTATCTCCCTTTTTTTCATCCCACTTTACAATCGAGCGTTCCGCTTGAAAAGGAATGATGCCGGACATACCGAGTTCGGTTCCTTTTTGGGCTATTAGTTCCAGCTTATCCCCTTTAGGTAAACCGCATGCTAAGGTGACTTGAACCGGGAGCTCACTATGGGAAGAAATAGTGCCAGTATCCTGAACAGTTACCCCATTTCCATCCATCCGATGTATCGTTGCAATGTGACCGACACCTTCATACACACAACAAACTTCATCGCCTTCCCGCATTCTCATCACACGTGTCATATGCTTTTCGTCTTCACCCGTTATCGTTGCACAGCCATCTTCAGCAAACGGCATTTCAAGAAAATAGCGCTGCACGTTATTCCCCCCGTTTACGGGCAATCAAAGCAACCCAATCTTCCATTACAACAGATTCAACGATTTCGAATCCTTTTTGAATGAGATCTTCTTTTACAAAGTCTTTTTTCGCACCGATGATTCCGGAAACGATAAACAGTCCATTGTTTGCTAATAATTGATAGGCATCTTGAGAGAACGTGACAATTACTTCAGCTAGAATATTTGCAACGATTAAATCTGCCGGCTCTTTTACAGAATCCAATAAGTTGCCATGCACAACCTCTACTTTTTCATCGCAATGGTTTAACTCAATGTTTTCTTTGGCTGAGCGCACAGCAACCTCATCTAGATCTAAAGCTAATACTCGTTGAGCATTCAACAAGGTCGCGCCTATTGCAAGAACACCCGAGCCTGTTCCAACATCAATCACATAATCTTCAGGTTTCACATACTTTTCAAGTGCCTGCAAACACATGACGGTTGTCGGATGGGTCCCCGTACCAAACGCCATGCCTGGATCCAGTTCGATGATGAGCTCATCGGATTCCACTGGCTGATAGGTTTCCCATGTTGGAACAATCGTGAAACGACCTGAAATCTTTACTGGATGATAGTACTTTTTCCAAGCAGTTGCCCAATCTTCTTCATCCACTTCAGTTGTCGTGATCGCTTTCTTACCTGTATCCAGATTAAATTGCTTTAATTTATCAATGGATTCACTGATTTCTTGTACCGTTTCTTTTAAGAAACTGCTTGCTGGTAAATAGGCTTTCACTAAAACTCCTTCAGTAGGAAAGTCTTGGGGATCCAAGTCATAGATTTCTCCGTAACGATCTTCATGAGTGCGCTCTGGTTCGCCCGAATCTTCAATGACTACACCGCTCGCCCCTGCTTCATGGAGTATATTGGCAACTGCTTCAGTCGCCTCATTTGTCGTGTGAATCGCTATTTCAGACCATTTCACGTACGCTCAGTCCTTTCAATCACCTTTAATCGATCGTTTGATTTTATCAAACAGTGAACTTGAATATTCTCCTGGTGCATCCCCATCTATGGAAGCGAATTCCCGAAGAAGTTCTTTTTGTTTTTCAGTCATTTTCTTTGGTGTCAGTAATTTCACGATTACGTGCTGGTCTCCAATTCCATGACCATGTACATTCTGAATTCCTTTTCCGCGCAAACGGAATGTAGTACCCGGTTGAGTACCTGCAGGGATTTTCAAGTTCACAGACCCGTGAATAGTTGGCACTTCAATCTCATCTCCAAGAGCTGCTTGAGGGAATGTTAGTGCGACCTCCAACAAGATATCATCAGCTTCACGGATGAACTTCTCATGAGGTCGTACGCGGAATACGATGTACAGGTCGCCTGATGGCCCGCCATTCACACCGCCCTCCCCTTGGCCCGCTACGCGTAATTGCTGCCCGTCATCAACGCCTGCGGGAATGGTGATTTTGATTTTTTTGCGTTTTTTAAATCTTCCGCTTCCGTAACAAGTTTCACACTTTTCAGGGATGATTTTACCTGTACCTTGACAGACGTTACACACTTTACGGTTCACCATCTGACCAAGCGGGGTGTTTTGAGTAACAGAAATTTGTCCTGAACCGCCACAATTTGTACACGTTTTTACTGAAGTGCCTTTTTTCGCACCAGATCCATCACAAGTGTTGCAAACTTCTTCTCGCGGTATTTCAATTTCTGTTTCCTTACCGAACGCAGCCTCCATAAAATCGACGGTCATCGTATATTGGAGGTCATCTCCTTTACGCGGCGCATTTGGATCGCGACGTCGGCTTCCGCCTCCGCCTCCAAAAAAAGAACTGAAAATGTCGTCAAATCCAAATCCATCACCACCGCCAAAACCGCTGAATCCTCCACCGCCAAAGCCTTGGTTCGGATCTGCGTGACCGTACTGATCGTAGGACGCACGCTTGTTTTCATCACTTAACACTTCAAATGCTTCTGTTACCTCTTTAAATTTCGCTTCCGCGCCTTCCTCTTTGTTCAAGTCAGGGTGGAATTGCTTGGAAAGCTTACGATACGCTTTCCTGATTTCTTCTTTGGTAGCCGTCTTCGGCACACCAAGCACTTCATAATAATCGCGTTTGCTCATTGTCTACACTCCCGAACCTCATTTAGCATTGTGTGCATTGTAACACTTTTTGAGTAAGTTTGGTAACAAACGAAAAAGCCAAAGCCGGAATATCGGACTTTGACTTTTCCGTCAATCAGTTACTGATTTAGTTTTTCTTGTCGTCTTCTACTTCTGAGAAATCAGCGTCAACAACACCGTCATCAGAATCAGTTGCATTTTCACCTTGTGCATTTGCTTCTGCTTGAGCTTGCTCATACATTTTCATCGTCATTTGCTGAACGACTTGTTCAAGAGCATCTTTCTTCTCTTTCATTTCTTCCAGGTTGTTTGCTTCGATAGCCGTTTTCAATGCTTCTTTCGCATCTTCAACACTTTTCACTTCTTCTTCAGAAACTTTTCCTTCCAAATCTTTCAAGGTCTTTTCTGCCATGAATACGAGCTGGTCCGCTTCGTTGCGAAGATCCGCTTCTTCTTTTTGCTTCTTATCTTCTTCCGCATGTGCTTCAGCGTCTTTTACCATACGTTCGATTTCATCGTCAGAAAGACCTGAGCTCGATTGGATTGTAATGTTTTGCTCTTTTTGTGTGCCCATATCTTTCGCTTTAACTGTAACAATACCGTTTTTGTCGATATCGAAAGTTACTTCGATTTGCGGCACACCGCGTGGAGCTGGCGGGATATCCGTCAATTGAAAACGACCAAGCGTTTTGTTATCAGTTGCCATCGCGCGCTCACCTTGAAGTACGTGGATGTCTACAGCTGGCTGGTTGTCAGCAGCAGTTGAGAATACTTGTGATTTACTAGTTGGAATCGTTGTATTCCGGTCAATTAGTTTTGTGAACACACTGCCCATAGTTTCAATACCAAGGGATAGCGGTGTAACGTCAAGCAGTACTACGTCTTTCACATCACCAGTAAGAATTGAACCTTGGACAGCCGCACCCATTGCTACTACTTCGTCAGGGTTTACGCCTTTAAATGGCTCTTTACCTGTTTCTTTCTTAATCGCTTCCTGTACAGCTGGAATACGTGTAGAACCACCTACAAGAATTACGCGATCCAGTTCAGATGGAGTAAGGTCTGCATCTTTAATAGCTTGACGAGTTGGAACCATTGAACGTTCAACTAGAGAAGCTGTCAATTCGTCGAATTTAGCACGAGTTAACGAAATCTCCAAGTGAAGTGGTCCGGCTTCTCCTGCTGTGATAAACGGAAGTGAGATTTGTGTAGATGTAACACCTGACAAATCTTTCTTCGCTTTTTCCGCAGCATCTTTCAAACGCTGCATTGCCATTTTATCTTTAGAAAGATCGATTCCGTTTTCTTTACGGAACTCTTGTACTAAGTAATCGATGATGACATCATCGAAGTCATCTCCACCTAGTTTGTTATCTCCTGCAGTTGAACGGACTTGGAATACTCCATCGCCAAGTTCGAGGATTGAAACGTCAAATGTACCGCCGCCTAGGTCATAAACAAGAATTGTTTGATCTTCATCTGTTTTATCTAAACCGTAAGCAAGTGCTGCAGCTGTTGGCTCGTTAATGATACGTTCTACTTCTAATCCAGCAATCGTACCAGCGTCTTTTGTTGCTTGACGCTGAGCATCGTTGAAGTAAGCAGGAACTGTTATAACTGCTTTAGAAACTTTTTCCCCAAGATACTCTTCTGCATAACCTTTCATATATTGAAGAATCATTGCAGAAATTTCTTGTGGTGAATACTCTTTGTCTTCAACTTTTTCTTTATAGTCCGTACCCATGTGACGCTTGACAGACATGATCGTGTTTGGGTTTGTAATTGACTGACGCTTCGCTACTTCACCGATTTGACGTTCTCCATTTTTAAATGCAACAACAGATGGAGTTGTGCGGTTACCTTCAGGATTTGGAATTACTTTTGCTTCTCCGCCTTCAAATACAGATACTACTGAGTTTGTTGTCCCTAAGTCGATACCGATAATTTTACTCATATTAAAATTCCTCCTAATGTTTGTTCATCAAAGTTTGTTAGTTGAATGCTTATTCGTTTACTTTAACCATTGCCGGTCTGAGTACGCGATCTTTCAACGTATACCCTTTTTGTAGAACTTCAAGCACAGATCCTGATGGATAATTGTCATCGGAATCCGTCATTACTGCCTGGTGGAAATTCGGATCGAATTCGATCCCAGCTGCCTCAATTTCAGTTAATCCTGATGATTTCAAGGCTTCTTCCAAACTCCGGAAGACCATTTCCATTCCAGTTAGAAGTGACTTCGCATCATCGCTTTCGGCTTTCACCGAAAGTCCGCGTTCGAAGTTATCCAGTACAGGAACAAGGTTCGTCAATACTTCTTGTGACCGGTACTTTTGCAATGCTTCTTTATCGAGCGCTGCTCTTCGGCGTGCATTATCCAAGTCTGCTAAGACACGAAGTCGTCTGTTCTCTTCTTCCTCCAACTTTGTCTTTAACTCTTCAATTTCAGCATCTTTAAGTTCTTCTGCTGTAAGTGTAGGTTGTTCTTCCACTTCAACTGAGTCTTCTTCAAATGTTTCAGCAGTCACTGTTTCGTCCTGTTGTACAGAAGTTTCAGTTTCCAGCTCTTCAGATGTTTGGTTTTTTTCTGTCATGATTCGTTCCTCCTGTCCGTTCTTGCGTCAATTGTGAGTCTTGCCAGTGCACTAGAAAGATCATCGCTTAAAATATCCAGCAATGTAATCACTCTTCCATAATCCATGCGTTTTGGCCCGATAATTGCAATCGAGCCTGTCATATCGGTGCCAACTGCGTACGCTGTTGTGATGACGCTAAAGTCGTCTAGTGTATGCTCATTGTTTTCCGAGCCGATACGCACTTGTATGCCAGCAAGATCATTTTTGAACAATGTGAGCGGCATTCCTTGCTCAATAGCTTCTAAAAACGTTTTCACTTTTTGTACATCATTAAATTCCGGTTGCTTCATCATGTTCATCTGACCGCTATAAAATAGCCGTTCTTCCGATTTCCCTGCCATTGCGCCTTGAATGGAGGTAAGTATATTACCCGCATTTTTGACATGGCGTTCAAATAGCATTTTCGATTCAGTAGCTAATTTGCGCGGTATTTCAGACAGAGGAGTTCCGACTAGCCGCTCATTCAAGAGATTGACCATTTTCTCAATATCCGAAGGCGATAACCCGTCAGATGCATCAAATACATGATTTTCCACTCTTCCGCTATCTGTTACCATAATGGCAACTGCTTTCTTTCCTGACAGTGGAACTATTGAAAACCGTTTCACTTTATGAGCCGTAGTATCCGGACCAAGTAAAACAGTCGTATAGTTTGTCAGTTCCGACAGGATAGATGCTGAATTTCTAATGAGTACTTCCGCTTCCAGCACTTTCTCCTGAAAGATCGAGCGTAATTGAAGGTTATCCTCCATTTTCAGCTTTTGAGGTGTCAGCAAGTGGTCGACATAAAATCGATATCCTTTTTCAGAAGGAACCCTCCCGGAAGATGTATGGGGTTTCTCAAGAAAACCCATTTCTTCAAGATCCGCCATCTCATTTCGGATGGTTGCCGGACTAAAAGGAGCTTCCTCCTTTTTGGAAAGCTGCCGGGAGCCCACAGGCTGAGCGGATTCGATGAAGTCGTTAACCGTCAGTTGCAAGATAAGCAATTGTCTGTTTGTCAACATAATCATCACTCCTGTTAGCACTCCTAATGAATGAGTGCTAATACTACTCATAATTTATCAAATCAAAAGAGAAGTGTCAAACATTTGAATCTGATTTAGCCCAGAAATTGTTGAAAGGCTTCATTGCCTTTAAAAATCCCATTACGCGTTAGACGTATTCGATTTTCATGCTGTTCAACCAAATCTTTTTGTATAAGATCCTGTATGACTGCACCATACTTTTCTTCTAATGTAACCCCGAACTTTTCTGAGAAATGTTTTATGGATACCCCTTCAGTTTTTCGCAGGCCAAGGAACATTTCCTCCTCCATGCTTTCATTGGGAGTTACAGTGTTCTTTTCTATAATCGGCAATTCTCCAGTTTCTACATGTTCCATATAGCGTTTAAGCGGTGCGATGTTTGCATAGCGCACTCCGCCAAGATAACCATGTGCACCAGCGCCGATTCCAGCGTATTCATCATTTTCCCAATAAATCATATTGTGAATAGACTCCCGGCCTGGAATTGCGAAATTACTGATTTCATATTGCGATCTGCCGGACTTCTCCATTTGATTGATAAGTTTGGAAAACATGACTGTCTCTTCATCTTCCCCTGGTAACGGCAGACGTCCTTTGTTCATCAAATTATAGAATACCGTCTTCGGTTCTATAATCAGTGAGTACCCGGAATAATGAGGAAGCTCAAGTGCCAATGCTTGGTCTAATGTGTTTTGCCATTGAGCTTGTGTCTGGCCGGGCAATGCGTAGATTAAATCTATACTGATGTTTTCGAACCCTGTTCGCCTTGCATGATTGACAACATCTATCGCTTGTTTCGGACTGTGGGAACGTCCTATCTTTTTAAGAAGATCTTCATCAAAGGACTGCACACCAAGACTTAAACGTTTTACTTGGCCACTTTTCAATACGTTCAATTTATCTAATGTTAACTCATCGGGATTTGCCTCAGTTGAAAACTCTGTCAGATTCTTGACACTTACATGGCTGTGAACTATTTCGAGTAATCGATCCAACTGTTTTGCGGTTAGTGCTGTAGGAGTGCCTCCTCCAAAGAATACCGTTTCAACTTTAGTAAAATCGATACCGCTCTGTTTTAGGATTTTTAGCTCTTTGTCAATCGTCTCAATGTATTCGTCCACTGGCTGGTTTTCAAAAAACACTTTATTGAAATCGCAATAGTGGCAGATTTGGTGGCAGAATGGGACGTGGATATAGATACCTCTCATTGGTTGCTTTCCCTCCTGTAAACGCCAAACAGAGGGCTATAGGCCCTCTGCTCGTGCAGCTTGTAATCCAATTATTCTTCGTCCATACGCAGGACTGCCATGAATGCTTCTTGAGGCACTTCTACAGATCCTACTTGTTTCATCTTCTTCTTACCTTCTTTTTGCTTTTCAAGAAGTTTTCTCTTTCGTGAGATGTCACCGCCATAACATTTCGCAAGAACGTTCTTACCCATCGACTTGATCGTCGAACGAGCGATGATTTTCTGACCAATCGCAGCTTGTACAGGAACTTCGAATTGCTGGCGCGGGATCAGAGATCTGAGCTTTTCAACAATTGCTTTCCCGCGATCGTATGCGAAATCACGATGTACGATGAAGCTCAGTGCGTCAACTGTTTCGCCGTTCAACAAGATATCCATCTTGTTCAACTTGGATTTCTTATATCCAATCAATTCATAGTCAAGTGAAGCGTAACCTTTAGTCCCGGACTTCAACTGATCAAAGAAATCATACACGATTTCCGCTAATGGCAGTTCATATAAAATATTGACACGTGAAGAATCCAAGTAGTCCATAGTTAGGAAATTACCGCGTTTTTTCTGGCAAAGTTCCATAACTGCTCCTACATAATCATTCGGCACCATGATAGATGCTTTTACATAAGGTTCTTCCACGTATTCCGTTTTTTGTGCATCTGGCATCATTGATGGATTATCGACTTTCATTTCACTGCCATCCGTCAGAACAACATTGTAAATTACACTTGGTGCTGTTGTGATTAAGTCGATATTGAATTCTCGTTCAATACGCTCTTGGATAATCTCCATATGCAGAAGTCCTAAGAATCCACAACGATAACCAAATCCTAGAGCTTGTGAAGTTTCAGCTTCGTACTCCAACGCAGAGTCGTTTAGCTCCAACTTTTCTAAAGCTTCACGTAAATCATTATACTTAGAAGTATCAATCGGATATAATCCGCAGAACACCATTGGATTCATCTTACGATATCCTTCTAATGCTTTATCTGCAGGATTTTCTGCAAGAGTAATTGTATCTCCCACTCGTGTGTCCCCAACTGTTTTAATCGCTGCTGACAAATACCCGACATCCCCAACAGTCAATTCATCCCGTGGAGAAACTTTTGGTGTGAAGACTCCGAGGTCCACAACTTCGAATTCTTTCCCAGTTGCCATCATACGAATGGTATCGCCCGGTTTAACGGAACCTTCCATGATTCGGATATTAACGATGACTCCTTTGTACTGATCATAATGAGAGTCGAAAATCAACGCTTTCAATGGTGCACTCGGGTCCCCAGTTGGCGCTGGCACCTTTTCAACGATTTGTTCAAGGATTTCTTCAATCCCAATTCCTGATTTTGCTGATGCCAGGACTGCTTCTGATGCATCGATGCCGATTACATTTTCGATTTCGTCTTTCACACGTTCTGGATCAGCTGCGGGCAAATCGATTTTATTGATGACCGGTAAGATTTCCAAATCATTGTCAAGAGCTAAGTATACATTCGCAAGCGTCTGTGCTTCGATTCCCTGAGCCGCGTCGACTACAAGAATGGCTCCTTCACAAGCAGCAAGACTCCGTGACACTTCGTACGTAAAGTCTACGTGTCCCGGTGTATCAATCAAGTGGAATGTATAGTCTTCTCCATCTTTTGCAGTATATGAAATCTGAACAGCATTCAGTTTAATGGTGATTCCACGTTCCCTTTCGAGATCCATCGAGTCGAGGGTTTGAGATTTCATTTCTCGCGCAGTAATTGTTTCTGTTTTTTCAAGCAAGCGATCCGCGAGAGTGGATTTCCCGTGGTCGATATGAGCAATAATTGAAAAGTTTCGTATGTTTTTCTGTCGATCCAATTTTTGTTGATGATTCATCATAATTTTCACTCCTAATTCGGCTAGTATGAATTATAGCAGAAACCGAGCAGGGGTGTTACACATTTCCTTTTAACAATGGATTTATTCGATGTTTCGGCACCATATGCGGACCCATGAAAAAAAGAGAAGCTGCATTCGCTTCTCCTTGTTGAAAAAGTATTCGATTATATCCTGTCTATTCCACTCTTTTACTCCTCTGTAAATGACGATGCGGTTGCTTCTGCAATCACAGCAATCGTTCGATTCAGCTCTTCTTCATTATTCCCGATTCCGCCAAGTTCCACCAGAACAAATCCAGGATGAAGATCCTGATTATACTTCCCATCCACACCCGCACCGCCTTTAACAATGATATTGCGGGTTATTCCAGGAACTCTGGCTTCCATTTGTTTAGTCAATCCTTTGGCTACATCATAATTCTTCGTATAGTTCTTATGTTCTTTCCCTATGACAAATGCTACTTTCGCGTATCGCTCCCCGTCCACTGTGACGGTCGTTCTGTCTGCAGTCAACGAATCACGATGGATATCCAATACAATATCATACGTTTTATCTGCAAGTGTTTGTTGTAAATACGGCCGAATCGCTTTATAGGAGCGATGATAAGGAATTCTCTTTTGCGCCATTATCTTTTGAATGTCTACCGGCAATATATCTGTTTCTATTCCGTATGCTGCAAATTGCAGTTGAAGTTTCTCACCTAATTTAGTTATGTTTTCTGTTTTGTGAGAGACTGCAACTTTTCCTCCTGCTGCTAGAATAATTGGCTCATAAGCTTCTTCAGAATGCGTAAAATGAAGTAAAACTTTCTTGTCGCTCGTTGGTTTCGGTGCTTCAAGTACATTCGATGCGTAAACGATGTACGCTTTTTGTTTCAGCATTACTGTAGAACTGTCCGATTCTTTTGCGGGAAGCAATTGAAGCAGGATCGGGAATAGAAATAAGATAATTACAGCAAGAGTCCAGATTTTTAGTGTTTTTTTCAACAGTCATCCCCCCGTCTCAGCTACTATATGCGGGGAGAAGGAACTCAAGAACTTTCTTTTACACTATGGATCCACGACTGAAGTGAATCTGACAATGCAGACGAATAATGCTGCACCCAGCCATCGATTTCTTTTGGTGAAATAAATGTCTTCAGCTGATGATTGGACAGGACTTCTTCAAACAATTGCACACGCTCCTCATGCGGCCAGGATGCCCAGTCTCCGAATACAGGAATTAAATTCTTGCGGTCAGCACTTTTAGTATCCGAGTGCAACCATGGGGTCACAGATAATCTTGAAGACGGTTTGCTATCTTCTTCGATTTTAGCAGCCATGTATCCAAATAAGGTATCAATCGCATCCGCAATGAGTACAGGTCCATCTACCACAGTGGGAATTCCTATCGCTACGACAGGAACACCTAGTGATTCTTGTGAGACTTCTTTACGGCTATTCCCCACACCGGATCCTGGATGAATTCCCGTGTCTGTGAGTTGGATCGTACGGCATAACCTTGAACTGTCGCGTGCTGCCAAAGCATCAATAACGATAAGTAAATCCGGACGTACTACGTCAACTACAGCTTTGATGAAGTCTGCTGTCTCCAAACCGGTTTGAATTGTTACCCCGGGTGAATATACATATATATCAGCGCCATCTTCTTTATAGTAGTCCGGGACAACCGCATTAAGACGTTCCATGGTCAGCGGACCAACAGCATCGGGTGTAACGTCTTTATTTCCAAGGCCGATAAACAAAATCTTGCTGTCCTGTTTGAGCTGCAAAGGTTCCGTCAATTTTTTAAGCTGAGATGTCATCGATTTCGCTAATTTCGTCAATCCCTCGTGATCATCTGCATGCAACAAAGGGTCTGTCAGCGTTATATACGTTCCTTTTTTCTTCCCTATACGTTTCTCTCCTTCCTCATCCACTACAACTGTCGTTAAAATTGTTCTGCCCTTTTTTTCTTCATTGAAAATAATACCTGTTGACTCATCAAGCTTTTCTTTTTCCTCGGAAGTCCGGTGTCTCACCATCTCTTCACTCTCAACGACTAAATCCGTCCTGTAAAAGTCGTAGTTTTCCATGACCATCACCTCTATTTACAAGTGTGTACGCGAAGGTTACTTTTTATGCTTTGTCGATTTTATGACAGGATATTCTTCTTGTCTGCGTTTTGTTGTTGCATAAATGGTGTGAGTTTGATAAAATTATTTTTGTTATAAAGAGATATCCGAGAGATCGTGGAAACACTCTTCTTACCTGATTTCTGGAGGTGAATGAAATGCCAAACATTAAAGGTGCAATCAAACGCGTTAAGCAAAGCAACGCGATTAACGAACAAAACTCACGCACAAAGTCTGCAATGCGTTCTGCTTTGCGTAAAGCTGATGTTGCAATCGATAACAAAGCTGACAATGCAGAGGAATTAAAGCGCGCTGCTATTAAATCATTGGACACTGCTGCCGGTAAAGGCCTTATCCATAAAAACACAGCTGCACGTCAAAAAGCACGTCTTACAAAAAAGGCTTTGTAATTTTTAAAAAAGCTGTCCGTCATTAGACGGACAGCTTTTTTGTTACAACTTTTCCATAAAGAACAGTTCAAGAACTCTTTCCCGGCTGCCTGAAGTAGATTTCAATTTCAAATCGATTGACGCAAGTTCATTTAACACTTGCAGCAATCGTTGTTCAGAAGGACGGTTTCGATTATTCATAACGAGCTTCACCCGATAAGGATGCACATTCAGCGTACTGGCAATTTGCTGCTGATGGTACCCTTTTTTCTTCAGGGTCCCCACGTGAAGCATCAGTCGGACTTGTCCGGCGATTAACGAAGTCATCGCAATCGGCTCTTCTCCGCTTCTCAACAAATCATGATACACCGCCAGCGTCTGCGCTCGATTACCCGCTATATACGTATCCGTCAGTCTGAAAATTTCAGTCTCTGGAGATCTCGGAACTAAGCGATCAATAACCTCTTTTGTTACCGTACCTGACCCTTCTAAATACGCAGCAAGTTTCTCAATTTCGCTTGATAACTGCATCATATTTTCACCTGTTGTTTCCACCAGGTAGTCCGCAATTTCCCGATCGATAGTTACTCCGAACGCCGCCCCTTGCTGTTGTACCCAAACTGTCAAGTCACTGCCAGTCAACTTATTCGCTTCAATGACGACCGCATTTGACGTCATCACTTTTGTGATTTTTTTACGAGAGTCCAACTTATCATATGGCGCTGTAAAAATAACCGTCGCAGTTGGGGATGGATCTTGCAGCCAAGCCTCCAGTTGGTCGATCGGATGCTCAATCTTTTCTTTCCCCCGCTCTTTCGCTTTTAAGAATGACGCATTTTTAGCCACAATCACTTTTCGGTCTTGCAAGAAAGGAAGCGTGTCTGCTTCTTCAATTACTCGATCAACGGAGGTTTCTTCTAAATCAAAGTTAAGGACATCCTGCTGCTCTATCCCGGGGCTTTCAGAAATAATTTTAGCTAACGTCTCCTGCAATAAGTAACTTTCCGTTCCAGTTAATAAGTAAATTGGTTGTTCTGGATTTTTTCTAATTTCTTTCCATGCTGCTGATACCATATTTCTTCACCTCATTCACTGTTTCTAATTATACATGACGAATGTTGTGTATGGAGAATTTGTGACAAATTGAAACGCAATTGCCATATCTCCTTTTTGCTATGGATTTTTATGCTCCTTTGTTCTATACTTGAAGTTGAATCAGGAGGTGTAGCAATGAACGAATTCGAAAAGGACGTCCAGTCCAAACGTAATGATCTTCTTGACTCAGGTGTTGGCTTCATTGTATCTTTCGTAGGTTTCTCTTTAATTTGGGTAATTGCTACGATTGTCGAAGTCGCTTCACGCTGATCAGACAATAGTTGAACTTAAGAAAGACTCCAGCATAGGAGTCTTTCTTTTTTTCATCTCGATATTGTCTTTTTCACTTTCCTTCCATCCATCTCAAAAATTACAGTCCCATGTTCTCCCGTTTGAAACACCTTCACGTTTTGGGCATACAGTCTATCTAAGACCTCCTTATTCGGATGGCCATATCGATTAGTACGTCCAACGGAAATAACTGCGATATCCGGCTGCAGGAAATCCAAAAACTCTTGTGTTGTCGATGTCTTGCTACCGTGATGGCCAATTTTTAAAATGAGCGGGGAAAGTTTTGACTGTCCATATTTCCGAATGACGTTCTGCTCACCCTCATGTTCCAAATCACCAGTGAACAACAAGTAGCCATAATCATTTTTCATTAGTAATACAAGTGAACTGTTATTGTGTGTGTAGTTGTCATCGAATGGTGATAAATAAGTAAATTTCGTTTGTCCTCTACTCCACCCATCTCCTGCAATCCTACTTAGAACGTTTGTTTTTTGGCGGTTTGCTTCTGTTAAAACCGGAACCATATTCTCTTCTGAAAAACTCCCGGCAGGTGCATGCACTTCTTTAACACGGAGTTCTTGCAGCACTTCATGAGCTCCACCCATATGGTCATCGTGTGCATGGGAAATGATCAGCTTGTCAATTTTACTAATACCTTTACCTTTTAAATAGGGAACGACAATTTGCCGCCCTACCTCAAATGGATGTTCTGGAGTTTTCCATGTGGGAGGACCAATTGAAACAGTTCCTCCTGTGTCAATAACATATACGCCTTTTCGATAGCCCAGTTCAATAACTATGCTATCCCCTTGACCAACATCTAAAAAGGAAACATACGTATTAGGATCCAAATAGGGCTTGACTTGGATCAGTATCGCTGGAATAAGGACAATTACCAGCCCTGTCAGTTTCCTATTCCACCGCTCAACCACGATAAAAGAACAGGCGATACTTATTACCATCACTATCAGCCATACGGTTCCCGGCCTCCCTGCAATCCATACCTGACCCGGCACTCCAGCCATCCAAGTTGTCAGAAACGCAACGTTAGTTCGAAATGGTTCATATATGAAAAAAAGGGGTCCAGCCGCGGTTTTAGAAAGTAAAGAAACAACTAACAGGACAATATTACTTGGAAGAATAATTAACGAATATAACGGTACGTACAGTAAATTCACAAGAAAGGAGGAAAGCGATAACTCGAAGAAATGGACCAGCAAAATCGGGGCTAATGCAATTTGTGTGATCGCTGTAACGCTAGCTGAAATCATAAGAACAGATTGTTGTTTCTGTAGATACTTAGCGGAATAAAGCAATGACAAAGCTGCTATATAAGATAACTGAAATCCAGGCTGATATAAGACAAATGGCTTTAAGAGTATAAAACCTAATGCGCTCAACGCTAACGCATTGTCCATTTTCAATTTCAGCCTCCCTGAAGCTGACAAAAGCAGCAGCATCGTAACAGAGACAGCACGCCAGACTGAAGGGGCACCTCCTGCGAGCAGTGCATAGCAAGGCAATAGGAACAACAGCATCGTATCAATCGTTTCCATACGGATCCGTAACCTTTTGGCAGCTATACGCATCATAACCGTTAACAAACCTACATGAAGCCCAGAGATTGCGAACAAATGAGTGATTCCCAACGTCCTATATTCTGACGAAAGTTCCGCATCCATTCCACTGCGATCACCAATCAGCAATGCTTCCGCTTCGGTTTGCAAGGATGCAGGAAAAACTCGTTCAATATGACTCTTTACTGTTGCACGTCTCTCTGTTAAACGAGATGATAGCCGATTCGCCTTTTCATGAACAGCCATTTCAGTTGAGCGAAAGAGATAGGTGGCACCATTCATGCGCAGATAAGAACTCATATTAAAAGAAAACTCATGAGCCGGTGGTTCTGGCAATTCAACCGTACCATGCACAGTTATTCCCCTTCCTGCTAAGGAGATCTTCAACAGACGATCTTTTTCTTCTTCAGTTCGAATGGTATAAAGGACGTAATAGGGAATGCCTGTTGAATCTATAGCAAAACCTTTCACTTTTCCTCCATCAATTTTTACTGTTTCTGTCCACTCCATAGACTTGGTGATTGAATCATCTGCAAGGACAGGCGTGTGCACTGAAATATAATTTTGGAAATGCCAAAAGGAAAGCGAACTAACTGCCAGTAGAATAAATAAATTGGGGAAGTCTTTTTTACTTGTCAAAATGAGGGGGATTAAAAGAAGGTTAAGCCATAACAATTCAGTAGTACCGTATGCAGCAAGCGCTGATACGGCCACTGAGATTGTCCAGTACATCAAGCGAGTTTTAGGGACTAATTTCCAAATAGTACTTGTGCGCGTTCTGAAAAACTTTTCAGGTCGTTTTCTGAAACATCCGCGAGTTGCATCGTTTGCATCATATCTTTAAATAATTTTTCTTTAGACGCTTTCTCAAAATCCAACGTGCGCCCGTCAAAAGGAATATGTTCCACTTCTATTCCTGCATGTTTAAATAATTCAATAGCGTATTCATTATTGCGATAATCCGTTCCATAATAGACCTTGGAAATCCCCGCTTGAATAATTGCTTTTGAACATTGCAAGCAAGGAAAATGAGTAACATACAATGTTGAGCTGGCAGCTGGAATACCATATTTACTACATTGCAAGAGGGCGTTCATCTCAGCATGGATTGTACGGATGCAATGATTGTCAACCACATAACACCCTTTGTCAATACAGTGATCTCCACCTGATACAGACCCATTGTAGCCTCCTGCAATAATCCGATTATCGCGAACAACTACTGCCCCTACCGATAACCGTGTACACGTACTTCGAACAGCCAGCAGGCTGCACTGAGCCATAAAAAATTGTTCCCACGTAAGTCTTTCCATACATTCGCCTCCAAACCCGTAAAGCATCTTATAACTTCCAATCAATTTACGGTGATCGATTCAGATAATGCTTCAAATGTCTTTTGTCCGATTCCGGAAATTTTCATCAAATCTTCAACAGACTGAAAAGCTCCTTGTTCAGTACGATATTTCACGATCGATTCAGCTTTTGCAGGACCAATTCCTGTTAAGGTCATTAACTGTGTTTCATCAGCAGTATTAATATTCACAAGCACAGATGCCGGCTCGTTTGGCTTGCCATTTTCACTTATAACTGATTCGAAAACCGGCATCTCTTCACCTATTAGCGGCACATAGATGACCGCTTCATCCGTTAAGCGCTGGGCGTGATTCAGCAGTCTGCTATCTGCGTCAGCCGTGTATCCTCCAGCTGCAGTAATTGCATCTATCAGACGCTGCCCTTCTTGTAATGAGTACACATTAGGACGAAGAACTGCACCTTTCACATCTACAACAATAACTTTAGGAGGCTGGATGACCGTGTCCGCAGCCATTTCAATCACTTCATTCTCAGTCGGTGTTTCTAATTCATCGTACAAACTTTCGTCAGGGAGCAGCTCGTCATCTCCTTGTCCTCGGGGAAAGAACAAAAATGCAGAGATCACTGCCGCTATTGCAAGAGGAGTGGTGACTTTCCGCCATTTTCCAAAAATCAAATCAGAAAACAGATTAAGTCACCCTTTCGTACATATGTTAGCGCATGGAGTCCCCTATACTATACCGCATGCCGAATGGAAGGGAAACTGTTATTTGCGGACTTGGAAAAATATTCGTTCACTTTCTTCATCAGGTGCTTCATCCGACCAATCCGCAAAAATTCTTTCCACTGAAAATCCAGATTTCTCCAGTAACTCTGCATATTTCATGACAGGATATGTCCGCTGATAATGTACTTCATCAAATCTGGCATACTTTCCATCTTGTTCCCGTACGAAAAAAGCGAGTTCTGAATGGACAGAATGAGGTTCTTCTCCTTCTTCCGTTTCCCATATGTACGAAATCGTGTTGCTGTCATATGTGAACGGGCCCTCCATGAAGAGCACATCTGTTTTGAAAGTAGAATGGACATCAAATAACAACAAGCCTCCAGGTGTAAGTGCATGGTGGATTCTTTTAAACGTTTGCTCAACGTCGTGCTCATCCTCCAAATAATTCAGTGAATCAATTGGGATCACTGCCGCTTCGAATTGTCCAGGTACATTTAACTGCTGCATAGATTGATGAACAAATGTCATGGACGGAAAACGCTCACTCGCACGTGAGCTAGCGACAGCAAGCATCTCTTCAGACAAGTCAATTCCCGTGACGTCCGCACCTCTTTCTGCAAGAAGAACGGAAAGAATCCCGGTGCCGCAAGCGACATCCAGGATCTTTTTACCTGATAACCCATGCAGCGCTGTATCTACTAAGTCTACGTATGCTGGATAAGGAATATCTAACATTAGTTCATCGTATACAGACGCAAATTGAGCATACATCATTGAACGGAGCTGTCTCCAACTTCGATCATTGGCGCATCGCCCCAAAGTCTTTCCAAGTTATAGAAACCGCGCTCATCTTTATGGAACACGTGAGCAACAACGTCTCCAAGGTCAACTAGAACCCAGCGGCCGGAATCCATTCCTTCAATTCGTTTTACTTCAAAATTTTCTTCAGATGCTTTGTCAGCAATTTCGCGCGCAATCGCTTGTACTTGACGCTCGGAATTTGCATGACAGATTACAAAGTTGTCCGCAATTAATGAGACGCCTTCCATATTTAGTACGACAATGTCTTCAGCACGTTTGTCGTCAGCTGCTTTAAATGTTACCTCTAATAATGTTGGCATTGTTTCACTTTCCTTTCACTTCACAAAATAATTGTAGCACTCAATGGAGTCTGGGTATACTGGTACCTGTTTTCCAATTAAATGTGTAACCGTGTGTATAATACAGGCACGCATTGCTTTATCTAACGGACCTTCAGCGTAACGTCGTAATTGATCGACTCCAGGAAAATCACGTCCGGGTTCTGTCATGTCTGCGATAAATATAATCATTTCTAAATTAGTCATATTCGCTCGTCCGGTTGTATGAAAACGGATTGCATTTAAAACGTCCTCATTTTGTATTCCAAATTCTTCACGGGCAATGAGGGCACCCGCTGGCGCGTGCCAAAGCTCTTTATGGAATTCAAACAAAAGAGGATTTTCTTGATGGGCGGATAAAAGCTCTCGCATTTCTTTCGCGTCCATATACTTTGCAATATCATGAAATAGCGCTGCCGTTTCAGCCGACTCAATCGACTCGCCATGCATACCGGCGAGAGATTTAGCTGTCTCAGTTACTCGTAATACATGCTGAAAGCGCTGCTGAGGCATCCGCTGCTGTAATTCTTGAATTAGGTTAGCAGGTTCCATATAAGCCCTCCTGACGAATGTAGCGGTCTACAGAGTCTTGTACTAAATAGGCGGTAGTTTTACCCGACGCGTACTTATTTCTAAGTAACGTTGAAGAGACATCGATTAAAGGCGTATCAATATATTGAATCTGATAATCCGTCTTCCGCAAAGTACCTGGTCTATGAACACCCACAAATCGTACCAGCTTTATGAGCTCGTCAATTTTGTGCCAAGTGTGAAGAGAATCCACCATATCCCCGCCGATAATGAAATAAAACTCGGTATCAGGTTCTTTCACCAGTAAACGCTGCATCGTATCAAACGTGAAAGATACGCCTCCAAAATGGACTTCTTCATCACAACTGCTCAGATAGTTGTTTCCTTTTACTGCACGTTCTGTCATCTCAAGTCGTTGACAGGGTGTCGCTGTGTCCGAAAGTTGCTTATGGGGAGGGATTGCAGTCGGCATTAGCCTGACTTCATCCAAATTAAGTTGCTCACGAACTTCACTTGCCATAATTAAATGTCCGATATGCGGCGGGTTAAATGTGCCGCCAAGAATCCCGACTCTCCGCATTCTTTCACTCCTTACGGTAATACAATCTTTTTCTTTTCTGTTGATTCTTTATATAAAACAATTGTTTTGCCAATGATTTGAACAACTTCGAGTCCAGCCTGTTGTCCAAGAACTTCAGCAATCTCTTCTTTATCCTGTTCACAGTTTTGCAGAACAGATATTTTAATAAGTTCTCTAGCTTCTAATGCTTCCTCGATTTGTTTAATGATTGCATCTGTCAAGCCACTTTTACCAATCTGAAAAATAGGTTGTAAATGATGTGCTTCACTACGCAAAAAACTCTTTTGTTTACTTGTTATCATGTTGATCCTCCAATTGTTGTGTTAGTTGTTCCATCATTCCGGCAGTATCTGGATGAATGCCTGTCCATTTCTCAAAAGCGAGTGCTCCTTGGTGGACAAACATCCCAATTCCATTTGCTGTTGCCGCGCCGCTGTTCCGGGCGGCTGCTAAAAACTCTGTTTCCAGAGGATTATAGATAATATCAACAGTGGCGGTCCCAGGCGAAGCATTGGAAGGGTCGAGTGGCATCCCTCCCGTAGAGAATGCCATTCCTACAGAGGTTGTTTGAATGATGATACCGAAGCGCGCCAGCTGTAGCTCTGCTTCAGCAATCGGCAGACATGTCGAGTTAGATAACCGTTTGCTTAACTCGTAAGCGTTCGTCATTGTCCGATTGGTAAACGTAATCGATCCATATCCAGCACTGCGTAATGCAAAGGCGATTCCTTTTGCAGCTCCACCAGCACCGATTATTAATATCTCTTCTTTCTTACGATCATTTCCATACTTTTCTTCCAGTGCATCTACAAAACCAATTCCATCCGTATTGTATCCAACGAGTGCCCCCCCGCCTTCAATCACTACTGTATTGACTGCACCCATATGAGCTGCAGCTTCGTCAACACTGTCTAGAAAAGGGAGTATATCACTTTTATGCGGCACCGTCACATTCCAACCACTGCAGCCTAACAATCGCAGACTGGAAATGACAGAATGAAGTTTCTCGGATTTTGCATGGACAGGGAGATACGCTGCATCGATTTTATTCTCTTTAAACCAATAATCATGCATACCTGGGGACATTGATTGTGCAACTGGATCTCCAATGACCGCAAACCATTTTTTCATCTTATCTCCCCCTTGTTAGATTAATGACGGGCGCAAGACCACGTCTACGCCACGTGGCGCATGCACAGCAACTACAACATTAGCATGCTGAACAGTAATCCAACCCAGGCCTGAAATCACAATATCCGTCTTCGCTTTTTTGATTGAAAACTCATGACGGACGAGTTTAGGGAATGTCGCAAGCGACTGTTGGCCTGGAGGTGAAAGCATATCACCTAAATGTGTATCGTATAAGGTATCTGCATTTTCAAGTTTCGTCCTATGCAGCGGCAGTGCGTTGGCAGTGTGCACGTTAAACGATGAGCGTTCGCCTTTTATGAAATCAAAACGTGCTAATCCGCCAACGAAAAGCGTTTGCTCAGCATTCAACTGGAATATCTTTGGCTTGATTTCTTTTTTTGGAGTTATGGCTTTCAGTTCACTAGGATCTAAATAATGAGCCATCTGATGGTTATTTATGATACCAGGTGTGTCGTAAATTGCTTTGCCGTCATCCAGTGGAATTTCAACAAGATCCAATGTCGTGCCTGGGAAATGAGAAGTCGTTATTACTTCACCCGTACCTGTAGCCTGCTTGATGATTCTGTTAATAAATGTAGATTTACCAACGTTTGTACAACCCACTACATAAACATCCTGACCTTTACGCAATTCATCGATTCTTTCTAGCGCTTCAGGAACTCCCTGGCCCCTGACAGCAGAAACCAACATGACATCAACAGGCTTCAATCCGAGTGTAGCCGATTGTTCTTTCATCCAATTAATCAATTTGTTGCGATTCACGGATTTCGGCAATACATCCGCTTTGTTTCCAATCAGGACGATATCTTTTTTACCTACAAAACGCTGCAATCCATGAATCCAGCTGCCGTTGAAGTCAAATATGTCGACTACGAGCACGACTAAACCTTTTCGGTCACCGATACCGTTTAAAATTGCGAGGAAGTCATCTCCAGAAAGTGATACCGGCTGCAGCTCATTATAGTTGCGCAGTCGGAAACACCGTTGACAAATGACCTCTTCCTTTTCGAGTGAAGCAGGTGGTGCGTACCCTTCTTTTTGAGGGTTTTCTGTCTGAATGGCAATTCCGCATCCAATGCAAGTAAGTTCCAAGTCTATTCCTCCCACGAAATCATTCCTTTTCGTTTCAGCGTTTTCATAATACGCCGTTCCAACTGACGATTAAATTTCGTCATGACTCCATCAGAACTCGCAACAGGTACAACCAGAATCGTGTGTAAACCGAATCGATTGCCCCCAAGTATATCCGTCATTAACTGATCCCCAATCATCACAACTTCTTCTCTTTTCAGTTCCATCTGATTAAGAGCTTTTTTAAACGCTTTTGACAGTGGTTTTCTCGCCGAAAAGATAAAAGGTGTTTCAATCGGATCACAAAATGCTTTAACTCGAAGTTCATTATTGTTCGATAAAATCGTCACTTGCAAACCGGCATCCTGCATTTCTTTTATCCAGGTAGCAATTTCGGGTGTTGCATCAGGACGATCCCATGCCACAAGCGTGTTATCGAGGTCAGTAATGATTCCTTTAATGCCTTTATTTATAAAATCAGAAGGTGAAAGCTGATAAACGTCTTTAACATATTCATTCGGTAAGAAATATTTGTACATCTTATCCACTCCATTACTGTGCTGATTCGCACTTATTATACCATATCCGATCAAGAATACCTGAAGACGCAAGGAGGGCTTCAGCAATATTCAAAAACTGCCTGTCCGTCAAATTCAGCGGTGATACGCCATCTTAATACCGCATAGGATGTCAGACAACGACATAGGAGGTGGATCATTTGAGCGGCTTTGTGATGGCGCTAGTCCAACTATGGCTCGAAATCCCGGCAGTTTTGGGATACATTCGCGGTCAGGCGTTTAAACGCCCACTATCAAAAGCAGAAGAAGCCGATTGTCTCGAACGTCTGGCGCAAGGGGACGAAGATGCCCGTGATGAACTGATCGAGCGCAATATGAGGCTCGTTGCTCATATCGTTAAGAAGTTCCATCCAAAACACGAACAGCTTGACGATTACATTTCTATAGGCACGATCGGACTAATGAAAGCTATCGCCAGCTTTACGCCGGACCGGAAAACCAAACTAGCCACTTATGCTGCACGCTGTATTGAAAATGAGATTTTAATGTTTCTGCGTACCCAGAAAAAAACACAGAAAGATATCTCTTTATATGAACCGATTGGAACGGATAGTGAAGGTCAGTCTTTGGAAATTGCAGATTTGCTGCAAACTGACGAAGAGTCTCCACATGATCAAGCAGAACTAAATGAACGTAAAGAGCGGCTTTATCGCCACTTGCACAAATTAGAAGGACGTGAACTTGAAATCATCCAAAAGCGGTTCGGTTTACTGAACGACAAACCAATGACACAAAAAGAAATTGCTGATCAGCTTCAAATTTCTCGCAGCTACGTCTCAAGAATTGAAAAAAGAGCGATTGTTAAATTGTATCAGTTGTTTAAACGAGAACAAGACTCAAAATAACAGCGGTCCCCATAGAAAAAAAGACATCTCCAGCATTCGTACCCTCGCTGGAGACGTCTACACCGATTATCCTCAATCAGCTTTTACTTCAAAGTAGATCACGCCTGTAAGAGCGGTCGTGACGACAAATGCGCCTAACATTAAAAATAACATACTAGTTGCCTCCTCGCTCCATGAATTAGGTTTTACTACTTATGTTTAGTTTACCACGAATGTGTCAAAGTTTCGAGATGACTTGGCGAACAACTTCTGAAGAATGTTGTGCAGCTGCCGGCAGGAACTCATCGAAGGATAACGATGATTCTTTTCCAGCAATGTCTGAAAGTGCCCGAATAACAACGAATGGCACTTTATACTCGTGACATACTTGTGCGACAGCCGCAGCTTCCATTTCTGCAGCGATAAGGTCAGGAAACTGCTGCTTTACATTATATACTCGTGCCGGATCGCTCATAAACACATCTCCTGAAGCGATAAGTCCAGTAGCATGTGCATGCTTTCCAATGTCTTCAACTGCTTTTGCAGCTGCAAGGAGCAGCTTCTCATCTGCCAAATAAGTGACTGGGCCTCCTGGCACTTGACCGAGTGCATATCCAAAAGCCGTCACGTCCACATCATGATGTGTAACGTCTTTTGACAAGACTACTGTTCCGACTTCTAAGTTTTCACCTATACCGCCTGCAGAACCTGTGTTCACCACAGTGTCTGGTTTGAATAATTGGAGCAATAAAGTGGTTGCCACTGCGGCATTTACTTTACCGATGCCACTTTTAACGAGGACCACTTCACGGCCATCCAGCGTCCCTTCACTAAATTCATAGCCCGCAATTTCTTTGTGGCGTGCTGACTGTAACTGATTTTTCAGGATCATAACTTCCTCTTCCATTGCACCGATTATACCAACCTTCATCATGTTATCTCCCATCTGTTCTTCACCGATTAGTAGTCAAAGTCTAGTGTATTCAATACGTCCATTTGTGTTGGTTTCCAGCCTTCGCCGTCAACCCATTCTAAGTAGACTCTATATTTTTTAGATTTATCTTTTGAAGAAACAATCCCAATTGACTTTTGCGGGCTTCCCCCATTTTTAATTTTCCAGAAAATCAATTCGTTTTCAGACATACCTGTAGCATACGCCAGCGCTTTCTGTTTCTCTTTCCAGTCTATAGACTTACCATCATACTGCGAAACGTGATTCCCCGACTGCGACGTTCCCACAGGCTCCCACGACGTGTTTGAAACTGTTTCATCCACAACAGCATCTTCACTAGCAGTATATGTAACTGTTCCTTCTTTTTTATCCTCTTTCTTTTGTGATGAATCGTCACTATCCTCAGAGTCATCACTGACTGCTCCTTCTTTAGATGAATCTTCGTCCTCAGAGTCATTTGCTTGGTCTGAACTCCCTGAATTCTTTTCATCCTCACTGCTTTCAATGCTGCCCGTTTCATCATCCGGAGTTGTTTCAGTTATAGCTGATTCTTTGTTTTCTGGTGTGCTGTCACTTGAGAGGATTTTGACACCCACAAGTACTATTAGCAATACAACGATTGCAATCATCCAATTCAACATCTTATTGCCCTTATTGTTTTGCCGTTTCCGGCGCACCCTTGAAAATTCCGGTTTTTGTTCACTCATTTGAAATCATCTCCTCTAGTTCCACGCTTTAACGATTGGACGTTTCTCCATGTGGGATGTTTCACAAAAAAAGCCGCCTTTAGTTTGAAGGCGGCATCTCTGTGTTACTTCACTTCTGTGATTTCAACTTGCATCTCGCCGCCAGGTGTGATGATTTTCACCTGATCTCCTTTTTTTCGGCCAAGAATTCCCTTGGCAATAGGTGAATCATTGGAAATCAGCCCTTCTAACGGGTCAGCTTCAGCGGATCCGACAATCGTATACGTTTCAACTTCCCCACCAGGGATTTCTTTAAACGTTACTGTGCTGCCGAGTTGCGCTTCTTCAGTCCGTGAATCTTCAGAGATAATTACAGAGTTGCGGATCATCGATTCAAGAGACGAAATCTTTCCTTCGATGAATGCTTGGTCTTCTTTCGCTGAATCGTACTCAGAGTTCTCAGACAGGTCTCCGTAACTGCGAGCAATTTTAATACGCTCCACAACTTCTTTACGTTTAACTGTCTTAAGAAATTCCAGTTCATCTTCTAATTTCTGTTTGCCTGAAACAGTCATTGGATATTTTTTTTCAGAAACCATTTCCTCACTCCTCATTTTGCAAAATCATCAAAATAATATGTCGCACCTCGAAAAAGGTATGCGACATAGTGTTTACTATATGAATATCTGACAACATCATATTACAAATCATTACCAGAATCAAGAATTGTTTTTATTTTCGTTACCATTAGGTCAATCGCGACTTCATTATGGCCTCCCTCAGGTATGATAATGTCAGCATATCGCTTGGTAGGTTCGATGAATTGATTGTGCATGGGTCTAACCACACTCATATACTGATCAATAACCGATTCGATAGTTCTTCCCCGGTCATTAATATCGCGCAAAATCCTTCTGATAATGCGTAAGTCTGCATCCGTATCGACAAATAGCTTAATATCCATCAGGTTTCGTAAACGCTTGTCTTCGAGGATTAGAATTCCTTCTAGAATAATTACATCTTTCGGTTCAATAGCGATTTTTTCGCTTGACCGTGTATGCAAAGCATAATCATAGACAGGTTTTTCAATTGACTGGCGGATCAGGAGTTTTTCCAAATCTTCAATCAGTAAGTCCGTATCAAATGCAAGCGGATGATCATAATTCGTCGCAAGACGTTCTTCAAATTCTAAGTGTGACTGATCTTTATAGTAAAAATCTTGTTCGATCACGACAACAGAGTGCTCTTGAAAAACGTGATGAATCTTTTTAGTAACACTTGTTTTTCCTGAACCTGAGCCTCCTGCGATACCGATGACCAATGGTTTTTGCGTTCCCATTTTCTTATTTCCTCCTCTGTAGCTGATGCGAATTTATGAGTTTTTACGGGCGATTAAAATTCCGTCTCCTACAGGAAGCAAGGAAGTTTCGAACGCGGTATTTCCCATTATCCATTCTGTAAAGGCTTTTAAATTACGAATCATTGTCCGATTGCGTTTCGGCACTTCCTGTTCTTCTAAAAACACCATTCCATGCATAAACATGTTGTCACAATAAAGGATGCCGCCAGTCTTCACGAGTGGTTCATACTTCTCAAAGAAGCGTTTATATTGCCCCTTGGCAGCATCTATAAAGCAAGCATCAAAGTGATTAAAGGGAAGTGCAGATGTGTCAAAAGTCAACGCATCATCCTTAAACAGTGAAATCCGGTCATTCAGATTGGCACGTTGAATGTAATGCACTGCCTTCGCATGTCTTTCCTCATCGCGTTCAATCGTGGCGATATGCAACTCTGGATTTGCTTGTGCAAGACGAATCGCGGAATAGCCAATCGCGCTTCCAATTTCAAGCAGCGTAGTCGGCTTTTGAATACTCAATAAACCGATAAACGTCTCGATTCCACTGCGCTCCATGATTGGAACAAAATGTTCCTTAGCATCCTCTTCCATTTCTTGCACAATTGGATCCAATTCCTTCTCGAAGTTCAACCTGTATGATTCATAATTCGACATTTTCCTAACTCCATCCTGCTGTTTTACTTACCATCTATATATTGCGCTTTTAACTTCAAGTGCTCATCATACGTCTTAGCAAAGTGGTTTTTACCAGTTTCATCTGCCAGGAAATAGAAATACTTTGTATGAGAAGGATCGATTACTGCCTCAATCGATGCTGCTCCAGGAGCTGCAATCGGACCAGGCGGCAATCCTTTGTTCTGATACGTATTGTAAGCATTTTTAACCTCCAGATCCTTCAATGACACTTTGTCTTTATGCTCTCCTAAGGAATAAAGAACGGTCGGGTCCGTTTGCAGAGGCATGCCTTCTTCTAAACGATTGTTAAAGACGCTTGCGATTGTCTGACGATCCGCTTGTGCAGTTGCTTCGCGTTCAAGCAATGATGCAAAAGTCAGCAGCCAGTGAACCGACTTTCCATTCTCTTCAAGAGCGGCTAGATAAGGTGTGACATTAGCCTTTGTACCTTCTATAAGTGTTTCTACAACCGTTTGCACGGTTGGTTCTTCTTCATAGAACGGGTACGTCGCAGGGAACAAGTAGCCCTCTAGGGAGTGACGGATGTTTTCGTTTTTCACTTCATCCGAAATAATTTCCGGATAGACAGCTTGCAAGTTGGCTATTGTCTCATCCGAATCAATATAAGTAAGAAACTCTTCTTTTGGTATTTTTGTTTTTGCTTCTACGCGTTCAGCAATTTGTTCGACTGTTAATCCTTCAGGTATCGTCATTGTGAATACAGGTGTACGATAGACTTTTCCCGTCTTCAAACTTTTGAGAAGCTCATTAGGGGTCATGGCCTTGGACAATTCGTAAGTACCTGCTTGAAAGTCTGCTTCGTTGTTCACTTTCGCATAATACTTGAAGATTTTAGCGTTTTTAATCAATCCTTTTTCTTCAAGAACTTGAGAGATTGTATCCAACCCTGAACCAATAGGAATTTCCACTGCAACCGTTTTTTCGGACTCTGGTTCCATTGGTTCCAAGGCACCTTTTATGTATCGATAAGTGAAGAATCCACCAATAGCAACAATTAGAATCAATGCAATCGCAATCCAAAAGACAATTTTGCGTACGACTTTAACTTCCTTTTTCTGTTCTTGCATGCGCTCAAACATCACTTCTTTTTTTGAACCCTTCGCCATATAGGAGGTCACCTCTTTCTCGTTGTATCACTGGCCAGCTGACTTAGCGCAACTAATCGTCTGCAATGAAAAAAACGGAACGGTGTGCACCGTTCCGTACGTGCGCATATGGCTTACTCTTCGTCTTCGTCTTGCTCGTCCAAGAATGTACCGAAAACTTCTTCGATCATTTCCCACTCTTCGTCTGATTCGACAGGCATTAGATCCCCATCTTCTCCGTCTTCAGAAGGGACAAAGCTGGAAGCAAAGATTTCAATTTCTTCGTCTTCGTTTTCCGACTCGTCACCAAGTACGTGATAAAGTACATATGATTTACCATAGTCTTCTGATTCGAATGTGAAAATTACTTCACATACATGTTCTTGTCCTTTTTCATCTACAATTGTCATTGTTTCCATACCGTGTTCCATTTGATCACCTCATGTAGTTTTTGAGTCAAGATATCCTTGAAGAATCATGACTGCTGCCATCTTATCGATAACAGTCTTCCGCTTTTTACGACTTACGTCCGCTTCAATTAACATCCGTTCTGCGGCCATTGTAGTCAGCCGTTCATCCCATAGGATGGCAGGCATATTAAATTTTACTTCTAGCAACTGGGCATATCTTTCAGAAGCCTCTGCTCGAGGACCAATCGAGTTATTCATGTTTTTAGGATGACCGACAACAAACGAACTGACATTATACTCTTTAACCAGTTCTTTGATCCGCTTCATACCTAAATTACCCGATTCTTCGTCAATTTGGACTGTTTCAATTCCTTGAGCTGTCCAGCCCATGGCATCGCTAATTGCGACGCCCACTGTTTTAGATCCTACATCTAAGCCCATCGCTCTCACTTCTTGCTGCCTCCGTTTTCACGGACATAGAACTTTACAAGTTCCTCCAAAATTTCATCCCGCTCTAATTTACGGACCATATTACGCGCGTCCTCGTGGCGTGGGATATAAGCAGGATCGCCTGAGAGCAAATAGCCAACCAGCTGATTAATGGGGTTGTATCCTTTTTCCTCTAATGCCTTGTACACGTGGAGCATCACCTGTTTGACCTCTTGCTCCATCGATTCCTCAGGAAAATTGAACTTCATCGTTTTGTCATATGAATTCACAATCGACACCCCGCTTTCAATTTGTCCGATCGGCTAACCAATACTATGACCCTTACAAGCCATGCTTTCAGTAGCCGGATTCAGTTAAACAGATTTGACATAATCATACACGGAAAGAAGCGCTTCATCAAGTTTTGAGACGTCTTTCGCTCCAGCCATTGCCATATCAGGACGGCCACCGCCTTTACCACCGCATAATGAAGCCGCATGACTGACAATTTTTCCTGCGTGCTGTTGACCTTTCAAGTCTTCAGTAACCCCTGCCGCAAGCATAACTTTGCCTTCAGAGGCTGCACCTAATACGATTATACCTTTTTCTACCTTTTGTTTTAGCTCATCAATCATTTGACGCAGCGCATTATTATCTTTTGTATCGACACGCGCAGCAATAACTGTCATATCGTCAATCTGTTTTGCGTTCGCTAATACGTCGGTCAACTGGCTGTTCCCCAGTTTTGCAGAAAGTGACTCGTTTTCACGTTGCAATTCCTTCAAATCACCAAGGAAAGATGCTGCCTTAGCCGCAAGCTCTTTCGGATTGGTTTTTAGAAGTGACGAAGCTTCAATTAAAACAGCTTCCTCATCTTTAAATGAACGATATGCCTGTTTTGCAGTCACGGCTTCAATCCGGCGTGTTCCTGCACCGATACCGCTCTCTGATTCAATCTTGAAAACACCGATTTCTCCGCTAGAGTGTACGTGACATCCACCACAGAGCTCTAGCGAGTAGTCCCCGACAGACACGACGCGCACGACGTCACCGTACTTTTCTCCAAACAACGCCATTGCACCCATTTCCTTCGCTTCTTCAATCCCTTTTTGTTCAATTGAAACCGCGATATCTTCCCAGATCTTTTCGTTGACGATTTGTTCGATTTGCTCTAATTCCTCTTTCGTGACTTGTCCAAAATGTGAGAAGTCAAAGCGAAGGCGATCTGGTCCTACATAAGAACCCGCTTGGTTAACATGGTCTCCAAGTACAGTTTTCAATGCTTTATGCAATAAATGTGTTGCCGTATGGTTCTTAACAGTCAATGAGCGATCTGCTTTATTCACTTGTGTCCGGACAAATGTTGACGGTGTTACTTCACCTGAACGGACAATTGCCGTATGCAAATGCTGTCCATTTGGTGCTTTCTTAACGGATAACACTTCTGCAGAAAATGAATCATTCGCGATCATTCCTTTGTCTGCGATTTGCCCCCCGCTTTCAGCATAAAAAGGAGTACGATCGAGAACAAATTGAATTTCATCTTCAATAATTGCTCGCTCAACCAGTTCGCCGTCTTTTAAGAGGACAACAATTTTGGATTCACTTTCCAGCTGATCATACCCTATGAATTCACTAGATTCATGGATGTCGCCAAGTACTCCGGATTGAACGTGCATAGAATCGACATCTTGACGGGCGCTTCGTGCCCGCTTTCGCTGTGCTTCCATTTCATTACGGAAACCAGCTTCATCCACTGCGACTCCTGCTTCTTCTGCAAATTCTTCAGTCAACTCAAATGGGAATCCGTAGGTATCATAAAGTCTGAATGCATCTGCACCCGATACAGTTGGCTGTTGTGCAGTTTTCGCTTTTGCTAAAATACCGCTCAGCATACTCATGCCTTCTGTTAATGTTTCATGGAAACGATCTTCTTCATTTTTCACGACTTTCATGATGAATTCTTGTTTTTCTTTTACCTGCGGATAGAAATCGGCCATTTTGTCAGCCACAACAGGAACAAGGTCATACATGAATGGACGATCTATGCCAAGTTGTTTTGCAAATCTTACAGCACGGCGCAAGAGACGTCTAAGCACATATCCTCTCCCCTCGTTTGAAGGAAGTGCACCGTCACCGATAGCGAACGCAACTGTACGGATATGATCTGCAATGACCTTAAATGCTGTATCTTTTACGGCATTCTCACCATAAGCTTCGCCGGAAACTTTTTCAACTGCATGAATGATCGGCAAGAAAAGATCCGTATCGAAGTTTGTTGGAACTCCTTGTAATACAGAAGCCATTCGCTCCAGACCCATTCCAGTATCAATATTTTTCTTTGGCAGCGGTGTGTACGTATGGTCTGGATTGTGGTTAAATTCCGAGAATACCAAGTTCCAAATTTCTAAATAGCGGTCATTTTCTCCGCCTGGATAAAGTTCTGGATCGGAGAAATCATCTCCGTAAGAAGGTCCGCGGTCATAGAAAATTTCAGAGTTTGGTCCGCTTGGCCCTTCACCAATATCCCAGAAGTTTCCTTCCAGACGAATGATCCGCTCTTCAGGCAAACCAACTTTCTCTTTCCAGATCGTATATGCTTCTTCGTCTTCAGGATGGACCGTAATGGACAACAACTCGGGGTTAAATCCGATCCAATCGGGATGCGTTAAAAATTCCCATGCGTAAACAATTGCTTCTTCTTTGAAATAGTCGCCGATTGAAAAGTTCCCGAGCATTTCGAAGAACGTATGGTGGCGCGCAGTTTTGCCGACGTTTTCAATATCATTTGTACGAATAGACTTTTGAGCGTTGACGATCCGTGGATTTTCAGGAACAACACGACCATCGAAATATTTCTTAAGTGTTGCGACACCGCTATTAATCCACAAAAGTGATGCGTCATCGATTGGAACGAGTGGTGCTGATGGCTCGATACTATGGCCCTTTTCTTTAAAGTACTCTAGAAACAAACTGCGTATTTCTGATGCTGTCAGTGATTTCATCAACAATTCCTCCTTGGAGATAAGCGTTTATTAGTACATGCATGGTGAAATTGGGATATGGGCTTATACTACGCCTCTAATAGTCTATTCCAATCTAGCTGAAAATAAAAAACTCCGCCCCTGGAAAGGGACGAAGTGTAATTCGCGGTACCACCCTCATTGCCGAGAACGTAGACCTCGGCATCTTGAGTTGCCTTAACGCGGCATACGGCAGGGTTCACCCGCACTCCGGAGCAGCTTTCTGCAATCATTGTGCGAGCTCCCTTTCAGCCAGGGGAAGCCTCTCTTTCCACACGCCATTATGCATACTTTCTCCATCAATGTGTTTTGTATTCAAGCTATACTTGGATTATAAGGAAGTCAGAAAGTGTTGTCAATCCACATTCCCCATAAAATCATAAGGACTTTCACCATTCATCCCTACCAATGGGTCCACATCCAAAATCGTTTCAATAGATAAAACATGCGGCAATTCCTTATGGGATTGGACAACTTCCACGGTTTCACCTGCTGGACCTGTTTGAGCAGATGCATTCGTCAAAGCATCCGCTGTATTAGTCGATTCTGCTCGATCAGAGATGACCGTCTCAGCTTTAGGAGGTTCGGTTCCAACAGGTTCCGGGCTTTCACCGCGCAGCCGTTCTTTAAGAGTCGTCTGCCTTTCACGCTCGTCCATCCGAGCGATGCCTTCTGCAAATTCGTTAGGGCTGCCACAAAGAATTAGAAAGTTTTTGGCTCGAGTAATTCCTGTGTACAGCAAATTACGGCGAAGCATTTTACGATGACTTCGGACAACCGGCATAATGACTGTAGGGAATTCACTTCCCTGTGACTTATGAATAGAGCAGCAATAGGCCAGCGTTAACTGATTTAAATCCGATCGCTCGTAGGTTACTTCAATCCCGTCAAATGAGACAATCATCAGATCTTTTTTCTCAATCGTCTCTTTGGCTTTCAGGATTGAGATCACTTCACCCATATCCCCATTAAAGACATTGCTTTCTGGCTGATTGACGAGTTGCAACACACGGTCGCCGATTCGGTATACAACATCTCCGAACGTCACTTCCTTGCGGCCAGAAGAAGCGGGATTCACCATTTCCTGAATCATCGAATTCAGCGCATCAATGCCTGCAGGACCTTTGTACATTGGTGCCAGTACTTGAATATCCTTAATCGCTTGACCTTTCGCTAATGCATTTTTCACAATCTGGCTAACTGCAGTTGTTACTTGGTCGGCATCTGTACGGATAAATGAACGATCAGAAGTTTTCATCGCTAAATCTCCAAGCGGTTCAGACTTTTTGATGGCATGCGCCAGTTCAATAATTGTCGAACCAGCACTTTGGCGATAAATTTCAGTCAGTTCAACAACAGGTATTGTGCCGGACTCTAAAAAATCACGCAATACTTGTCCAGGGCCCACAGAAGGAAGCTGGTCTTGGTCTCCGACAAACAAAATCTGAGCATCATCATCGATTGCTTTCAATAATTGATGCGCGAGCCACGTATCCAGCATAGAGGCCTCGTCAATAATGACCAGTCTCGCTTTTATTTCACGTTCGGTTTCTTCTTCTTTTTCTTGCCCGGTAAAGCCTAGAAGCCGATGGATTGTCATTGCTGGCAGACCGGTAGACTCCGATAGTCTCTTTGCAGCGCGCCCTGTAGGAGCAGCTAAGATGATCGGAAACGGCTCTTCCTTTTTGGCATACTCTTTCGGATCAAGCGTCAAGCCATGAAGCTCTGCGTACACTTCAACGAGACCTCTTACGACTGTCGTTTTCCCTGTTCCCGGTCCCCCCGTTAAGATCATGGCAGGCGAATTAAGCGCTTGTTCAATAGCAGCAATTTGCGTTTCTGCATAGTTAACATCCAGACGTTCTTCCGTTTCCCCGATGGCTTTTCTCATTTCCGAGGACGGAAATGTATTTTCTCGATCCTGGTCCAAGATACGTTCCATCTTCGAAGCAATTCCCAGTTCTGAAAAATATAATGAAGGCAAATAGAGTTTGCGCTGTTCTGCACTCAAACGGCTTTCCTCTACCAATTCAATTATAGCCGTGGAAATAAGTTTGAAGGGAATTTCTTCGGGTTGACTGGATTCCAAAAGACGTTTGACTTCCGGTAACACTTGAACAGCTTCCAAGTACACATGACCGCTCGAGAGAATCCCTGTGTTGATTGTATGCAAGATTGCAGCTTGAATTCTAGAAGTATGAGTGCCTGTGATTCCTAGCTGCCTGCCAAGTTCATCCGCACGTTGAAATCCTACTCCTTCCACATCTTCAATAAGCCGATATGGGTTTTCAGTCAGCTTTTCAATCGTTTCTTCTCTATATGTTTGATAAATCCTCATCGCAACCTGCGGTCCAAATCCCCATTCATTCAATCTGACAATGGTCCGCTCTAAACCAAGATTATCCCGAAGAACGGAAACGAGTGTCTCTTTTTTTTCAGAGTTAAGACGTGGAATTTCATCCAAGACATCTTCATTTTCCATAATCTTACGAATCGCTTCCGGACCCAAATGATTAATAATCGTTTCAGCGGTTTTTCGTCCGATTCCAGGAAACATGTCTCCTGACAAGTAGTGAATTAACCCGGTTTCAGTTGCCGGTAATTCTTTTTGGAACGTCTTTACATCAAATTGCTGACCATACGTTGCGTGATTGATAAGTCTCCCCGTAAACCGGTACTCTTCCTCTTCAGATAGTTTAGGAAAGTTCCCTTTGACGACAATTTCTTTCCCTTCAAACGAACAATTTGTTTTTCGCACTTTCAGTTTGGCAATTGTAAACAAACTATCAGGATTATGGAAAATCGTCACGACCGCTCTGCCAATTAAAAAAGGTTCTTCTTGAACTGCTGAATCGGTTTTTTCCATAGTTTTGCGTCACCTCACTCGTCAGCGGATTCGTTTTTTTCTCCCATTTGAATCATGTCGTAGATATATCGAGCTTGGACATGTTCGGGGTTAATCGTGTAAGCACGCTCTAAATGATGCAGCGCTTGTGCCTTGTCTTCTGTAGAAACCGCATATAAGAACCCTAGGTTAAAGTGAGCATCAGAGTTTTCTGGTTCTTCTTCCAGGATCGATTTGAATTGGTCTTCAGCTAGATCATAGACCCCTTCATTTGCGAGCAAAATCCCATAAGATAGACGTACTTCCAGATCGTCAGGTGCTAATTCAAGTGCCCGCTGCAAATACGGCAGTGCTAAACGTCCTTTTTCTGCACGCTCCAAACTTTTCCCTAGCATGAAATAGGCATCCGATTCTTGAACACCGCATGAAATTGCTTTCTCATAAAGAGTTGTCGCTTCTTCGTATCGTTCTTCGTTAAAGTAAAGGTTGGCTAATCCATAAAACGCAGTTCCCATTTCACCATCTAACGTAAGTGCTTTTTGGAAAAACGGTTCCGCTTTTTCAATGTCTCCAATGGAAGCAAATACATTCCCGACATTTACATAACCGACTGGATCGTCCGGTGCTTCTTCTGCCGCTTTAATGAATTCTTCCACTGCTTTTTCAAAGTTACCGGATTGCAGCGCTTCTATCGCTTGTTCATTGTGTCCCATTTTTAGTTCTCCCTTATCCAACATAATCGAGTGTTTTTCCATTCTTTATGACTGTGTCAATGGTTCCCCCGCCTAAACATTCATCTCCATCGTAAAGGACAACCGCCTGCCCTGGTGTAATCGCGCGTACTGGATTGTCAAATACGACTTCAGCTGTTGCAGGTCCTGTCATTTTAACAGTTACCCCTGTATCTGCTTGACGGTATCGGAATTTAGCTGTGCACTTAAATTCCTCTGGCAGCAACCGTGCAGTCGTGAAACTTACTTCAGTTGCTGTCAAACTATCCGAATAGAGTGCGTCATGATGGAAGCCTTGTCCGACCAATAATGTATTGGTTTTGAGATCTTTTCCAATTACGAACCAAGGCTCTCCGGAACCGCCAATTCCAAGACCGTGACGCTGACCGATTGTGTAATACATCAAGCCGTCATGACGTCCTTGTTTCTCGCCTGTCATTGTTTTCATGTCACCTTGTTGTGCAGGTAAGTAATTTGATAAAAACTCTTTGAAATTCCGTTCTCCAATAAAACAAATTCCTGTGGAGTCTTTTTTCTTGGCAGTAGAAAGGCCTGCCTCTTCTGCAATTTCACGAACACGGCTTTTTTCCATGTCACCGATTGGAAACATTACTTTAGATAATTGTTCTTGGTTCAGCTGGTTCAAAAAATACGTCTGATCCTTGTTCGTATCGACCCCGCGGAGCATTGCAACGCCGTCTTCCGTTTCAGCAATCCGTGCGTAGTGACCAGTTGCGAGGAAGTCAGCTCCTAGATTCATCGCATGTTCTAAAAATGCTTTGAATTTAATTTCTTTGTTGCACATTACATCTGGATTTGGAGTTCTGCCTGCTTTGTATTCATCCAAAAAGTACGTAAAAACTTTGTCCCAATATTGCTGTTCAAAATTCACTGCATAATAAGGGATTCCAATTTGGTTACAAACGCTAATCACGTCTTCGTAATCTTCTGTAGCTGTACAGACACCAAATTCATCTGTGTCATCCCAGTTCTTCATAAAAATCCCTATCACTTCATAGCCTTCTTGCTTCAGCAGATAGGCAGCGACAGATGAATCTACCCCGCCCGACATGCCAACAACGACTCTTGTATCTTTTTTAGCTTTATCGATTCTCATTTATAATTCATTCCTTTTAGGTGTTATTTCACAGTGCGTATTACGATACGAGCAATCCGTTCTGCCGCATGTTGTACGTCTTCTTCTGTTAAGCCGAAGCCGAAACTGATACGCACAGAACTTCGAAGACGTGGTGATTTTTCTCCGAACATCTCAAGCAGAACATGAGAAGGCTCCAGAGAACCCGCAGTACAAGCAGAACCGCTGGATACGGAAACGCCGTCTAAATCTAAATTGACAAGCAGCGATTCAATGTCTGTTCCAGGAAAGTGCACATTGAAAATATGAGGAAGCACAGGAGTTCCTTCTTCAATAGTGGGTTCATAGTTGACCCCCAGCTGTTTAAACGTTGCTCTCATATTCGTTTGAAATGATGTATAGCGTACCGCATTTTCAAGCTGCTCTTCAGTGGAAAGTTGTACAGCTTTTGCAAATGCAGCAATCGCAGGAACATTTTCAGTTCCTGCACGTCGTTTTCGTTCCTGTGAACCGCCATGCATAATTGGTAAAAGGTCAATTCCTTTACGTTGATAAAGGAAACCCACGCCTTTAGGGCCGTTCACTTTATGGGAAGAAACGGACATTAAGTCAACGTGCAACTCGGAAACATTGAGCGGCAGAACGCCATAAACTTGGACAGCATCAGTATGAAATAGTGTTTGGTGTTCTTTTACTAATTGCCCGATTTTTTCGATGGGCTGGATAGTTCCTACTTCATTATTGCCATACATAATGGAGACAAGAATTGTATCTTCGCGAAGCGCTTCCGCTACTTGCTGAACAGTCACTTGTCCATTCCGGTCTACCGGTAAATACGTCACATCAAATCCGTTTTTTTCAAGTGTTTCACAGGTAGTCAGCACAGCATGATGCTCAATCGCTGTTGTAATGATATGTTTCCCAAGATGCTTTCTGCTCATTGCTGTTCCTGTGACCGCAAGATTATCCGCTTCTGTTCCGCCCGAAGTCATAATAACCTCGCTTGGTTCAGCGTGGATCGAGCGGGCAAGTATTTGCCGCGCATCGTCAACCTGTTTTCTTGCGAGCCTTCCATGGCTGTGTACACTGGAAGGATTGCCAGGAACTGTTTGCATTGTTTCCATATATATCTGTGCGACTTCAGGCCGTATAGGCGTCGTCGCTGCGTGATCTAAATAGATAGGTGTTTTCATGCTGACAACTCCTTTAAATATAAAACATGTAACCGTCTGATTTTGGTTGGTTCAGCTCAGATTGAATTAAATCTTCAATGGTAGTCGTATCCAGTACTTCGCGAACTGCTTCACTGATTTTCAGCCAAAGTGATTGCTGTGGGATATCTGTTTCTTCCAGCCCTTCTACAAGCTGAATGGGACCTTCGAGAAGGCGGATGACATCCCCCGCTGTCATTTCGCATGGTTCTTTTGACAATTTGTAGCCGCCATACGCCCCTCTTATACTTCTAACCAAACCGCCGTTTCGAAGCAATGGAATGAGTTGTTCCAAGTATGCTTCTGACAAAGTTTGTTCTTCCGCAATTTTCCGTAACGGAACCGGACCTTCTCCGTATCTTTTGCCAAGTTCAACGATTATGGTTAATCCATATCTTCCTTTTGTTGATATTCTCATAAGACATCGTCCTTTGTTTGAAATTGCTTCAGATAGTATATCATATTCGAACACTCGGCTTCCTTGAAATGACTTCATGCGATTGCACATGTATACTAAATTCTACAGAACACTTTTGAATGGAAGCAGGGATACCATGCACAACGAACCTCTAGCATTTAGAATGCGGCCACGTACGATTGATGAAATTGCTGGTCAGCAGCACGTCATCGGTCAAAATACGGCGCTTTATCGGATGATTAAAAACGGCCATGTGCCTTCCATGTTACTTTACGGGGAACCGGGTATTGGGAAAACCTCTCTTGCCTACGCAATTGCCGGTTCAACCAATTTGACGTTCATCCCATTAAATGCAACCACTTCGGGAAAAAAAGATATTGAACGTGTTGTAGACGAAGCGCGTATTACAGGGAAAGTCATTTTGTTTTTGGATGAAATCCACCGGTTTAATAAATTACAGCAAGATACGCTTCTGCCTCATGTTGAAAATGGGTCAGTCGTTTTAATCGGGGCAACGACAGAAAATCCTTTCCATGACGTCAATCCCGCTATACGTTCAAGATGCGGTGAAATCCTTCAGCTGAACCGGCTTGAAAAAACAGATTTAATTGTTTTGCTTAACCGTGCACTCACTGACGAAGCCCGAGGTCTTGGAAAACAAACCATTCAAATCACAGATGAACAAATTGAAAAAATTGCTGAAGGTGTCAACGGGGATGCACGTAAAGCACTGACTTTACTCGAATCTCTCATATCAGCTTCTGACGAAGAAGAAGGTACCGTGCTAATTGAAGATTGGCTCATTGAGAACTTAATTGGAAGAATCGGAGTTTTCGGTGATAAAAACGGTTCACATCATTATAATCTTTTATCTGCTTTACAAAAATCGGTTAGAGGCAGTGATACGGATGCCGCTCTCTATTATTTAGCACACTTGCTCGAAGTTGGAGATTTGGTCGCCGTGAACCGCCGATTGCTCGTAATGGCTTACGAAGATATCGGACTCGCTGCACCAGAAGTCGGCCCTCATGTAGCTGCAGCAACAGATGCCGCAATCCGTTTAGGGATGCCCGAAGCACGAATCCCACTAGCGAATGCTGTTATCGAAATGTGCCTGGCTTCAAAATCCAATTCCGCGTATAAAGCATTGGATGCCGCAATTGCTGCGATCCATCAAGGGAAAACCGGAGATATACCGATGCACTTACGCGATACGCATTATGCGGGGGCAGAAAAGCTAGGACATGGAGGTTACATCTATCCCCACGACCATCCAATCGGTTCATTTGGAGGATGGGTGAACCAATCTTATTTACCGGACGCTATAGCTAACCTGCAGTTTTACACACCTGTTTTAGCGGGGGAAGAGAAAAAATCAGCCGCTATCTACGAGCGACTAAAAGATTTCAGAAAGAAAAAGTGAATGACAGGTAAAAGGGGATGACTAAACAATGTCGACAAATCGGTCAGCAAGTGAAGAACGAAGAACACAAATTCTTGAGCTATTAAAACATGCGAATACTCCATTGACCGGAAAAGAGATTGGCGAACGAACTGGTGTCAGCAGACAAATAGTAGTAGGTGATATTAATTTGCTAAAAGCAGTGGATGAACCGATTGTTGCCACCAGCAGAGGGTATATGTACATGAATGACTCTGAACGTTCTGACCAAATCGAACGTATTGCCGTCTGTCAGCATGCTTCAAACCAAACTGAAGAGGAATTGACGATTTTTGTAGATCATGGTGTGACCGTTAAAGATGTTCGGGTCGAACATCCTGTATATGGCGACTTAACTGCCTCCATTATGGTTGCCAATCGTATGGAAGTGAAAGAATTCCTCGATAAAATTACAGCATCCAATGCCGTTTATCTATCTGCCCTGTCAGATGATCATACACACTTACATACGGTGATGGCGGATAGTGAAAAACAGCTTGACCGAGCGTTTGAAGCATTACGAAAAGCGGGCATCCTTGTAGAGTGATGCCTGCTTTTTTATGCGTTCGATTTTATAAGGATAGCCCTGTTTCAATTTCTAATTGTTTCATAAACTGTTTCATGAATTGATGGCGATCTTCTGCGAGTTGTTTCCCTCGTTCTGTGACCATCAAATCTTTTAATAAAAATAATTTCTCATGAAAATGGGTTACCGATGCTGTTTTTTTAGAACGGTAGTCATATTCTGACATGCTAATGCGTATACTCTCTGTCGGGTCATAAAGTTTACGTCCTTTCGCACCCCCATAAGCAAAAGTGCGCGCAATGCCGATAGCTCCAATTGCGTCTAATCGATCCGCATCTCGAACAATTGCACCTTCAATGGAATCTAGTTCTTTTGAATTACCGCCGCTGAACGCTACGGATTCAATGGCAGCTAAAACAAGTTCCTGAAGATCTTGTGGAACAGCTAATTCTTGTAATAATGCAGCGGCGGATGTACCAGTGACTTCCGAATACTTCGGATCGTCAATATCATGAAGATAGACTGCCAATTCTACAGCTGTCCGATTGACCCCTTCCATCCTTTCCATTATTTCAAAGGCATTTTGCAAAACCCGTAGTATATGGTCAAAATCATGACTTGCATCAAACTTTCCGTATATTTCTTTCGTTATAATCGCACACTGTTCAGTGTATGTCATTTTCAAAATCACTCCTTTTATAGTTCAAAAAATCAGATAGTGCGTTTGACCTTCATAAAAGGTTGGGGTATAGTAAACTTAACCATGGTTTAAGTGGGAAGACATCTAACGCCGAGGAGGAATAATTATGTACCACGGTAAAGTCAAATGGTTCAGTAATGAAAAAGGATACGGTTTCATTGAAGCGGATGACGGACAAGATGTTTTCGTCCATTTCACAGGCATCACAGCAGATGGTTTTAAAACGCTGGATGAGGGACAATTTGTCTCTTTTGAAATTATAGAAGGTAATCGCGGTCCTCAAGCGGCAAATGTGTCCACAGCCGATCAATGATCATTCGTCATAAAAAGCAAAGATCCCGCTGATTCTATCAGTGGGATCTTATTTCATTAATTTATTCATTTCAGAACCAAGAAAGCGGAGCTGGTCGCCCACAGTGCATTCGCGGATGCAAAACTTGTGTGCTTCCGTCTTGCCGCGTTCTTGCGTCAAATGTTTTTTAACTAGACATCCTTCACAATACATATCCAGCAGGTCATCAATTTCAGTAATAACAGTTGTTTTCTTCATAAGTCCCTCCAATCAGACCCTATGTTAATTGTAAGTTTTCTGGCGAAAGGATGCAACTATACAGGAGGATTGCTCAAATGATTGAATTATATACAGACGGAGCAAGTGCAGGGAATCCAGGAAAAAGCGGTATTGGCATCTACCTTACAGGTGAAGGTCACTCACTTAAGATTTCAGAACCTATACCTCCTTGCGATAACCATACAGCAGAGTTTTTAGCGCTTATTAGAGGCCTGCAGGAAGCGGCACAGCTAACTACTGGCATTCTTTCTGTTCGCAGTGATTCCCAGCTCGTCGTCCAGGCGGTAGAAAAGGGATTTGTTAAAAATGAGCTATATAAACCACACTTAAAAAAAGCACTCGAGCTCACTAAGAACTTCGAGTACTTTTTCATCAAGTGGATTGCAGACGATATGAATCGGGCAGCAGATGCGCTTGCCCGCCAGGCGATTCATAAGCAGCGATGACTTTTATTCCAATTCTGCCTTCATAAATGTAATTGTTCGTTCACACTCATCATATAACACCCATTCTCTGTGATCGACTACTGATCCCGCATTCACGATCACAGCTTTTTGAGGAAGCTTTATCGGCACAGAGAATTCGAATTCTTTCACTTCCCCATCAACAACCCACGAGGAAGTATGCGTGTGACCATGCACAACCAGATCTTCCCCCTGTGTGATGTGTTCTGGAGGCAATTCATTGTATGGCCATTGGTGTCCGTGGATCAGCAGTGCATCACCGATCCGCATTCGTTCCGGCAGTTGAGAAATTTTTTGCAACAGTGGCTCAGTTGAGCTTGAGATGAGAAGAATTCGTTCTTCCTGGTTCCCCCTGATAGATGGAAAGTCAAGAAGCTGTTCAAATCCAACTGGATTGAGCATGACCTCGCTTAACTGCGGATAGGTCGTGCCATCCAGTTTTTTCTTGCCGATTGTACACTCAAACAAATCGCCCGCTCCGATGATTTTCGAATCTGGGGCTATTGTTTCAATTTGCTTGAGTACCAGTTTGAGTTCATCTATGGAAGAATGGATATCACTAATAAATGCAATCTTCACAGCGAATCATCCTTTTTATAAGCCCCGGTTTCAATCGACAGGTCTCCACCAGCAATCCAATCACTATAACTTCCTGCATAAAGTCTAACATTACCGTACCCTTTTTCTGTCAGCATAGCGTACAGGGGGGCTGCTGTCACACCACTTCCGCAATAAACGGTAATCGGCTGTTCCAGATCCGCCATCATTTGTAAAATGCGAACTCCTTCACCCGATGTTTCAAAGCGGCCATTCTCCTTCAGCTGTGCCCAATCAAAGTTTTGCGCTCCAGGAATGTGCCCTGCTATAGCATCCAGCGGCTCATGCTCTCCCCGATAACGCGCACCTGCCCTTGCATCTACTAGTAAATCCTCACCCTGTGCTGCAACCTGGTTTTTTACATCTTCTTTTGATGCAAGAATGGATTCATTCCACACGGGTTCTACTGATGAACGTTCAGGAGTTACAACATTTCCATCTATAGGGAACCCTAATTTCTCAAGGTCCTCAAATCCTTCTAGCGAAATGAAAACATTTTTAAATCCGCCGAATTGCAACATCCACCAAGCGCGTGCTGCGAATGGTTCACCGCCATTGTCATAAATGATGATTTCATCATCCAAATGAAGACCGCTTTTACGGTACAGCTCCGTCAGAGTAGCATGGTCAGGCAACGGATGGCGGCCACCGCTTTTTTTCATATCAGACAAGTCTTTTTCCAAGTCCCAATGAACTGCATGTTGAATATGACTTTGACAATAAGAATCCGCACCAGCTTTAGGATCTTGAAGAGAGAATCGTGCATCAATCCATTTACGTTTCTGGCCATTATTCTGTCCCGCCATAGATTTGAAAACGTTCACTTATACCAGCTCCTTCTGTCGGATTTGTTCATAGACTGCTCGCCATTCAGACAGTTGTTCATGACTTTCTAATAGTCCGCGTTCAGCGGCCAATTGAGCCAAAGTTTCTTGTAATAAATGGGCTGTCAATTCCGCGGCAGAATCGTCAATCCAGTCACTCGTCCATTCTCCTAATCGCTCCTGCTCTGACTCCAAATAACTCGTTGCATCTTTTTTCAGCAGTTCGGTCAGTTGCTCTTGAAGGGTATTTCGATCACCCTTTTCAAAGAACGATTTCGCATTTTTAAAATGCCGATTCACAATACTGTAGCGTTCCATCTTTTGGAATGGCGGGGCAAACTTCAACATCTCTGCATCTTTAGAATCGAACGGAGAAGGTGATAGCGCACTGTCCATTTCAGCTAACCAGCGCTGTTCGGTCCGTTGCCGCGCATCTACTTGTTTTTTCATGAATGTCAGCATTCGTAAGTTTGTTACCTTGAGTTCTTGAGCAAAATCGAAACCAGTCATTCCTATAGTTTCTTCTAAAGCTAAGCGAAGTGCTTCTGGAGCCTGGTGGCGAACAAATAGCGACGGTGTGTAGCCTTCTTTGAAGAAATCCGGGAACCTTAGGAAGACACGCTGATGGATGTAGAAGATTAACTCCCTTAACTCTTCTTGAACAGATTTTTTTAGGACGGGTGCAAAGCTCTCCTGATAATGCGCTCGGACACGCTGTTCAAAAACAGCCAGCTCTTCCAGCCGCTCCGCTTTACGCTCACGGTTTTTTTCAGTCCGTTCAATGAGGTCAGCTAGACGGCCAATTGTCTTTGTTGTCTCTTCATCCAATGCTTGAACAGCTAATGCATTTAGATCATTTTCCAAAAATGAATAAAAACGAGTTTCAAAGTCCTTCATTTTTGTTTCGGATTGTCCTTGTTGCTTCGCTTCAAGCGCTTGCAAACTGGAAATCCCATGAACGCGCGGATTCCGAATACCAAATTTCACAAGTTCTTCTGCTACAAACCCCTTTACTTCCTGTTCTTCTTCCTCGTTAGCAGCCAAATCAATTGCGTTAACAACAAAAAACATCTTGTCCATTTCAAAGGCATCTTTCACGCGGCCAAGCTGTATTAAAAACTCCCTGTCCGCACGTGAAAATGCATGGTTATAATACGTAATAAACAAAATCGCATCCGCATTTTTAATATACTCAAACGCTACATCTGTATGCCGGGCATTTATAGAATCTGCACCCGGGGTATCCACTAGCGTTATCCCTTGGCGTGTTAGTTCACAGTCATAATATAAGTCAATCGACTCAACAAAACAACTCCGCTCTTCTTCAGCTACAAATCGAACGAATTCGTCGCGCTCTGCAGTCAGCACAGTGCCAAGTAAATTTCGATAAGCCGGGTATCCCTTATGGAAAGCACGGATAAACGATTTATGGATATGAAGAGACTCTTCAACTAATTTCAGTTGCAGCGCTTCTTCTGCACGTTCAAACGCTTCTTCAATCGTAGAAATTGATAATCCAAGCATGGCAAATGCATTTACCGTATCTTGAGTTAACTGCTCAAGCGCTTTGAAGTGAATATCTGCTGTAACGTCGGCATGAATTTCAGAAGTCGGACGAATCCGGTTAATGGCTGCAGTTGTCGGATTCGGGGATACAGGCAATACCGCTTCTCCAAGCAAAGCATTTGAGAAAGATGATTTTCCAGCACTGAACGCTCCAAATAACGCCACCGTGAACTCTTGCTGTTCCAGTCTTTTTGACTTTGACTTTAAATATACAGAAAGATCGTTAAACCCTGGTATGTGAACGACATCGTCCGCCACTTGCTTCGCCCGCTTGACGATCAACTCAAGGTCTCCATTGAAGATTTCTTCGTTATTATCTAATTCATGTTCTTTTTGTACAGCTACTTCCTTCTCGATTTCAGCTTCTTGCTGATGTTGTACATCTATAACCTCCGGCTCAGATTGAGCTTTCCATTCTGCTTTTAGCCGTTCCAAAGAAGCGAGTTCTTCCTTAGACCATTCATGCGGCTGATCATTGTCAAATAATTGAAGATGCGCTGTACGTGATAACACAAGATGGATTGAAGCTAGTTTCGTCTTAACATCTTCCAGTTGATTTTGCAGTTTTGCTGAAACATTCTCCCCTTCACGTTTCGCAGCCTCTGATAGCCGGACTTTCCACTCATCCGTTTTCTGTTTGTATACATTCAGAACAGCTTCACGCATTTGACTTGCTGCATTTAAAATCAGCTCACCGGTCAAAATGTCAGGTGTGGTCAACGTGCTTGCGATTTCGTCAAAACGGAACGCTAAATCCATTTCATCAATTTCCAATGACCGTTCATCTGTTAACAGTCCTGCTTGTTTCAGCACGTTTTTCATAAGTGAACGCAGGTGAATTTCGATTTGGGTATGCGCTAACTTTTCCAGCGATTTACTAAGAGCAGTAAGTCTCCGATCCCTTTCTTCCTGGGTCTTTTTCGAACTGAAGAAAAGTCCGACTTTAAATTGACTTGTTTGTGACTCAAGGTACTCTTTCAGTAACTCCCTCGTTTCATATGGGGTCAAGGATGCACTTTGCAAAAGTTCTTTCCGTTCTTTTTCGAAATGCAGATGAAATGCATCTCCTTGCAAGAGAGATAGCCGCAATTGCAGTTCTTCTTGTTCTTGCTTTAGCTCGTCTGGATTAGTGAATTCTTCACTAGAGATTTCAGGATGAGCATCAATTGTCTCTTTAATTTCTTCTTTTAAGAAATCGATATGTTCTGCAGTTAATTGAGCAAGTGCATTTTGCGCATTTCGATCAAAGTGCTCATCACGACGCTCAATCGATCCATTTACAATATCTTTCACAGCGTTAAAGTCATTACCTTCTAAATCGAGCTGTTTAAGGGATGTGAAAAAGATTCCTTTCGGCTCAACTCCCCAAAGAGAAAATGAGTGGCGGACAGATTCCTTGAATTCATTAAACGACAGCTCATTCGAGCGATGCTTGTCAATTTGGTTGACGATTAAATAAACATTCGGGTTATACCGCATCAGTTCTTTAGTAAACCGGAAATTCAATTCCGACTGCACATGATTGTAATCCATTGTGTAAAACACTAGATCCGCTAAGTGAAGTGCAGATTCTGTAGAGAGCCGATGCGCGTCATCAGTTGAGTCGACACCAGGAGTATCCATTACGGAAATCCCTTTGGGCAGTTTTGACGCGGTATGTCCAATTTCCAAAGAAGCAATGGATGCTCCTTCTTTGCTCATCTTTTTTACGGCTTGCGGGAATCCTTCCCCAATAACTTTAACGGAAGTCCCATCTTGTCGATGTACGATGGCAAAGTCTTCGACATCTTTATGTATTTTAACGATGTTTGCGCTTGTCGGAATCGGACTGGATGGCAACAGTTCCTCTCCCGTCAGTGCATTAATCATAGATGATTTCCCTGCTGAAAAGTGACCTGCAAATGCTATGGTATAGTCATCTTTCACGAGTTTCTGTGCGAGCATTGCTGCTTTTTGAAACCGTTCCTGATCTCCATCTTCTTTACAAAGTAGGCCAAGTATAGCGGTTTCGTCTAAAAAATCCTTATGTTGAGTCATAAACACTTCGATCCCTTCTCCTAGAGCTTTGTCTATCATACCATTATATCTCGTTCACACTCTATTCATATATTCCAGGTTGTTAATTAAATTAATACTCTATACAATTAGCTGCGCGAGTGGTATCATTGAACTACTAATACCTGATGAAGAGGTGTCTAAATGACTGATGCAAAAACGATTCAACATATATTAAATAGTACTATCCAATCCTTAACTACTGTTATTCCCGTTAAATTTGAAGTTCTTCCACCTTCTCTCACTACACAGCCTTATGAACAAAAAGAACTAAGTGTACTAATCGCACTGCTCGGGGATGTTCGTGGAAGATTAATTATCGATACGAACGAATCGACAATTTCTCAGATTGGAGAAGCGATGTTTGGGATGAAGATTGAAGGAGAGATGATTGAGTCATTCACTGGTGAACTCGGAAATATGGTCGCAGGAAATCTATGCACCCTACTCGAAAAAGACTCACTGACTCTGGATATATCGCCACCTACTGTATTAACCGGAGAAACGAAGTTCTATGGTTTCCAGCAGGCATTTAAACTGCCGCTGAACTTTAACAACGCCCCGCCTTCTAATGTATTGCTCACAATCGATGAAGCTTGACTAATTCCGTAAAAACACTGTTGAATCACAAATAAAAAAACAAAAAGCAGCTAGGCAGATGCCTGTTGCTTTTTGTTTTTTATTTAAGATTTCACTCTTGGTGCAACAGGAAATATCGATTCAAAAGAAGGAACTAATTCAGATTCTTCCGGATTCAGCAATATATGAACAGAACCTGAGTCAGTCGCAGTCCGAATCAGCCGGCCGACGCCTTGCCGTAAACGGAGCAGCATATAGGGCAAGTCCACTTCTTCAAACGGAGACTCGGCATGACTGCGCTTAGCATTGAACAATGGGTCAGCAGGCGGTAAAGGTAAATCATATATAACCACTCGCGTTAACGCATCATGAGGAATATCCAGCCCCTCCCAGAGATGATACGAACAGAACGCAGACCATTGTTTCGCTTGGAACTCCTTAACAATCGAGGAGAGTTCACGATCCCCTTCAAATGCTGTAAATGGGAGTTGCCCCTCTGGCAATTGAGCCCGGAAATTATCCATCGATTGCTTCGACTTAAACAGCACCAGTGTCTGTTCACCGTCATTCAATAGCTCGACAAGCCGGTTCTTTTTCCCATCTTCAAGTAACGATTCGATAGTAAGGTCCATAACTTCATCGTAATCGTATGGAGATTCAATTGAAAACGAAACCGAATGCTCAATACCAAGGTTATTCGCTAAAAACGAAAAATCGTTTTGTACTGACAATGTTGCAGACGAGAAAACGATTGGCAGTTTTTCAGAGAACAGACGCTCTTGCAAAACGTCAGTTACCAATCGAGGCATTATAACGAGAGTCAGCTCTCCTTCACGATCTTCTGCCCAGTCAACAGCTTCCTCATTGTCTGAGAACAATTCTAACGAAAATATATATTGTTCCAGATACTCTTCTACCATTCTTAAGTCATACTCTGGTATCACATAAAGCTCGCTATCAAAAACAAACTCTTCAAGTAATGCATTTGAAAGACGAACTGCTTCGCGAGCTGTGTTCACAAGTTCAGCAGATTTTGAAATCGCAAGTCTTTCCTCCCCATCCTCTTGTGCACATTCCGATAAATAATCGAAGAATAATTCATGACACTCCATTAGCTGTTCCATCAGTTGCAGTGTCTGTTCACGAACACCATCCGTCATGACACGTTCCAGCAGACCAAGAAGCGTACTATCTTGCACTTCATACGTGAGCGCTCGTTGAGCAGCGTATTCTAATAAATGACCTTCATCAAAAACAGCCATTGAAACTTCAGGCAATAACGGAAGCTGCCCCTGTCGTTTCCTTGACTCTTTTGTCCATAGATGTTCCATAAAGAAATCGTGAGAACAGATAATTAGATCAGCAGCTTTTCGATATTCGCTGCGGTGTATTGTTTGCCCGCATCGGTTCCGTAAGTCACATCCGCCGCATTGCTGGATTGGATGATAATTAATCGTTTCCCATTCACCGTCACTTAGATCTGGATAAGATGAGCGTTCTCCGTATGGATAGACTTCAGATAACGAAGCAGGACCATAAACGAAATCCGGCAAACTATCTTCTACATTTTCGGCATATTCTTCCCCAAAACGATTCATTTCTTCTAGACGCTTCAAACAAAGATACTGGTCACGAGATTTAGCTAGACGGACATCTATGGTAAGTTCCAGCGCTTCACCAATTTTACGAATGTCGCCTTCCTCTTTAACAAGTTGATCAATTAACGTTTCGTCTGCGCAAGAAATTAGAGCTGGTTTTCCCGTATAACGGGCATAGGCGATCGCAGGAAGTAAGTATGCAATCGTTTTCCCCGTTCCAACTCCTGCTTCTGCAAATAATACTTCTTTTTCACGCAGCGCTTGTTCGATTTGAAATGACATGTAGATTTGTTCATCCCTGCAGTCAAATCCTTTTTCGGTAAGGTCATCATACAGAGTATCTCCGATCCACTCATTGAGTGATTCGTAGAATGTTTTGTCACGCGTAAGTGCAAATGGTAACTTTCCAGTCATAGTGAACCCCTTTCTATTCCATAAGAAAAGAGAGGAGAACCCTCTCTTTTTAATCTATTTCGGTTAGCTTCGTTTCCCCCAGAACTGATAAAGGTCTGTCCGTATGAAACCATTGAAGAGTTTACGTTTCTTAGTGGCTCTTTTGCCGTACATCGTCTCAAAGTTTTCAAGAGAAGAGAGCATATAGACTGACCACGACGAATAAGGTTTCATTACATTCCCGAGTGTAGCCGTAATGTCTTCAGCTTCTTCAAGTTCACCAAGTCGTTCCCCATATGGCGGATTACCAACTAGGACTCCGTTTTCGCCTTCGAGTGTAAGGTCTGCAACGTTGCATACATTCCAATTGATGATATCTAAGAATCCTGCTTCAGCCGCATTTTTTTCTGCAATTTTTATCATTGCCGGATCCCAGTCTGAACCTGAAATCATTAGTTTGCGATCATAATCAGCGACATCTTCCACTTCTTCACGCACGCGATCCCATACAGATTCTGCCATCCATGGCCACTGTTCGCTTAAAAATTCTCGATTATAACCTGGAGCTAAGTTTTGACCCAGCATCGCTGCTTCAATCGGAATCGTTCCAGATCCACAGAAAGGATCTACAAATGGGCGATCCGGGTTCCACTTTGTCAATTTAACAAGGGCTGCCGCTAACGTTTCTTTTAAAGGCGCATCCCCTTGTCCTATACGATAACCACGTTTATGCAAACCTGCACCACTAGAATCGATAGTCAGTGTCACCTTATCTTTTAAAATGGATACTTCCAATTTAAATAAAGGACCTGTTTCATCTAAAAACCCAACACGGCCATGAACCGTTTTAAGTTTTTCCGCAATCGCTTTTTTCACAATTGCTTGGCAATCAGGTACACTGTATAAAATCGATTTGACGGACTTCCCTGCGACTGGGAAAGCCGCGTCCACTGGAAGGTAATCCTCCCACGGTAACTCTTTCGTCTTTTCGAATAGCTCGTCGAAAGTAGTCGCCTTGAATTCTCCTACAATAATGCGCACTCGGTCTGCAATTCTCAACCACATATTCGCTTTTGCAATTGCATGCGCGTCTCCGGAAAAGTAAACTTTTCCATTCTCAGTCAATGTTTCATATCCTAGTGCTTTCACTTCTTCTGCAACGAGTCCTTCAAGCCCCATCGCAGCAGTTGCTACCAATTTGTATTCTTTCATGAATTGCACACTTCCTCTCCATTGTTTAACTTCTTATGTACGTGCTGTATATGAGCAAACCTGTTTTCTAACGCAGAAATGCTCTCCATAAATACAGGAGAGCATGAATGTATACATGTAAGTACCATCAGGAAATTCGTAAGCCATGTTTTGTTCCCTTGTACTCAAACGGTTTACACCTCGTACTCAGGGTGGTAATCATCTATCTACAGACGATTGTCTGTCCCTTCCTCCGTTCATTTCCTTCGGAAGAGCGCCCCTACCATAATTTGGGTTTCTCACTCGCGGGGTTTACCTCGTTCCACCTGTACCGTTTCCGATACAGCTCCGTCACTGTGGCACTTTTCAGGAAACGTCTTCCATATCCTAAAAGGACTTAGGAATTATTTCCGCCGTCAGCTGAGTAAACAGCGCCCCGGCTTATTTTTTGGCCGGGCACGAACACTACGGACATCTCAGTACCGTGTGAGCATGGACTTTCCTCTCCAGTGTCTAGCACTGCAGCAATTACCTGAATTTCCATCATGGCTTGATAAGTATACAGGAGAACCCCACTTTTCGCAAGGGAAAGTGGGGTTCGTTTTATTCGTTTCCTGAAAGTTTACTTCCAAACACTGCTTTTTCTAAATTAGAAATACGTTTTAACAGGTCGAAGTTTGTTGTACCAGGTGCACTTGATGCCGGGCGTTTCTGTACAGTAGATAATTCGTTTTGAAGTTCTCCGTTTTCGCGTTCAAGTTCAGCGATCCGTTTTTTAAAACTTTCATAATCATGAATTACACTATCTAAAAACAAATCGACTTCTTCTTGGTTGTAACCGCGCATTCCTGTTTTAAACTCTTTTTCAAGAATCGTTTTTGAATCCAATTTAATATCCATTCAACAACGTCCTTCCATCAGTGGTAACTGCTCTAAGTATAGCATATTCTGTCCAAGTCTGTCTGCTTGCGTCAAGTTTAACAGTGTTATTTTGTCGACTTCTGCGCTTGCCCGGGAAATAATTTTCTTTTCAGTCTCATTTCCCGTTTTGTAAATTCTGCAATCATGCGGATAGAAAATGAACCCGTCAGCGATGAATCACATACTATCAGACCTTTGGCAACCCCGCAAAGTTGCAATGCCTTTGTACAATCCTTATTTTTGTGCTCATATAGCTTCGCCATTTCCTCAAGTGCAATAATTCGTTCCCGTCCAGTGGACTTCGTCATACAAACACCAAAAGCATCTATTGACTCGCTATATTTCCCTTCCCTTTTTAAAAGAAAACCAAAATGAAAGTGTGTCGTTGGGTGCTGCGTCCCATATTCCTCAATTACCTGCTCTAAGACCGTACTTGCACGGCTGTGAGACTTCAAATCAGCATACCATTTGCCGATATTCGTTTGACTGATTGCAGTTCCTGATAACTCGTCTTGCAAAAGAAGGTCTGTCGAACGGATATACAACGTAACGAGTGATAAAATATCATACTCATTATGCAGCAAAATCTTCATCAGCATTTCTGCACGACCATTTTTCACCGCATCTTGATAGATGATCGGTGCCATGTGTCCAGGCATATCATCTTCCCGTACAAATCCAAGCTGTTCTTCTTCGACTGCTGGAAGTTTGAACGACTCCATCTCATGTTTCCAAATACGTCTGGAGCCGTGGAGCAAATCTATTTGATCGTGTTTCGGCAATGGCGGGAGTAAGTTGCGATTCATTGTCCATCTAGTATCCAATTGAGGTATATCGAAACTCTTTCCGTTATACATAACTAGTGTAACCGGCTTTTCCCATAACCCGGTTGCATAAAGGAACGCTGCTTCATGAGCAGGGCCAGGCAGGACATATTGAGTCATTCTGAAGCCATTTCCATGTTGTTCAATTAAACCAATTAAGAAAATGAGAGTGCCGGTCCCCTTCAACCCTGTAGTTTCTGTGTCAAAAAAAAGAAGTCGTTTATCCGGATCAGGTGCTAATGGATGCCTTTCCCCTGAACTCTTCCATTTTTGCAGCGTGGCCGTCAATTCGGTTAGTTGATAGTTCCCATGAGAATACGTTTCATCATAGTCCACAATTTTCTTATAGACGGTCCCGTATTGATTGGTCTCTTTTTCAAGACCGGCTGCCAACCAATTCGATTCGTAACTAGGAGAGGACGCTTGAACAATCTTGGAAGTTTCTTTCTGTATCGAAATCTCCGATGTCGATTTTTTCAGCATGCCCTTCATCTTCATTAGATTTTGTTCATACGACACACCTGTCACCGCCCGATAAACTCTTTAAAAGTTGTGCTGCACCTGTTTTTAAATTCACATCAGATTCGGGCGGACCTGTACAAATCGGGCACCCTGCCTCACACTCACATGAATTTACATGCGCGGCTGCCTGACGCAGTAATGCATTCCATTGATCAAACATCTTTTCACTCAACCCGATTCCTCCGGGATAACTATCGTAGATGAAAAATGTCGGTTTCCCGGTATGAACTGCTTTCACTTGAGGGACTACATGAATGTCCGTTCTATCGCATTGCACAAACAAAGGAATAAACGATTGCATCGCGTGCGCTGCACCCGTCATCGCATCAGTCAACACCGCCTCAGTCCATCCTTCAGGTATATCAAATGACAGCCATGTCGAAGCTGTATGCAGCTCCTCTGCCGGCAAATGTATAGGACCAGATCCGATATTGTCGTGAGAATCGAAACGGATCTTTTTAAATATCGTGGGAATGGCAAGAACAGCTAGATCTCCAAATGCCACTATCTGGGATGCATCTTCTTGTTTTTTATCTTCACTGATTACTTTCAGCTCAACAGCTAAATTGGCATCTGTAAAATAGTCGACATCCACTTCTGTCACATACGCCTTCTTTTCTTCCCAATCCAGCATTTCAACCTGAAATTGTGTGCCTTGATGTAAATAGATCGCCTCTTCATGTAACAGCGTCATGGCACTGAATCGATCCATTTCCCCAATGACCGTCGTTTCCTTTGGACGGGTTTTATCGATAATCACTACATTTTCTTGTGAGGCGGAACGCAAACTCACTTCACTAGCTGGAAAACGCTCCGTCATCCAATGCCAGTGTTCTCCCGCTAAAACGAGTACTCCTTCAGATGCTAAAAATTCCAATAGCTGCTGGACATCAAACTCCGCATACTGGTCGTTCATCGAAAATGGCAGTTCGAATGAAGCACACCTTAAATGGTCCATCAGAATGACAATATTGTCAGGATGAATATGTGCTTCTTCTGGAGAACCGCCTAATAAGTAATTAGGATGCTCAATAATATACTGGTCGAGTGCCATAGACTGGGCAACATAAATAATGAGCGCATCATCCTGTCTTCTTCCAGCACGGCCTGCTTGTTGGAGCGCACTCGCAATATTTCCCGGGTAACCTGTCATCACACATGCTTGTAATTGGCCAATATCGATTCCAAGCTCCAGCGCATTTGTACTGACGACTGTTTTAATCGTCCCGTCACGCAGTCCCTTTTCAATTTTACGCCGCTCTGAGGGGAGGTAACCTCCTCGATAACCCATAATTGTCTCATCCATCAATTTCTTTTTGGTGAGTTCTTTCATATACGTTACGAGCATTTCTACACGCACTCTGCTTTTCGCAAAAATGATCGTTTGAACACCTTCTCGATAAAGGCGGGAAGCAATATCCCGAACTTCCAAGACAGCGCTTCTGCGAATTCCGAATGTTTCATGGACAACAGGTGGATTGTAAAACAAAAAATGCTTCTTCCCCGCAGGCGCTCCGTTTTCTGCAATGAGCTCCATCGAAGAATTCGTCAGGTTTTCCGCTAGCTGCTGAGGGTTCGCGATAGTTGCCGAAGTACAAATGAATACCGGATTGCTTCCATAATATGCACAAATTCTTTTTAAGCGTCTTAGCACATGAGCAACATGTGTACCAAACACTCCCTTATACGTATGCAATTCATCAATCACGATATACTTCAAGTTTTCAAAAAGTGATACCCACTTTGTATGATGAGGCAAAATTCCCGAATGCAGCATGTCCGGATTTGTTAACACGATATGCCCAGACTTACGAACCTTTGTTCTAAGTCCAGGTGCTGTGTCTCCGTCATACGTATAACTTAGAATCGATTCACCACTGGCTTCTATGAGTTCATGCAGATCTGCTAACTGATCTTGTGCTAGTGCCTTTGTCGGGAATAGATACAATGCACGAGCAGCTTCGTTCTCTAAGATGCTTTGCAGGACAGGCAGATGGTAGCAAAGTGATTTACCTGACGCGGTTGGAGTGACCGCAGTATATGACTTCTCTTGCTGAGCGAAGTCGAATGCTTCCCGCTGATGACTGTATAACTGGTGAATCCCTTTACTGGCAAGTGCTTCTTTTAGTGAAGTATGCAATTTGTCGGGAAATGGCGCATATGTGGCATCTTTTCCCTCGGTAACTTTATAATGCTTTACATTTGACGCAAATTCGGGATCTTGCTTCAGGCCGTCTATAAATGATTGGAGATTCGAGTTAGTCCGCATCTTCGCCCTCCTTTTTATCTTTTTCCAGCGCAATCCGAACAGTATTCAACGTATAGCTTGCAGATTGAATCGATTGAACAAATCGTTTCTTTCCTGTTTTTTGATAAAAGGACTGCACAGTAAATTGTTTCATTAAATCATTTAGTGTAGAAATTTGAATGGGTCTTACATATTTAGGGCGATTAGTGCGTATCCAGTGCTTCACAAGCGCGTCCCATTCGTCAATCATTTGATGGCACCGATCTGCATATGGTTTCACTTCTTTATAAAAGTCGGGTTCGCGATTTTCTTTCCTCATATCACTGTGCCGAACTAAGCATTCATCACATACTTCTAGTAATTTTTCTGTTAACTGCTGTAACCTCATACTACTTGTCACCTTTCTACTGCTTCTATTTTAAGTTTATCAAATTAGTGCTTTCAGTTCCAACATTGTCGAACGTGCATTCCTCTCTAAAAGGGCGGCCATTTTTCAGTTTGCAACCTAATCAACGTTTTAACGTCTCAATATTGTGGTATGATACACTGATGATATGAGGTGATTATGTTGGCGATACGCTATCCAAATGGCAAAAAATATATACCTGCTACAGCGAATGCAGTTGCCAAACCAGCGTCATTATCTTTCAGTAATCGTGGGAAAACGCTGGAAGATGAATTAAATGATAGCAACGAGTATTATACAAGCAGAGGGATTGCAGTCATTCATAAAAAACCCGTGCCTATCCAAATTGTCAACGTTCGTTATCCAGCGAGAAGTGCGGCAGTTATTACAGAAGCCTATTTTAAAACTGCTTCCACAACAGATTATAATGGTGTGTGGCAAGGAAAGTATGTCGATTTTGAAGCAAAGGAGACGAAAAATAAAACTTCTTTTCCTTTACAAAATATACATGATCACCAAGTTGACCATATGTCCCAAGTACACGAACAAGGCGGAGTTGCATTTCTAATCATACGATTTTCTTTATTAGATCGTTATTTTGTATTACCGTTTAAAAACTTCATTGAAAAATGGAAGCGGATGATCGATGGCGGTAGAAAATCAATTACACTTGCCGAAGTTGAAGAAATGTCAGTCGAAATACAGCCTGGCTATCAACCGCGTCTTGATTATTTACAAGCTTTAACCGGCATTGTTGAACAAACAACCGGCGAACGAATCGAAAGGCAGGAATCCTAATGGATAATAATACTCCAAATTCAAGGACCGCACGCAGAAAACAAGCGGAGGCGGAACAAAAATCATCACGTAAACAAAACAAAAAACCTGAAAAGAAAAAAGGTCTCATTAAGACCATATTTAAAGCAGTCGTTATAATTGGATTGCTATTCTTCGCAGCAGGTGCAGGATTATTTGCTTATTATGCTAGTACAGCGCCTAAATTAGATGAAAGTCTTTTAAAAGATCCGCTTTCTTCTAAAGTTTTAGACCGAAACGACAATGTCATCTATACGACAGGTAATGAAAAGCGTAAATATATACCCTACGACCAAATTCCAAAAGAATTAGAAAATGCGATTCTCGCAACTGAAGACTCCCGTTTTTATAAACACCACGGTATTGACTTATGGCGTCTTGGCGGTGCGGTCTTAGCGAACCTTAGAAGCGGTTTCGGCTCGCAAGGCGCGTCAACTTTAACACAGCAAGTTATAAAGAACTCTTTCTTCACAAATGAAAAAACATTGAAGCGAAAAGCCCAGGAAGCATGGCTCGCCTTTAAACTTGAAAGAAATTATTCTAAAGAAGAAATTTTTGAAATGTACTTTAACAAAGTTCTAATGTCAGGCAACAAATATGGTTTCGGTACGGGTTCTGAATACTTTTTCGGTAAAGAGTTAAATGAATTGGAACTTCCTGAGATGGCGATGTTAGCCGGGATGCCTCAATCACCAAATGCCTATAACCCATTCAAACATCCTGAACGCGCACAAAAACGCCGTGACATCGTATTAAGACTTATGAACCAACATGACAAAATTACAAAAGAAGAAATGGATACAGCAAAAGCAATCCCGGTCACTGCATCACTTCTTCCTGAAGAAAAACGTGAGAAACCTATGGATATTAAATTCCAAGCATATATTGATATTGCTATGGATGAGCTTCAAAAAGCCGGTTACAAAGACATTGAGGCCGATGGTGTTACTATTCAAACGGCTCTCGATCCCAATGCACAGGAAGCAGTCGAAAAAGCACTTGCAGATAGCAGCAACTTCGAATCTGACACAATTCAAGCAGGTATGACGGTTGTCGATACGAAAACAGGCGAGATTGTTGCTGTTGGCGGAGGACGAGATTACAAATTATTTAACCACAATTACTCAAGTGACCAAAAACGACAGCCAGGTTCATCTATCAAACCAATTTTAGATTATGGTCCAGCCGTTGAATACTTGAACTGGTCGACCGGTCAAACTATCGTGGATGAAAAAACAAAAGGCATAAAAGCGAATAATGTTGACAATAGATTCAAAGGTCCTATCACTATGCGCCAAGCCGTGTACGAATCGCGTAACGTTCCAGCGATTAAAACATTTGAAGAAGTCGGTACTAAAAATGCTGCAGAATTTGCCAATTCATTAGGGTTGCCAATTAAGAAATTAAACCAATCAGATGCAATTGGCGGCGGAGGCAATGATGTTTCTACCCAACAAATGGCTGGTGCATTTGCAGCATTCGGAAACGAAGGAATCTATACAGCGCCCCATGCTGTGAAAAAAATCATTTTGCGTGATGGAAAAACGGAAATTAACTTATCTCCAGATCCTGTCTCAGCAATGAAAGATTCTACTGCATATATGGTTACAGATATGCTTCGTGACGTGTTAACTATGGGAACTGGTAAATCTGCAGCTATTCCCGGTATGGACATCGCAGGAAAAACTGGTACAACCAACTATTCTGCGGACGATAAAAAGAAATACAACATCGGTAAAAACAGCGTGCCTGATTCTTGGTTTGCCGGATATACAACCGATTATACAATCGCGGTTTGGGGCGGACATGAAAAGCGCAACGAACCAATTGTTGACTTCCCTGGCGGACGCGATATGCCAAAGTCTCTCTTCCGTCAAGTGATGCGAGATATTACTTCCGGTAACAGCCCGAAGAAATTCAAAAAACCAAGCTCAGTCGAAGAAGCATCTATTGTAAAAGGTTCACAGCCTCTTCAATTAGCTAGTCATTCAACACCGCAATATCTGAAGAGTGATGAATTGTTTGTTCGCGGTACACTTCCTGAAAGTACCTATGTAGAGGAAGAACCAGAAGAAGTAACGGAACTTGAAGCACCTACTGATTTAAGAGCAGAATATGACGCGGATAATCAAGTGATCGAATTGAGTTGGAAACACAATCAACCTGATTCCGATGATTTTGAGGATGATGTCACATTCGCGCTTTCTGTTTCAGTAGATGGCGGAGGATCACAATCACTTACTGAAACAAATGATGACTCCTTCACTTTTGGAAACGTTGAACCTGGTCATACGTATACGTTCTCTGTCATTGCAAAAGCAGGCAGTCTTGTAAGTTCCCCTGCTTCCACAACTCTGATGATCCAGGCAACCGAAGAAGAGCCTGTAGAAGAACCAGACGACCAAAACCAAGATCAAGGTGACTCAGATCAGGACAATGTGGATGATGGACAAAATAACGGCTCCGATAACGGAGACAATAACGGCAGCAACAACAACGGTAACAATAATAACAACAACAACAATGGTAACAACAACGGCAATAATGGTAATAACGGCAATAACAACAATGGCAGCAACTCCGGCAATAACGGAAATGGCTCAGACGGCAATAACTCAGGAAATAATGGCGATGGTAACGGGGATGACGACTCTGGCGATGTCAGCAGCAACTCATCGAATAATTCCAATACAGCCAGTTCGTCGAAACCTTCTGCGACCAAACCGGATGATACAACAACTTCAGACGGTAACTGACAACAAAAACAGCGACTTCGGATAATCGAAGTCGCTGTTTTTTTAATTGGCGATAAATCGGGCAATCTTCTTCCTTAGTTCTGTGTAGAGTAAATTCAACTGAATTAGCGCAAAAGGACTTACAACCTTATCCTTTATAAACTGAAGACGTTCTTCCCCATTCAACGGTTCCATCTTCGTACGACGATCAGAACCGCCTGCCGGAGCACAGATTCCAAGCAGCTCTTCATAGTTTGCAATTGCAGCCACCATTGACTCCGATGCCTCGGATTGCTTCTGGTCATAAAGTTCTTGAATTTCAGGTTTAATAGACTCCCATTTATCGAAGTAAGGCATTACCTGTTCCTTCGTGACAATCGTTTTTGAATTATCCATTCAGTTTCATCCTTTTCTTACCTTCTCTGCATACTGAAAGCAGCGGACATTCAGGACAGTTCGGTTTTTGCGCTTTACAATGATATCGACCGAAGAAAATTAGTTGATGATGCGTCTGTGTCCACCGTTCTCTTGGGGTCCATCTCATAATCTTCTCTTCAACCGCCAGGACCGAGTCTTTCCAACGGTTCATTCCCAACCGCTTAGAGACCCTCTCGACGTGTGTGTCAACGGCAAGTGCAGGCACACCAAAAGCATTTGAAACGACAACATTTGCTGTTTTTCTGCCAACTCCCGGAAGAGTTGTCAGCACGTCCCGATCTTCAGGAACTTCACCGCCAAATTGAGTGAGAAGCATAAGCGACAATGCTTGAATATTTTTTGCTTTGTTACGATAGAGTCCAATTGAACGAATGTCCTGTTGTAATTCCTCAATCGGCACTTCTAAATAATCGCCTGGTGTTTTATACTTCTTAAATAACTCTGCAGTTACACGATTGACCAGCACATCTGTACACTGTGCGGATAAGAGGGTTGCCACTACCAATTCAAACGCATTATCATGTACAAGTTCACAATGCGCATCCGGGAACATCTTATTGATTTCGTCCAAGCAATGATTCCATTCGGTTTTAGTTAACATTCCCCTCACCCATCCCGCTGTTCAAGCCAGTTATATAAAGGGACTCGTTTCACAGTTCCCTGTTCTTTTCCTTGGCGGATCGATTGTGTTGGTGACCTGAATGCTTTGGTTTGTTTTTCGACATCTGCAAGTGTAGTGACATTTTTCTTCTTCCACTCAAACAAGATACGATCGATATACCGCATACTAAGTTTTTGAGCAATGACCGCTTCTTTTAGCGCCGCCTTAATAATATCGATTCCATGATGATCCTGGTCAATCCACATTGCAATCGTTTCACATTCCATTGGTGAAAGAAGACGGCCAAACTCCTGTTCAAAAACGTGAAAAATTTGCCCTTCTTCTTCTTTCTCTGTTGCTTCAACTGTTTTATTCCGAATGGTAAGCTCACAGTCAATAACAGCCTCCCATAATGGAAGCAACGAAAATTGTTCAAACAGAACACCGTTGGAATCACTGGCTTGGTCAATTTTTAAAAATCCTTTTTGCATTAGACGCTGCAATACCTGAGAAACTTCATTTTCAGTAAGGTTCATCCGCGATGAAAAATCGGAGGGCGTCGGAAATTCAATATGTTGAGCGTGGTAGGCTTCCATTTGTAAAATGAGCATGGCATCCGAATCTTGGATACCCAGTTTTTTATAAGAGTTAAAAAAAAGCTGGGGAATGGTAACATTCCCCTGCTCGATCCACATCCGGAGCCGTTCATCTTGTTGCATATGGCGAACTCCTTCCTTGTTGCGTTATTAAGGATACAAACGGTTGAGAAGTCGTGGGAACGGAATCGTTTCTCTCACGTGCTCTACGCCTGAAATCCAAGCGACTGTACGTTCTAGTCCAAGACCGAAACCAGAGTGCGGCACTGCGCCGTATTTACTTAACTCCAAATACCACTCATAGGCAGAAGCATCCAATTGGTGCTCTTCAATACGCTGTTTCATGAGGTCATAGTCATGAATGCGCTCAGATCCGCCAATAATTTCTCCATAACCTTCAGGAGCGATTAAGTCTGCACAAAGTACGACATCATCACGATCAGGGTGCGGCTGCATATAGAATGGCTTAATGCCGATTGGATAATTCATGATGAATACCGGTAAATCATAACTTTCAGCAATTGCAGATTCGTGAGGTGCTCCAAAATCGTCTCCCCATTGAATATCGTCGAATCCTTCTTTGTGAAGGAACTCGATTGCATCGTCATACGAAATACGCGGGAACGGTGCTTGAATTTTTTCTAGTTTTGAAGTGTCGCGACCTAAACGTTCTAGCTCAAGTTTACAGTTTTGAAGGACAGATTGAACAACATGTGCTACATATTGCTCTTGTACTTCTAAACTTTGCGCATGTTCTACGAACGCCATTTCAGGCTCAATCATCCAAAACTCGATCAAGTGACGGCGTGTTTTCGATTTTTCAGCACGGAACGTCGGACCGAAAGAAAATACTTTACCGAGTGCCATAGCAGCTGCTTCCATATACAACTGGCCTGATTGTGAAAGATACGCATCTTCATCAAAGTATTTCGTATGGAATAGTTCTGACGTTCCTTCTGGAGAAGATCCTGTCAAAATAGGCGGATCGATTTTGATGAATCCATTCATGTGGAAGAACTCATACGTCGCACGAATGATTTCGTCACGGATTTTCATCACCGCATGCTGCTTGCGAGAACGTAACCACAAGTGACGGTGATCCATTAGGAATTCAGTTCCGTGTTCTTTAGGAGTGATTGGATAATCTTCTGCAGCTTTAATTACTTCAATTCCTTTGACTTGAAGCTCATATCCGAAGCTTGAGCGTTCATCTACAGTAACCTCACCTGTTACATATAAAGATGTCTCTTGAGTTAACCCTTTTGCAGTTGCAAAGAGTTCTTCACCCGCATCTTCTTTTACTACAACTCCTTGAACAAATCCAGAGCCATCACGTAATTGTAAAAATGCAATTTTACCACTTGAGCGCTTGTTGGCAAGCCATGCACCCATACGTACTGTTTCGCCTTCATGATCAGGCATTTCGTGAATCATAATCGTTTTCATAAGAGCCTCCAAGTTTTCTCTAGGTACGTATACATCCACCTAGTCAGTTTTCAATCAATCGTTCCATTTCTCTTTTACAAATTGGTCAATACGGCGCACCGCTTCTTCCAGCAAATCAATAGAAGTCGCATACGATAATCGAATTGTTTCCTCTGAACCGAATCCGCTACCTGGAATGACCGCTACATTTGCTTCTTCCAGTAAGGCTTTCGCAAAAGCATCCACGTTTTCATATCCAGTATGCTTTACAGCTTCCGAAACATCCGGAAGTAAATAAAATGCACCTTGAGGCTTTACGGTGCGGAAACCAGGGATTGCTTGAATTTGCGGATAAATACGCTCCAGGCGAGAACCAAAATCTTTCCGCATCATCTCTACCGCATCCTGAGAACCATTATACGCTTCAATTGCTGCGTATTGTGAAGTAGTGACAGGATTAGATGTCGAATGGCTTGCAAGGTTCGTCATCGCTTTAACGACTTGCTCATTCCCTGCAATGAAACCAATTCTCCATCCTGTCATAGAATGAGATTTTGAAACCCCATTGATGATAAAAGTACGCGTCCTTGCATCTTCAGATAGCGTCGCAATTGAAACATGCTTCGCAGTGCCATAGACCAGTTTTTCGTAGATTTCATCTGAAATGATCCAAATATCATGCGTCTTGCAAACTTCTGCAATTGCTTTCAGTTCTTCTTCTGTATACACCATCCCAGTGGGATTGCCAGGCGAATTCAAAATAAGTGCTTTCGTTTTTGATGAGATGGCTTTTTCGATTTGGCCAGCCGTCACTTTAAACTCTGCTTCAGCCGTTGCTTGAACGATCACAGGAACTCCGCCAGCAAGTTTCACTTGCTCCGGATAACTCACCCAATACGGTGCAGGAATAATCACTTCGTCCGCTGGATCTAAAATTGTTTGGAACAATGTGTATAAAACGTGTTTTGCACCAATTCCAATCATGACTTCAGTCCGTGTATACGTTAAGCCTTGATCCTTTTCCAACTTCCGGATGACAGCATCCTTAAGTGCAGGTAGACCGCCGGACGGAGTGTACTTTGTCTTGCCTTCTTTCATCGAACGCCATGCTGCTTCGAGTATAGGTTCAGGTGTGTTGTAATCAGGCTCTCCTGCTCCAAGACCGATTACATCGATACCAGATTCTTTCATCTCTTTCGCCTTAGCTGTAATCGCTAAAGTTGTTGAAGGTGAAAGTGTCATAACTCTGGATGCTAATTGCTTCGCCAAGTCCATCGCTCCCTTTACCAGTGCGTTCATGCACTTCCTATAAGTTTAATATTCGCTTTTGCCACTGTCCGTCTGAAAATGAGACATATACATAATTCAGCTTGTTTGCCTCATTTTTAAAGACGACTTCCCATACAGCAGCATCGTCTTCCATACCTAGTTTAACATGGATGAGTTTGTTGACGTCCATTTCTTGTTTCACGGAAGTTAAGGCTTGTTTAGCTGTGATGCCTTTTTTCAGGACCAGCACTTTTAAATCTTTTTCCGTTTTTGCTTTCTCATTTACGAAAACGGCTTTTGCAACGTCGTTGTCATCTTTTCCAAAGACGACTGTCAGAGAGGTTGTACCGTTATACACTTCCGCACGATCCACTTCCGCTAACAGACCAGCATCCAATACTTTGCTGGTCGCATTCTCTTTAAGAGAAGAAGCTGGTTCATATGCTTTGTAAAAAACAAATGACGTCAATGCAAGCGTAAGTGTGAAGAGAAAAATGATGAAAAATTTTATCCAATTAACCATGATTTCACATCCCACTTAAATGGGTTTTTTAAGACTTGGGTGCGCAATCTAATTGCGATCATTCAAGTCCGATACACTCATTTATTATAGCAATTATTAAGTTCATCTACCATACGTGCAAGTGACACTTTTTTAACAGGTACATCGGGCAGGGCTTCAAGAAACTTTTTCCCATATGATTTTGTTTCAATCCGACGATCCAAAATAATGAAAAAGCCAGTGTCTGAAGAGGAGCGAATCAGTCTACCGAAACCTTGTCGGAGTCTTAGAATCGCTTCAGGTAAAGCATAAGCAGTAAAAGCGTTCTTCCCCATCTTGTTCAATTGAGCAGTCTTTGCTTTAAAAACAGGTTCGGTGGGAGACGAAAATGGCAAACGCACGATAATAATTGCAGATAATGCATTTCCAGGGACATCTACCCCTTCCCAGAAGCTATTTGTACCGAACAATACCGCTTTTTCGTATTGTCTAAAAGATTTTAGCAGCCGATATCTGCTACCTGAACTGATCCCTTGGGCGATTAGAGCATAATCTTCCAGCAATCCACTGTCTGAAATAAGTTCATGTGTTTGATTGAGCATATCTTGCGACGTGAAAAGAACGAACAGTCTTCCTTCCGTTACCATGACTGTTTGCACGATCGCCTCAGCTACTTCTTCTACATATTCCTGTTGCGCAACTTGTTGAATGTTCGGCATATCATCGATTAGAAAAATTTGAGCTCCTGTATAGAAGTGTTCGGGAGCAAGTAATTTCATTACGGGCACCTCAGGGGCCACACCTAATTGCCGAGCAACAAAGCGCTCATCACTTTTCACCGACAGCGTCCCAGATGTCCAAATCACACCTTTTTCATTAGAGAAGAATGAATCCAGTGCTTTGCGGATAACAGGAGCACTGTCAATTGGACTTTTTATGACTGTAAGACTCCCTGGAATACTTCTTTGATCTTGTTCAATCCAAACGGTACCGTCAGTTTCTGTATCAAGGAATAATTCAACCCACTCACCGACTTTCACCCGGAACTCATCTATCCAATAGTGCCACTCTGCAAGAATTGCCTGTTCCTTATTGGATAGACTTTCCACTTCCTGATCTAATCGTTTTACGTAGTCCGAAGCTGTTTCAATGAACTCATTCATCGATTGGAAAACTGTTTTAAAAAGGGGTGAATCTGCAGAGATGTCTTCTAAAGCGATATGGATTCGACTCCCCTTCACATGACCCCGTTGTGCTGATTCTGAACCGGTTAGCAGTTGAATTGCAGCATCAAATGCAGAAGTGAACTTATCGAATTTGGACGATAAGTTCGAGCGCTCACGTGAACGATGTAATCTTTTTTGTATAAGGATTTTTTCAATGCGGCGACTGATTTGATCGTCTGCTTCAGAACCTATTTGCCCCATAACATATTTCCAATTTGTATAAGAGAAAATGATTTCATTCGTCTTATACGCAGCATGAATCAACTGATGGGCTTCATCGATGATGAGTCCGCTCGATTCTCCTGCAATTTGTTGCTTACTGGAACCATCGCTTAGAAGTAATGCATGGTTCGTTATAACAATATCTGCATGACGGCAATTTTCTAAAGCAATCTGGTGATAATCCACTCCGATTTCATCTTCTGCAAGAACAGAAGACCGTTTGCGGATTCGATCGATATAGAGCATGCCTCCGCCAGAAAGATTGAGCTCATTTAAATCACCTGTCATGGTTTCTGTAAGCCAGACCAGGAGCTGCATTTCCGTGAATATATTATCATAGCTCGATTCACCGCTAAGCAAAAGCTCCGCAAACTTCATAAGTGAGATGTAATTTGACCGGCCTTTCAGTACAGTAGCTCGAACTGGAATAGATAACGCTTTAGATACAACATCAATTTCTTCCGCCATAATTTTATCCGCTAAATGGTTTGTATACGTACTCACAATAACTGCCCTTTTTGTTTCAACTGCACGTACAGTTGCTGGAAGTAAATAGGACACCGTTTTACCGATTCCTGTAGGAACTTCAACCATTATTTCCGTACCCGACTGCAAGGACTTCCAGGCTGCGTCCATGAATTGCAGTTGCGCGCTCCTGGATTCATAGGTAGGGTACGCTTGAACGAGCAACTGGTCTTTTTCGTCAAGGCTTGTCGGATAGACTATTTTTCTCGGGCTCAGGTCTTTCATTAATACAGCTTGGCGGTATGGAATGCCACGGAATTGTGAAAAGTGCGGGTTTAAGGTTTTTTTTCGATTTTCCACTAACGCCAAATAAAAAATCACCGATAGATCCGTTTTCATCGAAAAAGAACGCTTATGTAAACGGGCAAGTGTTTGTTCCGGAAGACATGTCACTTTCTCAATACATTTGAGCAGTAAATTGGCTGTTGCCCTAGCATCGTCATCTGCACGGTGGGCAGCGGAAAGTTCAATGCTCAGTTCTTCTGCTATTTCCTTTAGCCGATAGCTGACAGCTGAAGGAAACATGATTTTCGAGAATTCAACTGTGTCAATCTGCTTTCCTTGCCAGCGAGGAATGCCGCAACGTTGGAATTCTTTTTGCAAAAATGTCAAATCGAAGTTCGTATTGTGTGCAGCAAACATCCAGCCATCTAATAAGTCTCTTACTTCATGAGCGATTTCTTCAAATAACGGGGCATCTTTCACATCGTCTTTTGTGATATCAGTAAGTTCTTGTATAAAGACCGGGATATCCTGACCGGGATTGACAAAGCGGACATACTCATTTGTGAGTTTGCCGTTTTCAATGAACATGATGGCAATTTGAATAATCCGGTCTCCTTTTTCAGGTGAATGACCAGTCGTCTCCAAATCGACTACTGCAAATTTTAGATTTTCCATGGTTTCATCAACTTCCTGTATCGGTTTCCTACTGCAGATTGTACCATATATTCAAGGAAGGCTCTAAAGGAAGGCTGTCCTAATGACCATAAATAAAAAAGCTGCCCAGAAAGTCAGTGGAACCTGATTTCTGGATAGCTTAAATTGACGAATTTATTGAGCACTTGCAATTTTTTCCCGGTAATAATTTGTTTAAACAATTACTCCGTGCGATTCTTGAATAATTTGTTCGATATTATTGTGCTGATCCATTAAAAGGACTGTAGGCGCATACCGCTGTGCTTCTTCGTTCGACATTAAGGCATACGAGAGGATGATGACGATATCTCCTGGCTGGACAAGTCTTGCCGCAGCACCGTTGACACAGACCATGCCGCTGCCTCGTTTTCCTGGAATCGTGTACGTTTCAAAACGCTCCCCGTTGTTATTATTAACAATCTGAACTTTCTCGTTCACTAAAATATTAGCTGCATCCAGTAAATCTTCGTCGATGGTAATGCTTCCTACATAATTCAAGTTTGCTTCTGTAACTGTCGCGCGGTGCAGCTTACTTGTGAGCATAGTACGAAACATAGTTTTAGCCTTCCCTCTTAAAAATAATGTTATCGATTAAACGTGCTTTTGAAAATTGTACGGCACATGCAAGAATCAGTTCGTCTGACATAGCATGCGGCTCTTCCAGTCGCGGGTAAGTCAGCATTGAAATATAGTCAATGGTTCCTGTTGTCTGGGTCTTTATCTGCTCTGCGACAAATTGCTCTACTGCTTTAAATTCCAGACCTTCGTGAAGTAAGATTACCGCCTGTTGCAACGCTTCATAGATTGCTGGTGCTTCGCTGCGTTCAGAGATTGATAGGTTTACATTTCGAGAGCTTTTTGCCAAACCATCCTGTTCTCGGACGGTCGGAACGCGTACAACAGTTGCCGGACAGTTGAAATCCCGGAAAAATGTTTCAATAATTGCAAGTTGCTGGGCGTCTTTCATACCAAAGTACACAGTATCCGGCTGCACGATATTTACAAGTTTCAACACCACTTTTAAAACGCCGTCAAAATGACCTGGCCGGGATGCCCCGCATAATCGTTTTGCCAAAGGACCCGGCACAATCCGAATTCCCCCGTCTGACGGATACATTTCATCCACCCCTGGACAAAACACAATATCCGCACCCGCTTTCGCTGCGAGTCTGATATCAGCATCTAAATTTCTAGGATACGCATCAAAGTCTTCACCTGGTCCAAATTGGGCGGGGTTTACGAATATGCTGACTGCCACACAATCGTTATTCTTTTTCGCTTCTTGTATTAAAGTTAAATGACCTTCATGAAGAAAACCCATTGTCGGTACAAATCCGATATTCCTGCCTGATTCTTTAACAGAGTTTTGCCACTCAGTCATCTTTGAGATTGAAGTTGTACATCGCATAGGTGTTGTCTCATTCAATGATTTGCGCCTCCATACAGATTCACAAGTTCTTCTTCCTTCATCGTAAACTGATGCCGCATGTCAGGGAATCCCCCTGTTCGCACGGCGTTTGTATATGCTGAAATTCCTTCTTGAATCACTTTTCCAGCATCACCGAAGCTTTCCGCAAATTTCGGCAAACGATGTTCTCCATATTTTACGAGATCGTGGAAAACGAGTACTTGCCCGTCTGCTGCTGCCCCTGCTCCTATGCCAATGATTGGTATATTGACTGCTTTAGTCAATTGTGCCGTCAACTGATGAGGTATGCATTCAACAACAATCATACATGCACCAGCTTGTTCACATAACTTTGCATCGTCCAGCAACTTCCGTGCATCATCCGCGGTTTTTCCTTGTACTTTGTATCCCCCGCTTACAGATGCAGATTGAGGCAGCAGCCCTAAATGTGCAACGACTGGAATACCCGTCTTCGTTAGCAGCTGAATCGTATCTAATACTTCATCAGCCCCTTCAACTTTTAGTGCATCAGCCCCAGTTTCTTGGAAGACACGAATCGCTTCAGACAAGATACGGTCTTGCGAACCTCTAAATGTGCCAAAGGGCAGATCAACGACCAGAAACGTGTCCTTTGCTCCGCGTCGAACTGCTTTCCCATGATGAACCATATCATCCGCGGTTACATATACAGTTGAAGGATATCCTAAAACAACCATTCCAAGGGAATCCCCCACCAGCAAAATGTCGACATCCGACTTTTCAGCAAAGACAGCTGTCGGGAAATCATATGCTGTCATCATGACAATTTTTTCACCTTCAGTTTTCATGCGTTTCATTTCAGTAATCGTTTTCATTGTTCTTCTCCTCTCCTCTTCAGGAGAAAACCAAAACATAAAAACCCTTCCAGTCATAAAAAGACAGAAGGGTTGTGTAGGATATCGTCATAGGTTTCCTCCGTCCCTGTCAATATGATCAAGGCAGAAATATTCAGTTGGCGTTGCTGTGCTGGATTTGCAGGTGCGATTCAAAATGATATCGCCCTTCTAAAATACTATAACACCTTGGACGGCTACTTGCCAAATAGTTTTCATTGTTCAGATAATATGAATATCCGCTGAATAGATTCCCCGTATTGTCCCGTCGTCAAGCACTACTTCCAGACGGCCATCTTCAGAGATACCTTTGGCAGTTGCTTCGTACGTATCTTGCAATGTAGAAATCCGTACACGTTTGCCAATGGAGTACGCATAACTTTCCCATAAAAGCTTAATGGGAGCAAATCCTTTTTCTACATACAGCGCTACATACAGCTCCAAGTAATCCAATACTTTAGCTGCGAGCTTCGGCCGGCTAACAGGCTGTCCTTCTTCAATACAAAGTGATGTGGCTAATGCACGGATCTCTTCCGGGAAATCTTCCAGCTGCTGATTGACGTTCATGCCGATACCGAGGATGATCGCCTTAACCCGATCAGGGTCTGCTTGAAGCTCAGTCAAGATCCCCGTCAGTTTACGGCCATTCACTAAGATATCATTCGGCCATTTAATAGCAGGTGTTACTTCTGTCAGCTCTTCAATTGCGCGGACAATGGCAACAGCCGCCACAAGCGTCATTTGCGGGGCTTGCTGTGGTGTCAGCTTAGGCCGCGTAATGACACTCATCCAGATCCCCTTTCCAGCTGCAGATGACCAAGGGCGTGAAAGCCGGCCTTTACCGGCGGTTTGTTCATCCGCAATAATAACAGTCCCATTCGATGCACCATTTTGAGCTTCTTCGTGTGCCAGGATTTGTGTTGAAGGACACGACTCGACATGACGAATGCTGCGTCCATAGTTTTCAGTTTGAAGGAACTGTTGTATTGCGAAGGGAGCTACAGTATCAGGTGAGTTGATCAAATAATATCCTCGTTTTCGAATCGTGCCAATTTCATATCCTTCACTCTCAAGTTCTTTTACATATTTCCAAACAGCAGTGCGAGATACACCATACTCATCTGCTATTTGCTGTCCTGAAACGGGATTGTCTTTTCCAGCTGACATCCGTTTCAGCAGCTCACTCTTTACATTCGTATTCATGTAAAAACCATTCCTTTATCGCATTCTGTTCGTTCGGAACTACTTGATACAGGACAGCGTGTTCAATAGCTTGAATTGCTTCTCCCAGCCATCTTCCCGCCTTTTTGCCTGTCCAGTCCATTAGCTGCTCACCTTTTACCGCTAACTCATGCTTGGAATGGATCGGCAAGCTGTCCATCTCATCTTTCATCACACGATCATCTATTGGCATACTATCGGTGAATGCCGCGACCATCTTTTCAACAAATACTAATGTCGAAAATACTGCTTCGTAATAATCTTCGATCGTGTAAGCGTGCTGTTGTCTGATTTCAAAGAACTTTCGCACTGTTTTCAGATACGTGCGTTCTTTGTTTGATAATTTGTATGCTTTTACCACTTTAGAAACGTCAAACTGTCCCGCAAGCATTAGCGATGCCCACCCTTCAAGTGAATTCTGAAAAGGGGCACATTGCAGCCATGCACCGGATTGCGCGGGGAATAAAGGAAGCTCCCGTGATAATTTGGTTTCTGCTAATAACTCCAACGCTTGCCGGGCAAACATCCCTTGAAACAGTTTGTCAAATTCCGCTTTAATCCGCTCAATTGAAAGACTTTTTATAGTGCCCGCCAGTTCTGAGATGGATGCCTTCGTCGACGCTTCCAAGTTAAAACCTAAAACGGACACAAACCGGACTGCGCGAATCATTCTAAGTGCATCTTCACTAAAACGTTCGCTAGCATTCCCGACAGCCCGAATGGATTTTGCAGACAAATCTGCTCGGCCATTAAAGGGATCTACCACTTCTCCGGTAATTCGCAGCGCAAGGGCATTGATGGTGAAGTCACGTCTTTTAAGATCCTCTTCTAAAGATGTTACAAACTGAACCTCATCCGGTCTTCGATTATCTGAATACGTACCTTCAGTCCGGTAAGTCGTCACTTCAATTGGTTCACCTGATTCAATGACCAGTACCGTGCCATGTTCCGTTCCTAGATCGATTGTATTCGAGAACACGGATTTTACTTGTGCAGGTGTGGCGGAAGTAGCAATGTCAATATCCGTCGGCTTTTTTCCGAGGAGATAATCTCTGACGGCTCCTCCTACAAACACTGCCTCATAACCTGCTTCGTTCAATCGGGTAATTACTGTACGACTTTGATGAGTTCCAAACATATTAGCATTCCTTCTTTTTCAAATCATAATAAAGCTTTTCATATTGGCCAACGATATGGTCCGATGCGAACTTCCCTTTCACAGTTTCCAACGCATTTTCCTTCATCATTTGATGAACATCGCTGTCACATAAAATTCGAAGAGTTTTTTCTGCTATGGCATCTGGATCGCCAATCGGTACTATATGCCCATTAACACCTTCTTCAATCACTTCAGGGATACCGCCAGCCGTGGTACCTACTGCCGGAACCCCGCACGCAAACCCTTCTAATAATACAAGCCCGAATGCCTCTTTTTCTGAAGGGAGCACCATGACATCACTTATGGACAATAGCTCAGGCAAGTCGTCGCGTCTGCCTGTGAATACCACTTCATCCGTAACACCTAGCGTGTCTGCCAGCCTCCGGATCCTAGGCATTTCAGGGCCCTCACCTACCAATAGAAGCTTAGCAGGAACCTTCTCTGTAATTTTCGCAAAGGCCCGAATCAAATCCGGAATCCGTTTGACGCTTCTGAAATTCGAAATATGGATGATTACTTTTTCATCCTTCTTAATATCGAATTCCTCCCTTACAGATCCTGCAGCTACTGGGTGATACGTTTCTTCATCAATGAAATTATAAATCGTCATGATTTCTTTAGCGGGCTCAATCAACTCAATCGTCTCTTTTCGAAGAGAGTCCGAAACTGCAGTAGTAATATCTGACTTATCGATTCCATATTTGACTGTGTTACGAAGTGCAGGATCATGACCAAGGATCGTCACGTCTGTTCCGTGCAAGGTGGTAATGATTCCAATATCTGATTGGATCATATCTTTTGCTAAGACCGCCGAGACTGCATGCGGCACCGCATAGTGGACGTGAAGCAGATCCAAGTGCTGTTCCTCTATAACTTGGCCGATACGATTCGCAAGCGCGATATCATAGGGTGGATATTTAAAAACTGCATAACCATCTATTCTGACTTCGTGAAAATGGATATTTTCATGCGGCTCATTATACCGAAATGGCAGACTGGACGTAATGAAGTGAATTTCATGACCTTTTTCTGCCATCTTAATAGCAAGCTCTGTTGCTACCACCCCGGATCCGCCTAAGGATGGATAGCAAATGACTCCTATTTTTAATCGTTCCATCCCATCATCCCTTACTATATAAAGTTCCTTACTTAGATAAGTTGCTCTAATCCATTGACAAATTGATGATGACTCACAGATTCGCGGACAGCCAGAAGAACCCCCGGCATGAAACTCTTACGATCAAACGAATCGTGTCGTATCGTTAGCAGCTCGCCCTCTCCTCCAAGCAGTACTTGCTGATGCGCAAGCAAGCCCGGTAAGCGGACACTATGGATTTTCATTCCTTGTACGTCTGCGCCTCTTGCTCCGTATGCGTTCACTTGTTCATCAGGATGCCCCTGTAAATGCGGTGTTCGTACGTCGGAGATCATATCAGCTGTTTTAACTGCTGTACCTGAAGGAGCATCCAGCTTACGATCGTGATGCATTTCAATAATTTCAACATCTCCGAGATAATGTGCAGCTTGTGTAGCAAATTTCATCATCAATACTGCACCGATTGAAAAGTTCGGAGCCAAAATACAAGATAATCCTTTTTGTTCACTCATTATTTTCAAATGATCAATCTCTTCCAGTGTAAGACCCGATGTTCCTATAACAGGTCGAATACCGAGTGCAATCGCTTTTTGAGCATTCGGGAATACTGCTTCCGGATCCGTTAGATCGAGCAAAACATCTGGTTTTTCGGCTTCTGCCAGTTCAGCAATGGATGTATATACACGAACACCTGACGGCTGCTCTATCAGTGTACCCTCATTTATGTACCATCCATCGTATTTATAATCAAGAGCGCCTGCAAACACCATGTCAGGTGCTTCAGTAATTGCTGCTGCTGCAGTGCTTCCCATTCGTCCTCTGGCACCTGCGATTGCAACCCGGATTGTCATTCGATCTCCTCCTTTTTAGTCCAGCGATCGGCATCGCGCGTTTTAAACTTATTCAAGACCGTATCCAGTGCTTCTGTCAATTCGATTCCTTGTGCGTTTGCAAAACAGATAAGGACAAATAACAAATCTCCGGTTTCTTCAGTTAACGTGCTGGCACTTTCGGAAGTTTTCTTTTTCTTCATCCCATGCACGTGCTGTACTTCCCGAGATAATTCACCTAATTCTTCAGTTAAACGGGCGATGAGCTCCATTGGCGGAAAGTATCCTTCTTTAAAGCTGGATATGTATGCATCCACCTCTTTTTGCATTGTGTACATTGTTTTCGATTCACTCAACTCGCTCACACCTTTCTTTACTTATCGTATTCATTCATCTTCCTATTGTCAAAATATATTGGATGGCTGATAATAACACTAGTGCTTTTAGGAGAGTGATGGGATGTTTAAGGAAATGTTCAAGGATATTCAGATTAAAAATTTGTTTTTTATCGTCCTCGGTGCAGCCATATTTAGCTTTGGTCTCGTTCATTTCAATATTCAAAACGAGTTAGCCGAAGGCGGTTTTACAGGAATTACATTGATTCTATTTTTCGCTTTCAAATGGGATCCTGCAATTATGAACTTAGTGCTCAATGTTCCTATGTTCATTATCGGATGGAAAATGCTTGGTAAACGAATATTTACCTATACGGTAGTAGGAACAATTGCAGTTTCTGTATTTTTAAAAGTGTTTATGAAATACCAGATCGATATCCATCTTGAAGGGGACATGTTCCTCGTTTCGTTATTTGCGGGGATTTTTGTCGGTGTCGGTCTCGGAATCATCTTCAGGTTCGGAGGCACTACAGGCGGTGTAGATATTATCGCACGCCTGGCACAAATTCATTGGGGGTGGAGCATCGGTAAAACGATGTTTATGTTTGATGCTGCAGTAATCCTAGTCTCGTGGTATGTCTATCTTGACCATCGTTCTGTTATGTACACACTGGTTGCATTGTTTGTCGGTGCTCGTGTCATTGATTTCGTACAAGAAGGTGCCTACGCTGCAAGGGGCGCGTTCATCATCTCAGATCATCAAGATGCCATAGCCACCAAAATCGCTCTTGAAATGGATCGCGGCGTGACCGTATTCAAAGGTTATGGTCACTTCACAAAAGCAGATCGCAGTATTTTATACTGTGTCATTGCGAAAAACGAAATTATGAGAATGAAAAATATCATCACTTCAATAGACCCACATGCCTTTGTTTCCGTTTCTGATGTCCATGACGTCATGGGTGAAGGCTTCACATTAGACGATCAAAAACAACCGATTCCAAGATAAAAATGCCCTACGCTAAAATTAGCGTGGGGCATTTTTTGTTTAGTCACGGTTTAAGAAAATTGTTACAAGACGTAGCAATTCAAGTACCGCCACTGCTGCTGCTGCAACATAAGTCATTGCGGCAGCGCTTAAGACTTTTTTTGCATGTGGTTCTTCTTCGTTACGGATGATTCCAAGTTCCACAATTTGAGTCATAGCACGGCTCGAAGCATTGAATTCAACAGGCAATGTAACAACCTGGAACACAACTCCAACTGCCATCATAATAATCCCGATTCCAAGTAAACTGTTCATGCTCGAGAAAATTAGACCCGCCATGATAAAGAACCAGCTTGCATTCGAAGTGATTCCGGCTACAGGAGCTAAACGATGTCTAAAACGAAGAAATGCATACGCTTCTTTGTCTTGAATCGCGTGTCCCACTTCGTGTGCGGCTACAGCTGTTCCTGCAACAGATGCTTCGTGATAGTTCTGACTCGACAGCGCAACAATTTTAGTGACCGGATTATAGTGATCGCTTAAAACTCCTTGAGTTTCAACGACCTTAACATCTTGCAATCCATTGTGATCCAAGATTAGACGAGCGACTTGTGCACCAGTCATTCCAGATGTTGAACGTACTTTTGAATACTTATTATACGTACTTTTCACTTTGAACTGTGCATACAATGGCAGCAAAATAATGATGCCTAAATACACTAAGAAATTCAACGGTATCTCACCCTTTCTCTACTCTCTATTTTAATGTGCTTGAAAGTGACTCGCAACTTTTAAGATACTAGCTGAGTAGGCTCTGTTACAATTTTATGACGGCGCTTCCAATTCCATACCGCAAGTCCTATACAAGCGATGGATAACCAGAAAGTGAAGTAGCCTATTTTGTCCATAACTTTCATCAAGTCCCCATAAATAGGCATCTGCCCAAATACATAGTCTACGATGTCATTATGTAACGTCCAAATAGCAGCAATCATTATTGAAAGGAACCCAAATTTATATTTATTCCAATATAGCACTCCCTGCAGCGCCATAGCCCCATGGGAAATGACCAGCATCCATCCGGCTGCTCCGATCGAACCTGTTTCGTTCAGTGTGAGCAAGTTCATGACAACTGCCCATATCCCATACTTCACTAAAGTAATGAGCGCAAGGGCTTCGAATAATCTGAAGTTTGTATTTAACAACCAGCCAATTATGACAAAACAGAAGAATAGACTCGCTGTAGGACTATCCGGTACAAATATCCAAAAAATCGGCTCTGTAATCTCCAGTTGCCACATGTACCAATCATAACCGTATACCGTTCCTATAATATTGATAAATAAAAGAATCCATAGGAACGATTTATGAAACAACGTCATGCGTAGCCAGGTTATTGCTAGTTGCAATTCTATCACTCCATATGTTGCAGAATGCGTTTCTATGTATAGAAAAAGGAGCCAGTTTCCTGACTCCTTTTTCTTATTCTTTTCCTAAGTTCGAGATGAATTCAGACATAGTTGTCAAGTCTTCATCAGAACCTTCCCACTGACCTGCAGGCATTGTACCAATACCATCATGGGCGATTTTTTCAATGTCTTCAGGTGTAAGTCCAGTATCCGTTAATGGAAGACCCAATCCGCCTTGGAACTGATCACCGTGACAGTTGATACAACTTGAGCCTTGATAGATTTTATATCCCTCAGCTTCAGTATCAAATTCAACTTCTTCAACGATTGCTCCTTGTGCCGCTGCTTTTTCCCAGTCATGGTTCACTACAGATTCCCATGTCAGATAGAAAATCGCTGCAAACGCCAGTAGCATAAAGCCAGTTGGCAATGGACGTTTCCATGGACGGCGTTCTTTCGAAGTATCCATAAATGGAACGAGCATAAGTGCGCCAACAGCAAGTCCTGGAACAACAATTGCTCCAATGACGTTGAATGGACCAGACGCAAATTCATACTTCAGCAGCTGATACATAAATAGGAAGTACCAGTCTGGAAGAGGAATATATGTCGTATCCGTAGGGTCCGCTTGACGCTCAAGCGGAGACGGATGTGCAAGTGTAATAATCAAATATCCAGTTAAGAAGATTGCTCCAATCATCCACTCTTTCAAGAGGAAGTTTGGCCAGAAGGCTTCCGTCTTACCCGGATATTCGGAATAATCTTTAGGTGTGTTGGACATTCGATTCGATTTAATACGTGAATCTCCAACGAATTTCATACCTTTTCCGTGCTGCATCTTGTTCCCTCCTTAGTGAGAAATCAAGGATTTCCGTGTTTTACAACGGTCCGGAAATACCTTGTCTTCTGATCATGATAAAGTGTGCCGCGAGCAATCCAAGAAGTGCTGCAGGCAGGAAGAATACGTGGATCGCAAAGAAACGCGTTAGCGTTTGTGCTCCAAGGATCGTAGCATCACCTGCAAGAAGGATTTTAATCCACTCACCTATAAACGGAACAGAAGCTGCAATCTCAATTCCTACTTTTGTAGCAAATAGAGCTTTCATATCCCATGGCAATAAGTATCCTGTGAATCCAAGGCCTAAGATGACAACGAACAAAAGAACGCCGACGACCCAGTTCAATTCACGAGGCTTCTTATAAGCACCTGTAAAGAATACACGTAATGTATGTAGGAACATCATTACAATTACGAGAGAGGCTCCCCAGTGGTGCATACCACGCACGATTTCTCCGTAAGCAACTTCGTTTTGAAGATAATAAACGGATTTCCAAGCATTTTCTATATCCGGTGTGTAATACATTGTAAGGAACATACCAGATAAGATTTGGATTACCGTGACGAAGAATGTCAATCCTCCGAAACAATAGATGAATGCAGAAAAATGATGTGCGGGGTTTACGTGTTCGGGTACTTCATGATCAGCGATATCGCGCCAAATCGGGGTGATATCAAGCCGTTCATCGACCCAATCATAAATTTTGTTCATCAATTTGATTGTACCCCCTGACTAATTAGACTAATGTGTTCGGCATTGTTTTACCGAGGTGGACATAACCGTCAATAACTTCCACTTCATACTGGTCAAGTGGACCCAATGGTGGAGTTCCAGCTACATTTTTACCATTTTTTTCATAACGACCTGCATGGCATGGACAGAAATACTGATTAGGATGCGTATCGTCGCCTGCCCAGTTCACAGTACAACCTAGGTGTTTACAAACAGGGGATAGTGCGATAATTTTATCGCCATCTCTATAGACCCAAGCGGTGTTTGAAACGTCTGATTTGTACCAAGCATCTTTACGGTCTTTGATCGTATAATCGACACGAACTGGCGTTTCAGTCACATCATCCGCTTTTTGTTCAGTAGGAATATAATCTCCACCATCCGCCGATGCTAATACCGGGTCAATTGCAAAGCGAATCATTGGCATTGCTGCTGCTGAGACCATAAATCCGCCGACACCCATCAATGTGTAGTTAAGGAATTGGCGTCTAGACACTTTGCTGCTCATTCATTTCCCTCCTCTTACTCCAAAGTCAGTCCAACGGACATACTTTTGCTAATTGTTAATACTAGGACATATCTATAATATCCTACCGTCACTTGAAATTCAATGTTGCATTTGTGCGGGTTTTCTGTTTGTGAACAAATAATGAATTTTTCTCAATTACAATTCACAATTCCTTCTACTAATTGCCTATTTTCTCCATTCCTCAGTTAATTGAGGTAACAGCTGCTTCAATTGATCCTCTAAAATAGATTGTTTTAGCCGATCATCCATATTTTCGATTGGAATCGCAGGCAGCCACAATACTTTTCCTGGCATTTCAATGCTTGTCCATTGAGAATCCGTTGTCATATAAAAAATATGTTTAAAAGAAGATTTGGCGATATCACCTGACAGCACTTCACCAAATTGTTGCAGCCCCATAGAAGGTGTGTATGCAAAAGGCGGTGCCACCATAATTCGTCCTTTGAATTGCTGTTCAATATAGCCTGCTAAATTCATGAGGAAATCAGATGATGATGCGCTCGCTTTCATTCGTTCTTCAACAGTCTCCACTTTTAGAAGCGGAACTACCAATGTGTCTATGTACTCTTTTTGCTGCAGAAACAAATTCATGTCAGAAGCGTTCCAATTCATTATATCCAACCTTTCTGAGAGAAGAATGACTCCATCATAATAGATGGAGTCAGCGCTCTTCAAATACTTTCAATTCATTTAGCATAGCAGATAGTGCCAAAAATTGCTCTTCATCATTAGCATCCAGTGCTTCATCCACATGCTTCATTAGTGTTTCTTTCGTCATCGTGGCTACACTTTCCTTTAACAGCTGCTGAGCAATTTGACGATCCCGTTCACTGACTTGCTGATCCATTGGAAAATACGGATTCTCTTCAAGTACACTCGCATATTGCGGTGAACTATTGCTCTTTAGGAAGTTTAGCTGAATGAACATTTTTTCATCCGGATGCAATCGCAAATCGTGAAACGACTTCTCCGCATCCGTTGTCATCAGACTCCCTTTGTAAAATCTGAAAGGCACACCATTCGAGTCTGTTGTCGAAATCACCATCGCCCTTGGACAAAAATGTGCGTCGTCTGTAAAATGAACATTTCTCAAAATCTTCTCATGGCTTAATAAGTAATTCAAAATCCAGACACATTCCCGGCGCTTTAAACGATAGCGCTTTAAAAACCACCTAATGAAATCTTTTTTGGCAGCGACAGGAATCATGGCTTCCATCTTACGCCTCCTCTTCTTCCTGATCCTCTAAAAATGATGTCCATTCAGGATGATCTGGTACAAGTACCACCAGTTCCTTTACAATGTTCATCGCTTCCGATCGTTTCCCTTCTTCTAGCAAGAATTTCGCGTATCTTTCTAGAAATTCCGGATCTTCCTTCATGCCAGTGTATGCCAGAACGTAAGAATGGTATGCCTCTGTGTACCGTTCCAAATTTTCCTCGGCATATGCTTTAAATGCAGCGAGTAAAGGAATTTCCAATTGCTCTTCGGATGTATCCTGAAGGAGTTCAAGCAAGTTTTCGTATTGCTCTTGTTGTTCAAACAAAGAGGCCAGCGAGATTCGCGCTTCTACGTATTCAGGATCTAGTGCAAGTGCATCGCCCAAGTACCTTTCTGCCGAATCGGATCTTCCTAACTTCAAAGCCGCTTTACCAGCAGCAAGATGAAGTTCTTTATCGAATTCGTCCCTGCGTAATCCTTCTGTAAAGAATGTGAAAGCTTTTTCATTTTCCTCTAGTAACAGACTTGCCTGACCTGCAAGCATATATGCGGAGAAATAGTCAGGATCCATATCGATTAACTGATCCAAGTGCCGCAAAGCTGGCTGCGGGTTTCCGCTTTGATACTGACTGTAAGCTGCTCCAAAAAGCGTGTCTGGAAGTACATCGCCTTTCTTTAACAAGGATTCATAGTAAGGAACCGCCTCTTCGTATGCAGCACCTGCGCTAAACGCCTCAGCAATGCGCGCTTCAATGGATGCTCCGCCAACTTCATCCACCCCGCGTTCTTTCAGCTGTAAATAAAGACGGGCGGCCTCTGAATATTTGCCACTCTCCAGCAGAAGTTCTGCTTTTGCAAAACGGATAACCGGCTCTTCAGGAGCAAGTGCCGCTGCTTCTTCAATTTTAGCAAGCGCAACTTCCGCCATTCCAATGGTTTGATAGTAATCAGCTAACAACAAGAGTGCTTGAAGATATTCCTCTTCTTCTGAATCGATATCCGTTAAGAGTAAGAGCGCTTCGTCTTCTCTTCCCAGCGCCATCATAGCTTCTGCCCGATCTATTTTCAGTTGCCCTGCATCTGGCATATGAGCAAGTAACGCATCATATAACTGATCCGCTTGAGGAACGAGACCGTACTCCATTAGTAGAGTTGCGCTGTCATAAACCGCATCAAATTCAGTGCTGTTTGTTAGTTGCTTTACTGTCTCTTCAATCCCCTGCAGATTGCCATTCGTAATCATATTTTCTAACTGTTGTACCTGCTCCATAGTTTCTCCTTTTTTAACACGTTGTATACAAAAATCGATTAGTGTTTCGGACGAGTCAATGAATCCAGATGTTCAAAGAATCCCGGATAAGAAACATTTATACAAGAAGCATCTTCTATCTGTACCGGTCCATCCGCTACTACAGATGAAATCGCAGCCATCATCCCCAATCGATGATCACCATGAGAACGCAGCATTCCGCCAGTCAGCTTGGTTGGACCTGTAATGCGCATGCCGTCAGCTGTTGGCTCTATGATGGCGCCTAACTTTTGTAATTCTGAACAAACTGCTTCAATCCTGTCTGTTTCTTTCACTCGAAGTTCTTCAGCATCTTTAATGACCGTTGTACCTGTTGCTTGTGTTGCAAGTAATGCAATCACAGGCAATTCATCGATAAGCCGCGGAATCATTGTCCCGCTAATTTCAATTGCATGTAAATCAGATGATTCTACCGTTAACTCGCCATATGGCTCTCCTTCCCCATTAACACTTTCACCAAAGGATACTTTAGCCCCCATCTCTTGCAAGACGTCGATAATCCCAGTACGGGTAGGATTGAGACCTACATCAAGAAAAGTAACTTTGCTCCCTGGAACCATTGCTGCAGCACACATGAAAAAAGCTGCTGAAGAAATATCTCCCGGTACTTTTACTTCACACGCTTGCAAAGACTGACCGCCAGCAATGGAGACAGAGCTTTCTCCAGATTGGACACTGGCACCGAACTGGCGAAGCATTCTTTCTGTATGGTCACGGGAAACAGCTTTTTCAATAACTAGTGTCGTTCCGTCTGCGGATAAACCGGCAAACAAAATTGCTGATTTAACTTGTGCACTTGCAATAGGCATCTCATAGGACATGGCTTTAAGCTTAGTACCTTCCACTGTCACTGGCAACGTCTCAGTTTCAGTGTTTCCTTTGAATCTAGCATTCATTTCATTTAACGGGGTGGTAACACGACGCATTGGCCGTTTACGTAAATAACGATCTCCCGTAATTTCAGCAGTAACCGATGATCCCGCTAGAATACCAAGCAATAATCTAGCCGTAGTTCCCGAATTCCCAGCGTCCAGTGCTTCTACAGGGGTTTTCCATCCGCTGATACCTGGGCTTGTGATACTAACATCCGTACCGTTTCTTTCAATCTCCACTCCAAGCTGAGAGAAAATCCGAATGGTGGAAAGACAGTCTTCACCGGCTAGGAAGCCGCTTATCGTTGTTTTTCCCTCTGCGATTGCGCCAAGCATGACAGCACGATGCGAAATTGATTTGTCACCTGGAACTCGAATTGTTCCATTCAAAGCTTCTCCATTAAAGGTAGCTGTGATCATGTCTATTTTCTCCATAAAAAGCACCTCCGTCAAAGTATTTGCATAGAGTACTCGGTTTCTTTCTCGAGTACTTGTGCAGCATTGTTTCGTTCTGCTGCAGAACGGAAGCTAATAACGAGAATTCCATATACATCTGTCCGCGTTTCAACAATTCTTATATTCGTTAAACTAATCTCGTTTGAAGATAAGATGCGTGTGATTTCAGAAATCACACCCGGATGATCAGGGATATCTATATGAAGATCAAATTGCATATATAATGCGCCTTGTGCCGCGTCTTGTGCAACCGATGGAAGATTGTCTCGGAATTGTTTTGCATCATCGAAGAACTGTTGAATCGAATCGGGATTACTCTCATTGAGCATTTTACGTACAGAGTGCATTTCAGATAGCCATCGATCCAGCTGATCTACCAATTGTTCTTTGTTCTGAACTGTGATATCTCTCCACATAACCGGGTCCGCAGAAGCAATTCGTGTGAGATCACGGAAACCGCCAGCTGCCAATCTTCGCACAAAAGGCTGCCTCTGTTCTTGTGAAGACAGCATATTTACAAGCGATGACGCGATTATATGCGGAAAATGGCTGACAACTGCAGTCATTTGATCATGTTCAGCTGCATCTAACACAGCCAGCTTCCCTTGCGTCACGGTTAATAAAGTTTTCATGCGCTCGAGCTCATCTGGATGACCATTTTCTGCAGGGGTTAAGACATAGTAGGCATTTTCGAATAAATGCCCTATGGCTGCCGAGATTCCGCTTTTATGTGAACCCGCCATCGGATGTCCGCCAATAAAGGTAATTCCTTTTTCAATCAATCCTTGTGCTGCACTCATAATTGGTTTTTTGGTACTGCCTGTATCACTTACGATTACTGATGATTTCATGTCCCACGTAACAGCTTCCTGCAACAGTTGAACCGTGGCCGCAACAGGCACAGCGAATATTAGATAGTCCGCTTCTTTTGCTGCAGCTTTAACCGATGATGCAACGGAGTCAATGATTCCTCGCCGATACGCTTCATCGGCAGATTTATAAGAGCGGTCAAATCCTGTGATGGTGATTTCAGGATTACGTTTCAATGCTAACGCCAGAGATCCGCCAATTAGGCCTAGTCCGATAATAGATACATTAGTAGTCATATAATTACCCTCTATTTGTCATAAGTGTTTCGAACGCTTTAAAGAACCCACTATTTTGTTCTTCGGAACCGATCGTGACACGAATCCGATTTGGGGTTCCAAGCAGATTACCGCTTCTTACAATATAGCCTTTTTGCAACAGCTTATCAGCTGCTTCATTTGCATCCATCGGTACTTCAATCAGAACGAAATTCGCTTCAGACGGGTTGATGAGCAGATTATTTTTTTCTGCAAACTGCTTAAAACGCTTCCGCTGTTTTGCGTTCGCGCTACGACATTCGTCTATGAACACTTGGTCTGCCAGAGCATGCTCTGCAACAAGAAGTGCCAGGGAACTTGTATTAAACGGATTTCTAACTTTGTTAAGTTCTGAAATAACTTCAGTTGAGGCGATGCCATATCCCACACGGAATGAAGCAAGTCCGTACGCTTTAGAGAATGTTCGTAAAATCATGAGATTCGGATATTCAGATAGCCATTCAATTGGATTCTCATAACTCGCTTCAGTTATGTATTCATAATACGCTTCATCCAAAACAGTAAGGATATCAGGAGGTACTGAATCCAAAAACTTCTTTAAGCGATCAGATGGTATAAGGTCGCCTGTTGGATTATTAGGGCTGCAGATCCAAATGACAGCTGTTGATGTGTCAATTTCATTTAGAAAACGATCTAGATCATGCTGCCCGTCTGTTAACGGAATTTCACGCACTTCTGCACCTTCAATTTTCGCGTTGTGGGCATATTGGGGAAATGATGGAGTTGGCATCAACGTATTGGTATCGCGATTTAAGAGTGCACGGCAAATGATTGTAATCAGATCGTCTGACCCGTTACCGAGAATCACATTCGTTTCATCCACACCTAATTTTCGAGCCAGCTTGGTTTTAAGCGGAGGAGCGGAGGTTTCAGGATACATTTCTACTTGAACACCTGAATCCATTAAAAGCTCCCGGACTGACGGTGCGCAGCCATAAGGGTTTTCGTTAGACGCAAGCTTGACGATTTCTTCCAAGTCAAATTCCTTTTGGACATCTTCAATAGATCGTCCAGGTTTGTATGGCTTCATAGTTGCTAGTGCTGGTTTCCATTTCATATGCGGACTCCCCCTATAAGCTGTATTATCTCTTAAGATCCGGCCTTAGCTGTACTGCTTCATTTTGATATACATGAACGACATCCTGCTGTGACATTTCTGTATTGACGTGCATAAGGACGCGTATACAAAGCGGCATTCCGCCAGACACATCCATTTCATGCATGCACATCACAGGGACATATGTCCAGCCTTCAATTGTACGAACCGCTTTTGCCGGAAATGCAGACTGCACATCTACTGTAGTAGAGATGAGCACAGAAACAATATCATCAGCTTTCAACTTATTTTCTGATGCCATTGTTTGAACTAATTGCCCGGTTGCTTCTAAAACAGCTTGTTGTTCATCTTGACTTACAGTTGTTGCTCCCCTTACACCTCTCACTGTCATATTCGCACTTCCTCCTTTATTCGCGACACCAAGTCATGGTAAGCTTGTTCACATTGAATTTCTGAAACTTTTTCGATAAATGGGTTCCCCAGACTATGAAGCAACACAAAGACCAGGTCCCCGGAAGATACTTTCTTATCTTTTCTCATGAATTCTAGCAGTGGTTTGAATTCAACATCCAGAATAGCTTGTATCGGATAACCTGCATGTTTTGCAAAACGGATAAATCGATTTGTGAATTCCTTAGTGATTCCGGCATATGTCTCACTCATCAGAAAAGCATAAGCCATTCCAATCATGACACACTCTCCGTGACTGACTTTGCCAAACCCAAAATATGCTTCTACTGCATGGCCCAATGTATGACCAAAGTTTAAAAACTTGCGGTTCCCGTGTTCAAATTCATCCAGCGCAACAATATCAGCTTTTACTCGAATGCCTTTTAACAGCTCGGCCGGTAACTCTTCCGCAGAAAAGTACGGGAAATCAGAATTCAACAACAATGACTCTGTCCAATCAGCATCCGAAATAATTGCATGCTTTATGAGTTCAGCCATTCCTGAACGCACTTCTCTCTTTGGAAGCGTCGTAAATAAGTCAGGCTGGAATAAAACACCCGCCGGCTGATGAAAGGATCCGACCATATTTTTTCCTTCAGGCATATTAATCGCTGTTTTCCCGCCTACGGCACTGTCATGAGCAAGAATTGTGGTCGGGCATTGAAGAAAAGGAATCCCTCTCATATACGTTGCAGCTACAAATCCCGTCAGATCCCCGCAAGCTCCTCCGCCAAATGCAAGCAGAATAGATTGTCTTGTGAAATTTTTCTGAAGTAAAAACGAGTGACAACTGAAGAAATTATCTGCAGTTTTACAATCTTCTCCAGCTGGAAGGACATGCAGCTCGAACGGTATTGCGGCTTTCTTTAACGCTTGTTCAAGTTTTCCGAGGTGGTAAGAGGCAGCCGCTGCATCTGCAAAAATTCCGACTTTGTCTGCATTGTCCAGTAATTCTTTATACTCCGTGGCGAAAAGATCATATACCTTTTCGCCAATGTGGACGCCGTATGAAGTACTTTTAGTTTTCACGGTAAGTTTCTCCATCACTTAAAACTCCTTCGCGTATAGACGATACTGTTCAAGATCCTCTTTCAGTCCATCCATTTCAAATGAACGGAACTCTTCAATAATTACTTTAGCCAGCTCAGTTGCAACTACGTGTTCTGCAACAACCGAAGCAGCAGGCACCGCGCAAGGATCTGATCGCTCAATTGTTGCAGTGAATGGCTCCTTCGTATCAATATCAACACTTTCTAACGGCTTATATAACGTAGGAATCGGCTTCATAACCCCACGTATAACAATCGGCATTCCCGTGGACATACCGCCTTCTAATCCGCCTAAACGGTTTGATTTTCTGTAATAACCCTTCTCTTCTGACCACGCGATCTCGTCATGCACTTCACTTCCGAAGAGTTTGGCCATTTCAAACCCGATACCAAACTCGACGCCCTTAAACGCGTTAATCGACATCATCGCAGCGGCTAGACGCCCATCCAACTTACGGTCGAATTGAGCATAGCTTCCCATTCCAGGGGGGTAGCCTTCGATGACAACTTCCACGACACCGCCTAAAGTGTCCCCACGGCCCTTTGCATCATCGATCGCTCCCACCATCGCTTGTGAAACCTTTGGGTCCGCACAGTACACAGCATCCGCTTCGACACGTGTACGAAGCTCTTCAATAGAAAGGTCAGCAGTTGAAGCAGAATCAGCACAAATACCTCCAATTTCAACTACATGTGCAACTGTATGAATGCCGAGTTCGCGTAAAAACTGTTTTGCCACCGCGCCAGCAGCTACACGCATCGTCGTCTCGCGGGCTGAAGAACGCTCCAGAACGTTTCTAAGATCTCGGTGACCATATTTAATGCCTCCGACTAAGTCTGCATGACCAGGCCGGGGACGAGTAATCTGTCGTTTTATATCCTCAGGCCGAACATCCTCGGAAAGCGGTTCAATTCCCATAATAGATGTCCAATGCTTCCAATCATCGTTAACGACTGTTAACGTTACAGGCGATCCTAACGTTTTTCCGTGTCGGACACCAGACGAGATCACTACCTGATCTTTTTCGATTTGCATCCTCCGGCCACGTCCGTGCCCCCCCTGCCTGCGCGAAAGTTCTTTAGTAATCATTTCAGCGGTCAGCGGCAATTGCGCTGGCAATCCTTCAATAATTGCGGTCAATTCAGGACCATGTGATTCCCCTGCTGTTAATACTCTCATCTTGAAATCCCCCTTTTGATACTTGCTGAAATGCAACCATTGTTAGCACTTTACCAAACTACAGCATCGTTGACTACTTGTTTAAACAAAAAAATCCGGAAAAGTCCGGATTTTTCATATTTTCTTATAAAAGAAGGTGTCTTCCGATTCCAAGCCGTATCTTTCGGGACTGAAAATTTGTTCAGTACTTCCAACGAAAAGAATCCCACCTGGCTTTAATGCTTTCGCGAAGTTCGTATAAATTTGGTGTTTTGCTTCTTCAGTAAAGTAAATCATGACATTTCTGCAGACGATTAAATCAAAGTCATTTCCATACGCATCATCCAGCAAGTTATGCTGCTTAAAAATAACCGTTTTCTTCACTTCATCTGTCACTTGGAAGAATTGGCCTTCTTGCTTAAAATACTTTTGTTTTACAGCTGCAGGTACTTCTTTCAAGGAACGTTCCGGATATAAACCGACCTTTGCTTTTTCGATGACACCATTATCCAAGTCAGTGGCTGAAATCGTAATTTCTTTCAGTGGCAAATGATTGGAAAGAACCATAGCCATGGAATAGGGTTCTTCACCTGTAGAACATGCAGCACTCCAGCATTTCAACTTTTTATTTTTCTGCAAGAGCTGCGGAAGAATCTTTTTGTCCAACACATCCCACCGTTGCGAGTTCCTGTAAAATTCAGATACATTAATCGTCATTCGGTCCAAAAACTCATCCATCATAGTGCGATCACTGCGGATCACCTCAAAGAATTCGGTAAAATTTTTACATCCTCTTTTTTCATAAAGCGAAGTAAGGCGTCTTTTCATCTGTGCTTCTTTATACAGAGATAAGTCGATTCCTGTTTTTTGCTTAACACTGGCGATAAATTTCGTGTAATCCGACAATTTTTTGCCTCCATCCATCGAACAATTATGTATAACAAAAACAGCCGGCGGAACCCGCTAGGCTGTTTTTGCTTTGTATTAGTTGATCCAGCTATTTACTGCTTTTTCGTAAGAAGAAAGTTCTTCTTCTTTGAAGAACAAACCGATTTCACGCTCCGCAGATTCTGGTGAATCTGAACCGTGAATGATGTTCTTTGCAACAGTGACTGCGAAATCACCGCGAATTGTTCCTGGTGCTGATTCCTTAGGGTTTGTAGCACCCATCATAAGACGTGCAGTAGAGATGACGTTTTCGCCTTCCCATACCATAGCAAATACAGGACCAGAAGTAATGAAGTCAACAAGCTCGCCGAAGAACGGGCGCTCTTTGTGCTCACCGTAATGCTGCTCTGCAAGTTCTTGAGAAATTGTCATTAATTTCCCGCCAACCAGCTGATATCCTTTGCTTTCGAAACGATTTACGATTTCACCGATTAGACCGCGTTGAACGCCATCAGGTTTTACCATTAAAAATGTTTTTTCCATAATTCAATTACACTCCTTCATAGTGACAAATCGGGATTACCCTTACTGATCGTACCAAAAGTCAAGCGATCTTTCAATTTTTTCTTTTTCCGTGAGAATTTAAAAAGTTCGCTTTGCAAGAAAATCAGCCACTTGTTCGAATGCTTTTTTCGCATCGCTATCCGGTAAAGACCGAATCTCAGCTGTAGCTTTCTCCAAATACAAATCACTAACTTCGTGGGCTTTTTCAATTGCGCCACTTTCCCGTATATAGCGTAGCATCTCAGTACGTTCCTTTTCAGACAGCGTTCCATCAAATGCTTTCGTTAAATACGGCTGGAATGCCCGTTCGTTTCGTATGTACAATATGGGTAACGTCAGGTGCCCGTTAAGGAGATCAGACCCCGCAGGTTTCCCTAACTGCTTATCCGAAGACGTAAGATCTAAGATATCGTCAACAATTTGGAATGCCATACCCGCATAATAGCCAAAATTTCTTAATCTGCGCACCACTTCGTCATCAGCATTAGAAATGAGAGCACCCAACTCGCAGCTAGAGGACAACAGAAGTGCCGTTTTCCGCTTAATACGTCGTAAGTAATCACGGAACGATTGGTCCGTTCTTCTCTGGTAGTCAAATTGGATAATTTCACCTTTACAAATCTCAAGCATGGTATCTGCTAATAATTGATGTACAGATGCCATTTCTATTTCCCCAATCGACGTCAAAGCGCGCGAGAAAATGAAGTCTCCCGTATACATTGCAACTCGATTATCCCACTTAGACTTTACTGTTTTACGGCCTCTTCTCATATTTGAATCGTCAATGACATCGTCATGTACGAGAGAGGCCATGTGAACAAGCTCCAAGGAAACAGCTACTTTAGCAGTAGTTTCCATCGAGTAATTTCCGAACTTGGAAGAAAGAAATACGAAAATTGGACGGATCCTTTTTCCTCCAGCTCTCAGCAAATGCATAGATGCTTGCTGAATAAGCGGAGAGTCCGATTGAACGGCATTCTCAAGCTCTTTCTCAATATAGATGAGTTCCTTTCGGAAATCTGTATATAATGCCATTGCCTTCAACTTTTCCAAAATGATTCCCTTCTCCCGCCTGCTTATTATTTGATCGCGATATGTCCAGCGGCTACTCCGCCGCTATAAGGACGATAATCGACTTGAGTAAATCCAGCAGACTTAAACAGCTGAGCTAATTCCTCACGACCCGGGAATTCATCAGCAGATTCTTGAAGCCAAGAATACTCATTGTAACTTTTCGCGAACAGTTTTCCAAAAACCGGCATAATATAATTAAAATAAAGTCTGAATAATTGTCGATAAACCGGAATCTCTGATTGGGATGTTTCCAGGCATGCGACAATCCCGCCAGGTTTAACAACCCGGTACATCTCTTTCAGTGCTTTTTCATAATCAGGCACATTTCGTAATCCGAATCCGATTGTCACATAGTCAAATGTATGATCTTCAAATGGAAGCTCCATCGCATTTCCTTGAATCAGAGTGATATTCGGGTGCTTGTCCGTTTTAGGAGCAGCTGAAGTCAACATCGCATTGCTAAAATCCAGCCCTGTAACATGTCCTTGACTTCCTACTGACTGCGCCATAGAAATAGTCCAGTCAGCAGTGCCGCAACAGACGTCTAAAGCCTTCGATCCCGCTTTTACGTTCATTCGCTTCATAATGTCTGCACGCCATTTTTTGTGCAAGTTAAAACTGATAACAGAATTCATCTTGTCATAATCCGTTGATATCGATTCGAATACAGAATGCACTTTCTGTTCTTTAGATTGACTCAAGTGGAATCGCCTCTTTTCAATGTCAGCTTAGCACTTCATAGGGGTCACAATCTCTTGAATCACCTGTTGAAGTACTGGATGTAAAGCACTCATTTGTTCAAGCTCATGATTGAGCGTTGGAAGAAGTATGTCCATTGCTTGTTGAACAATGGATTTATCAATAACAAATGCTTGTTGCTCTTCAGAATTAGCCATTGCATGCAGTTTAACAAACGTCAGCATTGTTTCGGTTAACGCCAGATAATCGCCAAAACCGTATGCGTTATAGAAAGTGGAAATACATCCTGATTCAATGACTTTTAATCTGTCCAGCAAAACCGAAGCGGTTGGACGGCGTTCTTGATGCAATGATGTTTTTTGCTCGTTAATATGGGCAATCGTTTGGGACAATTCGCGAATAAAAGCAAACTCCCCAATTCCAGCTAAAATTCGATAATGAATTCCACTGAAATGATCACCGGCAAGAACTGTCAGTTGTTGTTCAGCAGACGTCGCCTGAGCACTTTCAATGCGATCGTGAACATCAAGCGCAGCGTGAATCGCACCAATAGACAATGTAATCTTTCGAAGATTGTCTTCCTCATTTTTTCCGTTCACAATAGGCAGCAAAAGAAAAAAAGCTTTCATAGAGTCTACAGGGAAATGGCCAATTTCCCGCTTGAGAATGGATTCACGGAGTACATATTGCAAGTCACTTATATAATTTTCTACAATTGAATTCAAATCGTGTTTATTCATCACCGTTTCTCCATTCCAAGGCATCTAACAAGTGAACGATGCAGGTTGCTGTTATGCTCTCTCTTCACTGGAGACAACCCCGTGCGCAGTTGTTATCTCTGCACTCCCACGGATTTTCATAGCGGATGTGTGTTCCGTAAACTGGGCAATCATCACTTCTCCACAGTCAAGTTTTTCCGTATGGTGGAATTTCGTGTCGTTTCCACGGGTTAACCCGATAACACTGACACCATCTTCTTTTGCTTTAATGACGATGTAATCTGGTGCAGTCATAGTTCTCTCTCCCGTCTTTCATATCTTACCTATCATATCATAGTTAAACAGCGATCCGCAAAGGAGCGGGACCTTACTTTACGAGTGAAAGAATTTCCGACCGTTTTACATCGTCGTGTTCGTAAATTCCTCTTGCTGCAGTCGTAATTGTTTTCGAACCTGGCTTTTTAATCCCTCGCATCGTCATGCACATATGCTCAGCTTCTATGATGACGTAAACACCGAGCGGCTTCAGCATCTCCATCATAGCGTCTGCAACCGTTGTCGTGATTCGTTCTTGCAGCTGTGGACGCTTAGCAGTGGATTCAACCGCTCTCGCTAATTTACTGAGTCCCGCCACAACACCGTCACGAGGTATGTATGCAATATGGGCAACACCGAAAAATGGAACGAGATGGTGCTCACACATTGAATAAAAAGGAATATCTTTTACCAGCACTACTTCTTCATGCTGTTCATGAAAAACGGTTTCAAAGTACATACGGGGATCATCCTTCATACCCTCGAATACTTCAGCATACATTTTTGCAACGCGCTTTGGTGTTTCCAACAATCCTTCGCGTTCTGGATCTTCACCAATCGCCTCGAGGATCATCGTGACCGCCTGTTCTATTTTTTCCACATTCACATCTTCCATCGGTGGAACCTCCTCTGATGCACATCTAGTCTTTCAAAATAGTAGCATACTCCCGGCGTTCAGTACAGTTGATGGCTCTGATAATATTTTACCTGTAAAACGGAAAGAAGCCCGCCAGCTTATCCGTTAAGGACATCTGACGAGCTTCTATGTAATTGAACTCACTTTACAGCATCTTTCAATGCTTTACCTGCTTTGAATGCAGGAACTTTGCTAGCTGCGATTTCAATTTCTTCTCCAGATTGAGGGTTACGGCCTTTACGAGCAGCACGCTCACGTACTTCGAAGTTACCGAAGCCGATCAATTGTACCTTCTCACCCTTTGAAAGAGCGTCTTGGATTGTTTCGAAAACAGTTTCAACAGCTTTTGTTGCATCTTTCTTAGAAAGACCTGCTGCTTCTGCTACGGAGTTGATCAATTCAGTTTTGTTCATCTCGTTCACCTCCTCTCAAACATTGGTAAACCTCTTTAACACTGTAAAAAGAGTAACATAACCATTTCTGCCGTGCAACAATATTGTGATCTGATTATTGCTTAGTTATCCCAAAAACAGAAAAAAGACCCGCTGTAGACGGATCTTTACACGTTAGACGATGAACGTCACCATACCTTTATTCCCTTCATTCACCATCTTTTCGATAGTCTCGCGCAGTCTTCGTCGAGCACTATTAGGTACCGCAGATGTCTTGAATCGAATACTTTCTTTTAACACCTCATGTAGAGGTGTTCCAAACAATTGAGTCTCCCAAAGCGCGTCACGATCATGTAAGTAGGCATTCTTCAACTCTTTCAACAAATGATGACTATGGAACTCTGATCCGATGAGAGGAGCGAATTCTGCCTCCATGTCAATGCGAATTACGTGTAAAGCTGGAGCTGTCGCTTTCATGCGCACTCCGTAAAATGAATCTTGCTTGATCAGTTCAGGCTGTGTCGGCTGGAAGTCAGCAATTGTTGGCAGCGCTACACCATATCCATCCTGTTTCGCAGTCTCAATTGCCTCTGCAAACATATCATAAGATTTTTTGGCTTTGACCGCTTCTTGGATGAACACCAGCCAATCTTTCTTTGTTTTCATCTCAGTGTCCATGTATGACTCACAAACACCCAAGTAGGTTTGTTCATCGATTTTCAAATCGAGGATGGCCCGGCCTTTGCCTGCATCTACTTCAATAACTTCAGCGGATTTAATATAATCCTCTTCATTCAGACGTTCTGCAAGTTGCTGGACCTTGCGGATTTTGGATGCTTCCAGAAACCCTTCATTAATTATTTCATCAATATTTGCATTCAAATAATGCTCTGACCCTAACACATCCATCCAGTCTGGTTTTTGAAGATCGATATGAGTGATTGGGAATTCATATAGAGCTTCCTTTAAAATCAGCTGAATTTCCTGGGCATTTAATTGATCTGCACTAATCGCAATGACAGGGACTCCATGTTCCTCTTGTAGTTTCTGTTTCAGTTGAACCGTCTTCTCATGTGCCGGCATTTTGGAGTTCAGCACAATGACAAACGGCTTACCGATTTCCTTAAGTTTTGATACAATTTCAGTTTCCGCGGCCTCAGCCGAAGCTCTCGGAATATTATTTACTGTTCCGTCTGTTGTTAACAAAATCCCAATAGTCGAATGATCCCGAATGACCTTATCGGTTCCAATACGGGCTGCTTCTTCAAATGGAATCGGTTCATTATGCCACGGGGTATGGACGTATTTAGGTCCATCCTCATCCTCGTAGCCCTTCACACCGTCAATCACATAACCTACACAGTCTGCCAATCGAATTTGAAAAGAGAGTTCGCCATCTCCAATTGAAACTGCGGTTCCTTGTGCTGGCACAAATTTCGGTTCAGCCGTCATAATGACTGGGCCTGGAGAGCTTTGTGGAAGCTCATCTTGCGCACGAGTCCGGTCTGCCTGCTCACTCATATTGGGGATAACTACTTCTTCCATAACCCGTTTAACAAAAGTGGATTTTCCGACACGAACAGGACCTACCACTCCGATATAAATATCGCCATCCGTTCGTCTCGCTAAGTTTTCATATAGTTCTTCTTTCATTTCCATCGTCCTCCTTTTCTACGCATAGTAGTTTATGAAAACAAAAAACGTTTCATGCATAAAAGCACGAAACGTTTTTGTTCAGTTAGACGATTTCATGAAAACAGGTTCATTATTTTCGTCCACTGTATACGGTAATGAATAGGCAGGAAGAATAGGATAATTGTCCGCAAGCAAGTAACGGATGTCCTCTCCCGGCTTAACAGATGGATTTTCTTGCGACAAAATACGATTCAAGTCAATCGAGTAATCGATATAGAACTTGCCATCTCCTCCGACCACAAGCGGCAAATTCGCATCAGAATAAGGACTTTCAACAGTCAATGGTTTCTTCAGCCCCATTTTTTCGAAATCTACTTCATAGACGTTTGCCCCTTCTTGAACCGGATCTTTAAAAGGCAGTACCCCATTAACCGTTTTCCGTAAAATTAATTCCCGGATTCGCTCTGCAACACGCAAATCTACGAGTTTCACGGTAGGATTTTCTTCTACATCCATTAGTACGTATTGATAGATACCGCCTTGTTCATAAGCATTTGATGGAATCTTTTCTGTCAAAGAAGGAACAATTTCCGTAAAATCGATTGGGTATTTAATATATTGATCAGTATTCATATCGCGAGTCTTTATCGGCAATAATCCATCTGATTGTTCTTGATACGTATCGACTGCTTTTTGTACAGTATCCAATTGATCTTCATAAGGTCTTTGTTTGCTTTCCATTTCATCTTGAGGGTACATGCACCCTGCCAAGAGAAGCGAAACAATCACAACTATAGGGAGCAGCAATACTTTATTCATAGCTTTATGCGCCTCCTGTAGGTCCGTTAAAGACAAGGTAGATCATAGCAAAGAAAGAGAAAATCAGTAACCCATAGGCAATGACAGCAAAACCTATTTTAAGAAGCTTATTTGTTAATTTGGTACGGCTGACATGAATGAGCCCCATTGAGATCATCATGAAACCCATGGCATAAAAAGACAGCCACATTTTATCCAACGAGGACAAAGTACGTCATTCCTTCCAATCGTAAATTTATACTTGTGTATAAGTGAACCTGCATGGCAGGTATGCAGAATTAATTAGAAAAATCATCAGTTTCCTTCTTTTTCCCGCGATTCATTAACCAATCTACTGCCTCTTTAGGTTCGTGCCCCTCAAATAATACAGAGTATAAAGCTTCCGTAAGCGGCATAGAAACGTCATACCGCTTAGCGAGTTGATGAGCGGCTTTAGTTGTACGCACACCTTCAATTACCATCCCCATGCCCTCTGTCACTTCTTCTAACGAATGACCTTTTCCAAGCATATTTCCTGCTTTCCAGTTGCGTGAATGGACACTATTCGCTGTGACAATCAAGTCGCCCATTCCAGCTAAACCCGCAAACGTCACAGGATTTGCACCCATTTTGACACCAAGACGAGTAATTTCTGCTAGTCCCCGTGTGATTAGAGCTGCTTTTGCGTTGTCGCCGTAGTCTAAACCGTCAGTAATTCCCGCAGCCAATGCAATTACATTCTTCAATGCACCGCCCAGCTCAACGCCAAGAACGTCTTCGTTGGTATACACTCGGAAGAAGGAATTCATGAATAGGGTTTGAATCTCTTCTGCTGCACGTGTATCTTCTGAAGCCACTGTTACAGTCGTAGGGTGACGCAGTACTACTTCTTCAGCATGAGATGGTCCAGAAAGCACAACAAGCCCTTTACGTGCTTCAGGACGAATTTCTTCCGCAAGCATTTCAGTAATCCGCTTAAGCGTGTCCGGTTCAATCCCTTTCGAAACATGGACAATCAGTTTCGGCTGCTGGATAAGATCGTTCAATTGTGATCCTATTTCCCGCATACCTTTTGTCGGAACTGCAACTATAAGTATGTCTGCATGCTCAACTACCTGTTCAAGATTCGAACTGGCTTTCAAGGATTCAGGCAGTTTACAGTTTTTCAAGTAAGCTTGGTTGGTATGCTGTTCGTTTATCTCATCCGTCTGTTCTTGTCTTCTTCCCCAAATCAGACAGTCATGTCGGTTTTCAGCAAGAACAAAAGCAAGGGCAGTTCCCCAGCTTCCCGCACCAATTACAGAGACTTTTTTCAAGATTCCTCATCCTTTCCCACAGTTTCGTTAACTTCTAGCCCGAGTAATAATCCGAATCGGCGTCCCTTCAAATCCGAAAGACTCGCGCAAACGATTGCGCAGGAATCGTTCATACGAAAAGTGCATCAGTTCTGTGTCGTTCACAAACACGACAAATGCAGGCGGTCTGACAGCAACCTGTGTTGAATAATAAATGCGAAGACGCTTCCCTTTGTCTGTTGGGGCAGGATTTCTAGCAATCGCATCTTCAATTACTTCGTTCAAGACACTTGACTGAATACGCATCGAATGATTTTCACTAATATTTACGATTAAATCAAACAATGATCGGACCCGCTGTTTTGTTTTTGCAGATACATAAGCAATCGGCGCATAGTCCAAGAACAAGAAGTTCTTACGGATATCTTCATTAAAACGATTCATCGTTTTTTCATCTTTTTCAAGTGCATCCCACTTATTCACTACGAAGAGAATACCTTTACCGGCTTCTTCAGCGTACCCGGCAATTCGTTTATCCTGCTCGCGGATACCTTCCTCACCATTAATGACGATCAATACCACATCAGAGCGATCAATGGCTTTTAAGGCGCGCAAGACACTGTATTTTTCTGTATTCTCGTACACTTTACCTTTTTTCCGCATTCCTGCAGTATCAATAATTTTGAATTTCTGTCCTTCGTATTCATAAGAAGAGTCAATTGCATCCGTGGTAGTGCCTGCAACATCACTGACAATTACCCGGTCTTCTCCGAGCAATGCATTGACAAGCGAGGATTTCCCTACGTTCGGCCGTCCAATTAAAGAAAAACGAATCACATCATCTTCAATTTCTTCTTCTGAAGGATCAGGGAAGTTCTCTGCTACGGTATCTAAAAGATCTCCAAGACCAAGACCATGTGCACCTGAAATTGGATACGGATCGCCAAAACCGAGTGAATAGAAATCATAAATCATGTCTTTCATTTCTGGGTTGTCCACTTTATTGACAGCAAGAACTACCGGTTTTTTCGTTTTATACAAAATCTTCGCAACTTGCTCATCCGCATCCGTAACCCCTTCTCTTCCGTTAGTAAGGAAAATGATTACGTCTGCTTCTTCAATTGCAATTTCAGCCTGTAAACGAATTTGTACTAGAAATGGTTCATCCCCAATATCAATTCCGCCTGTGTCGATTAAATTAAAATCGTGTGACAGCCAATCCGCTGCACTATAAATTCGATCTCTTGTTACGCCTGCAACATCTTCTACAATCGATATACGTTCTCCGACAATTCTGTTAAAAATCGTGGACTTGCCGACATTCGGACGTCCTACGATGGCTACTGTTGGTTTACTCATTAGTCATTCATCCTTCCAAGCTATCTTCTGCATATTATACACAAAAAAAAGAGATGGCGCTCTAAAAAGAGCCATCTCTTTCTTTGCAGTTGTTACAGGTTGGCGAACCTTATTAGTTAGAGAACTTTTTTAACTGATCTCCGATGACATCACTGATTGAGAAACCAGATGGCTCTTCAGGCATTTCGTAGCCATCATATGTGTCTTCTTCTTTATCAGTCAAATCTTTAATGCTCAAGGATAGACGTTTGTCGTTAGGATTGACATCCAATACTTTAACTTCTACGCTTTGTCCTTCAGACAGTACTTCGTTAGGCGTGCCAATGTGGTCGTGTGAAATTCTTGAAATGTGCACAAGACCTTCGACCCCAGGAAATACTTCGACAAAAGCGCCGTAGGAAACAAGGCGTTTTACAGTCCCTTGGAGAACTGCACCTTTAGGAGCTTTGTCTTCAATTCCTTCCCACGGTCCAGCTAACGTGTCTTTGATAGAAAGACTGATTCTTTCAGAATCACGATCGACAGCTAAAATTTTCACTTCGACTTTGTCGCCTTCTTTTAGGACATCTGAAACTTTTTCGACATGACCATGCGCGATTTGTGAAATGTGTACTAAACCGTCCACCCCGCCTAAATCTACAAACGCACCAAACGAAGCGATTCGCTGTACAGTTCCTTCCAGTACGTCCCCTTCGTGAAGATTAGCCAGAATCTCTTCTTTTTTAGAAGACTTCTCTTCCTGAATAACTGCACGATGAGATAAAATTAAACGGTTTTTCTCTTTGTCCATTTCCACAATTTTAAAGTCCATAGTACGTCCTTTATAATCTTCAAATGATTCAACAAAGTGATCTTCAACTAACGATGCTGGGATGAATCCGCGAACTCCCAAATCGACTACTAAACCGCCTTTTACAACATCTTTCACTTCAGTTGTAATTGTGACAGAGTTATTAAATTGCTCTTCTAATGTATCCCAAGCATCTTCCGCATCCACTTTACGTTTGGATAATACGAACGTATTATCTTCAACTTTAATGATAGAAAGTTCAAGCTCATCGCCTTCTTTTACTGCGTCTGATGCTGTTTCAATGTGAAGACTAGATAATTCACTGATTGGAATCACGCCGTCAAATGGTGCTCCAGAAATTTCTACAGTGACAGATTTGTCTTCAATTTTTGTTACTTTACCTGTCACGCGATCTCCTTCGTTATATCCGTCCATAGCTTCTACATTCATCTCTTCAGTCATATGTAGTCCTCCTCCATATTGATCATAGTTCTATACTATTGGAATATACCCACAAAAACAAAAAATTGAACTTATTTGTTAGGAATTTTTTTCTATAAGCTTTTGGATAGCGTCCATTATCGCTTCTGTCGCTTCTTCCGCAGAAGCTTTACGTTCACGCATAGGTGTCATGTCAATCGGTTCCCCGTAGATCACTTTAAGTTGTTTGAATGGACGATAAGGACCGATAATCGCACACGGCATGACTAACGCATCTCCTTTAAGTGCAAAAAAACCTGCCCCTGTTAATCCTTTCCCTAATTCACCAGTTTTACTCCTCGTACCTTCAGGAAACATTCCAACTACTTGTCCAGAGCGAAGTAATTCAAGTGCTTTGCGGATGGCCTGCCGGTCACTGAGTCCGCGTTTTACAGGGAATGCGTTCACATTAGGCAGAACTGCCTTCAAGACAGGCAGCTGGAAGAGTTCTTCTTTTGCCATGAAGTGTACAGGACGCGGTGCGGTCAAGCCAACAACAGGCGGATCTAAATTATCGATATGGTTCGTACACAAAAGAACACCTTGCTCTTTAGGGAAATTCTCTTGACCGATTACCTTAATCCGATAAAACGGCTTTAATACTGCAGTACACAATACTTTTCCAAGAGGGTATAGATTCATGGTCGTTTCCTCTCTTCCGCATGCCGAATAATTTCATCTGCAACTTGTTCAATGCTCATAGATGTTGTATCGATAAAAATGGCATCACTTGCTTGTTTCAATGGAGATGCAATACGCTCTGTATCCGCTTTGTCCCGATCCGCAATATCTTGGCAAAGTTCCTCCATTGAACGATTGATGCCTCTTTTTGTATTCTCGGCAAAACGTCTTTCAGCACGTTCTTCAACGGATGCAGTCATGAAGATTTTCAGTTCAGCGTTCGGCAATACTGCCGTTCCAATATCTCTTCCGTCCATTACAACACCTTTAGAATTAGCCAAAAGGCGTTGTTTTTCCACCATCAGCTCTCTGACATGCGGCTGCGCCGCCGTCGCAGAGACGTTTGATGTCACTTCCTGTGAACGAATGGCTTCTGTAATATCCTCTCCGTCCACCCGCACAATTTGTCCTTCTTCCGTAGGTGTTAGTTCAATGACGATTCGCTCCAATAAACGAGTGAGAGCGTCATCGTCATATACATCTATATGCTCTTCCAATGCTTTATATGTCAGAGCACGGTACATTGCACCCGTATCGATGTATGTATAGCCCAATTTTGTTGCTGTTATTTTTGCAATTGTACTTTTACCCGCCGCAGCAGGTCCGTCTATTGCGATTTGTATACCTTTATCCATATCCACTACCCCCGTACTCAATTCGAGAACATTGTACCACAGCGAAAAAGAAAAAGTCTTATTTGCAAAGACCTTTTCCTATTCGTTCCGTTTTTTCAATTGTCGTTCAAAACACAGGCGAATGACTTGCTGACGAGATTCTTGATCAATCTGGTCAAACTGCATCGATGCGATGCGACGGCCATCTTTCTCCCAAATCCGAACAATTCTCGCATTCACCCGCACATATTTTATCGAATTATTCGCGTATGGAAGGACGATTGTCAACTTTACGATATCATCTTCTTCAAAATTCGATTTCGCCAAATTGACCGCCATACCGCCTGCACTAATATCTTCCGCAACAAGTTGATGAATATCGCCGTCTTTATCAACTGCTACATCCAAAGGAGAATCTACACGTACAAATTCCCTGCGCTGGATTTTAATCAATTCCGTATCTCCGGGATACGTGAGCTGAAGCATCGGAATTCCTCGGTTCAGTCTTCCCATTACCTCTGTCTTAAAGACATAAGCCATTTTCAATTCGTCAACAAAAGAGACCAGAAGCTGTGTGCCGTCGATGAAAAATGCTGTTCTTCCTGTTTCAAGATGAGTGGGATAATCGATCATTACACAATCTTTCCCGATATCTACGACACGACTTTTAAATTTCTCGACCTCTTCAGTGTAATCCTTGTCTATTGTGATTGTAGTCCCTAGTGCAAGCTTCATATAACCGCCACCCGTCATGAGTTCATACTAGTATTATGACACGATAACCGGGAATTTCCAATCCTTATTTACGCTTGCTTTTCGGTTCTGATGACATCTTTAGTTTCTGTATCCACCAAAACGACATACGTGCCGACTTGCTCATTTTCTTCCAATGTGACTGTTAAAGCATATGCGAGGCGTTGGATTCCGTGTTCATTTTCAACGTAAACCAGGTCTTGCTTATTTACTTTTACGTTTTGATGGAAAAAGGTCTTCCAATTGATTTTTATCATCGGCTGATCTTTAAGTTGCTCTTTCCGAATATACTCCGCTGCGTTGAGACCCAGAATACGGCCGTCTTCTTTAGCTGCTTTGACCTGAATCGTATCTGATAACACTTTTGCCTGATGCATCTTTTCCACTCGTGTATACACAAAATGGAATGCTGTATCATTTTCTCGAACTTCTTCATACACCACATCTGTATATCCTGAATCTTTTAGAAACGTTTCGACACGCGCACGAACACTCTCCAACTCCATTTTACCCAAGCCCGCAGGACGCTCTGTCAGGAAGGATAGGATATGACCTCCTTTTTGTGTAATATCGATATAGCCTATTGAGTCTTGGTCGGCAAATCGAATATGGTAAAACGGATAGGCCGCACCAGGCTTACTCTCTGTTGTGTCAATGACTTGTTTAGATACGTCCGGAAATAGTTTTTTGAACTTGCTTAGCGCTTCCTCTTTTGAGACCTTTGGATCTTTAATATGTTTCAATTCCTTTTTCTTCAATGCGTCAGATTCACTCGCAGTAAGTGGAAAATCACTTTCTGTATACTGCTGAATGGAGGCACTTAACCCTTTCCAGTCAAAAGTCGCTTTCTCCCCATCCAGCCGGTCTTGCCATTCTGCCATTGAAAGATTACCACTTGCCATATCAGCGGTTGCGATCGACCATTGGTCAGAAAGACTTTCGATATTTTCTGAAGCACGATCCATGACTTTGTGGAACTCGGCAGGATCCGTGCGTTCATCCCCTTCTTTCGAGAACTTTCCTAATCGTCCTAAGTAGTTCATCCATGTTGTCGAAAATCGTTGATCTAGAGGCAGTGATGCGACTGATTGTTGAATATCAGAAGATAATCTCCAAATATCCTCACGAGCCTCAAGATCACCCTTTCCTTCATTGAATAGCAACGTTTTCTTAACGGCCTCGTCCAGGTCACGCAATTTAGAGGAGGCATCGGATATGTTTTTGGCATATTGAACGGACAGCGCATTTTGCAAATCCTTATTTTGACCAGCTATTGAATAGGAATACGCAGATAACGAAACAATCGCGAATACAGCGAGAAATATTATTTTTTTCATAAGTACGTACTGCACCTGCTTTCTGTAAAAGTTATGGGTAGGGATTCAGGAAATAAGTTTTCTTTAGTCACAAAAAACATGCATCCCTATTTTCTTGATTTGAGGACGCGACCAAATCCATTTACTCGTTGCTGTCACAGGATTAAAGTAATAAATTGCGTTTTCAGAAGGATCCCAGCCATTCATAGCGTCAATTACTGCTTCTTTCGCTCTTTCATTTGGTTCCAGCCATATTTGTCCATCTGAAACCGCTGTAAAAGCACCCGGCTGGAAAATCACTCCACCAACTGTATTGGGGAAGTCAGGATGTTCAATACGATTTAAAATAACCGCGGCAACTGCAACTTGGCCTTCATAAGGTTCGCCACGGGACTCACCATATACAGCATTTGCCAACAGTTTTAAATCGTCCCCGCTATATTTGGAAGGAACTTGTGTATTCGGTTTTTTAACTGCTGTTCCGCCTTTAACTTGTGACGACAAAGGCTTGCCTCCATAGTGGGTAAATTCCTTGCCCTTGTTTATGTTGTCCATGACAAACTTTTTATCATACGAAGATACCGACGTTAACTTCTTTTTCGTTTTAGATCCCGCGATTCCGTCAATCGGCATTCCATACTTCTCTTGAAATTCCCTCAATGCCCAATACGTTTGATATCCAAAGTTCCCATCTATTTTCCCTTTAAAGAATCCGATGTATTGAAGTCTTGCTTGAAGTTCAATAACATCATCTCCTTTCGTCCCTTTTGCAAGTTCCCGGTCTGTAAAAGCATGGGAATCAATTGAAATTGACAATTGAATTCCTGCAAATAAGAAAAAGCCAATTAACAAGGTGCGTACTGTTTTGTTCATGTCATTTCCTCCAGTCAATCTGCTAGTACACTTAGACTGTCCTAAATTACTGGATTTATGACAAATTGCTGCATGAAGGCATAAAAAAAACCACCCGATAGGTACGGATGGTCTCATCTTGATCTCTTTTGAAATTGTCTCATTGCAAAAACGTGCGCATACTTCACTCTGGTTAGTCCAAACCACCATAAAAAAAGCATGAAAGGAATCATTAAATATACCCATAAATCATGAATTTCCAAGATCGTATTGTACGTAACATGTAATAGAAAAGGGAAAATAAGCGCAATGGCTAAGTTCCACTTTTTACTTGTTAAAACTGCAAATTTAGATTTCCCAAAATAATACCCCATAACCACTCCAAACAACGCATGGCTGGAAACCGGTAATAACGCACGAATAAAAGCTGTATCTAAACCAAAAGTGAACAAAAACAAGATATTTTCAACTGTTGCGAATCCCAGGGATACACTCGCTCCAAAAAGAATTCCATCGTAGGCATCGTCAAACTCAAAGTTTTTATATACAAAGACTAATAAAATCAGCCATTTGAAAAATTCTTCTAAAGCGCCCGTAAACACCGTATTCTGTAAAAATTCATTTGAGAAGACTTGCTCCTGTTCAAAAACATGTTGAATGAACAAGATTGGAAATGTCATGACCGCTCCGTAAACAAATGCTTGAAAAAGAGTGCGCGAAGGTTCTCTTGAAATTTCTTTTCTCAAATAAAGATAACTGAATAATGCCAGTGACGGAGCGATTGCAACAGTAAACAAAATTATCAAGCTTCGCACCCCCAATCAGGGTGATTATATCACAAATACAGAAAGAATTACCTGTTCTGTTAACACTTTGCTTTCATTTTTTCGGATATTGAATATGCGATTGCTTCACCGTGATGGCGGCCATTCTCAATAAAAATTGAATTAGCGTTATTACCAGCAGCAATTACACCTGCAATATACAGACCTTCAACTGAAGTTTCCATCGTTTCTTCGTTAAATATCGGACACCCGCTATCCTGTTCCAACTGGATTCCCATACTCCCTAAAAGGTTATAGTCCGGATGATAACCAATCATAGCAAATACGGCATCAGACGGGATTACTTCCATCCCTGCTCCTGAACGAATACGGACAGTTTCACTTGTAATCTCATCAACCGACGCTTGGAAAATCATTCTGATTTTGCCGTTGTTCACCAAGCTTTCAAATCCCGGTAAAATCCAAGGTTTCACACTTGGTGAATAGGAGGATCCGCGATATACGACGGTCACGTTAGCTCCGGCGCGTTCAAGTTCCAGTGCAGCGTCGACGGCAGAGTTTTTACCGCCAATAACTACTACATTTTTTTGGAAGTAAGGATGTCCTTCCTTGAAATAGTGATGAACGTGCGGTAAATCTGCACCGACTGCTTCAAGACGGTTCGGCTGGTCATAATAACCTGTCGCTGCAACAACGTATGATGTTTCATATTCTGTCTTATCCGTTCTAAGATGAAACACATTATTTTTCTTTTCTACCGATAGAACTGTCTCATCGCTGTTAATCGTCAATTGTTCCAGCTCAGCAACTGTTCGATAGTATACTAACGCATCATTGCGTTGAGGTTTATCTTTCGCGGTGATAAACGGAATATTGCCAATTGATAATTTCATGCTCGAACTAAAAAATGTCTGATGCGTTGGATAACGATGTATCGAGTTAACAATACTTCCTTTTTCAATAAGCAGTACCTCTAGACCTAACCGTTGTAAATGGATAGCAGCAGATAATCCACAAGGTCCTGCCCCTATAATAATTGCATCCGTTTTAAGCATATCAGCTTTCTCCACTCCTTTTTTTATACTGAATTGTTATTAAGTGCGTTTCTGGCGGAGCACCAAATCGCAATGGGACTAATGTGGTTCCAAATCCGTTGCTAATTAGTTGTGCATGCTCGCCATGATCTTTAAATTCCCCTCTAGGCTGCATCCCGAAAGGGCCGAAACGAATTTGACCGCCATGCGTATGACCTCCTACTAGAAGCTCGGGTTTGGATAGTCGCAGAATTTTATTGAACAGCGAGGGATTATGAACCGCTACAAGCTGATAGGTATAGTCTTGTTCAAAAACTACAGCTTTTTTCAAGTTTGTATTTCCGCTTGAAGGATCATCGGCACCACTGATAATCCAATCAGGATGTCCAGGAATACGAACACTTTTATTGTCAAGTACAATCCCTCCAACAGCAGCGATAATATCCCGAATTGCACATTCTCCTATTTCGCGATCGTTGTTGCCCCAAACATAGTAAACCGGACCTAAGGAGGATAGTTTTTCAACATTATTTTTCACTCGATCTGAAGGGACGCCTTTCTCAGCGACATCACCGCCAATAATAACGAGATCCACTGAACCACCTCTGGATTGTACTTTATTCAATAATTTTTTCGGTATCCGTCTCCGGTGCACATCACTTATGAAAAACACAGTAAGTTCCGCATCGTTCTCCGGTACGGACTTCACCTTCATGCGATGGGTCTTTAAAGAAATACGATGAGCACTGTAAAACATACTTCCCAACAATATGCTTAGACAAATGAACAGCGCACGAATACCAATCCAGAAAATTTTCATACATTCACCTGCCATATGAAAAAGGCAAAGTCAGCGTACTTTGCCTTTTCGAAATTTGTAATTAAGGAATAACCAGCGTCTGTCCAACGCTGATTGAATTTGATGCTAACCCGTTAGCAGCTTTGATTTTTTCTACTCCGCTGCCTGACCCATAATAATTCACAGAAATTCGATAAAGTGTTTCGTTCGGTTGAACGGTATGTGATTTCCCGACTGGCTTAACTTCTGGTTTTGGGTCTGGTTTTGGGTCTGGTTTTGTTTCCGGCTTAGGATCCGGTTTGGATTCTGGTTTTGCATCCGGTTTCGGATCTGGCTTAGGTTCTGGCTTAGGTTCTGGTTTCGGTTTTGCAACAGGCTTCTTTTCCGGGGTTTCAGAACTACCAGGCACCTCTTTTTCAGCGTCTTCCTCCGCTTTTAAATCATCATCTTCTTTACTTCCATTGGAATCGGCGGTCACATCGTTAGAAGAATTCGGTGACTGACTTGAACCAAGTTCATATGTCACGTCCGGCGAGTCAATCTTGACGTTTGAATCCTCTTTAGGATTATACAAATCCGAAAGAACATACACAAATATTCCAATCGGTATAAGTGTGAAGAGCACTAGAATAATATTGATCAAAGTTAGTCCTTTGCGTGATTCTTTCTTTTTACGCTTAGGTGTCCCATTCTTATTCTGACGCAGTTTTACGCGAGAGGGAAGATCATCTTTAGTATCGTCATCCAAATCAATCTCTTTTCTATTATCTTCGAACTCTGAGTTATAGTCACTTTTTGTCATAGTGGCATTCTCCTATCCCCTATTACTATATCTTTATTATGACGAATTTTGTCGCAAAAGTAAACGGCAATCCGGCCTCCTAACAAAGCAATAGTCGAATTCTCTCCTCCCAATGCAGAAGTCTTCTCTGATTCCCGTTGCTCTCGTTACTTAAAAGCCAGCTATCCTGAGCTGTACCGCATACGGAACAGCATGAATCGTGCTGTTCCTGTGATATTTCATCAAAATAAGAGAGTAATTGTGCACGTAAACAGGTTTTTGCATGGACATAGGCAATCATTTCTCTTAACTTCTCTTCTTTGTCATACTTTAACTTTGTGAACGTTTTAAGAACATCTTCAACCGAAAGTGTTTCCAGGTAATATTGAATCAGTCTTGAGCTCGTTTCAGAAATACCAGCAAGCTCTGCCGATGATTCCACTGACTCACCAGATGCCCTCATCGAGACAAAGTGATGGACTTGCGGCTCATCTGGCAGGTCCCTTTGTACGATAAAGCGAACTTTCTGCTCATCATCCGTTACATATAATAAGACAGCACTGGAAGGTTTACCATCTCTACCCGCACGGCCCGCTTCCTGAACATACGCCGCTGCAGAAGCAGACATTTGGTCATGAATAACCTGACGGATATCATCTTTGTGCACGCCCATACCGAAAGCATTCGTTGCACAGATCCAGGACAACTCCCCTGTCAAAAACTGCTGTTGAATAATGTTCCGGTCTCCCGCTTCTTTTCCAGCATGGTAAGAAGCAATTAAGATCCCTTCCTGTTGAAGTATATGTGTCAGCTCTTCAGCACGCTTCCTCGAAGAAACATAAATAATCCCAGGACCCTTAGTTGTTGCCAATCGTTGTTTCAGCCAAGTTGTTTTATCGGCTTCCATTTCCAGTTGTTGAACTGTATACGTTAAGTTCGGCCGGTCTAATGATTGACGGATTACATTCGGGTTAGACATATGTAAGTAGTGTATAATATCTGCTTCTACTTTTGCATCAGCAGTAGCAGTTAACGCGAGAACCGGGGGATTTCCCGCTAAGCGGATGAACTCTCCCAATCGCAAATAGTCAGGTCGGAAGTCGAATCCCCACTGAGAAATACAATGGGCTTCGTCCACCACCAGAATTGAAATCGGTAATCTCATTAGAAAATTCGTCATATCCGGACGGTTGATCATTTCAGGTGAAACAAATAAGTATTTAATCGTATGGATTTCATCGAATAAGTATTTTCTTTGTTCCGATGATAGAAATGAATTCACTGCTGCAACACGTTTTTCTCCTCTTTTTCGAATACTAGCCACTTGATCTTCCATTAAGGAAACGAGAGGTGAAACGATGAGCACCAGTCCATCCTGTAGTTGACCCGGCAGCTGGTAGCATAACGACTTCCCCATGCCCGTTGGCAATATGGCAATTGTGTCGTTCCGTTTCAATATAGAGCGAATGACGTCTTCTTGACCTGGACGGAATTCATCAAATCCGAATCGCTTTTTTAGTTCATGATGAAGATCCATTACACGAGCTCTCCTTTTGTTGTACTTAAAATGAGACGCAGTTGAAAATAGGATAAAAGGGGAAACTTTTCTTTTAATACCCGCAGTCTTTTCACATCATTCTTTTTAATTTCTTGCTGAACCGCTTGTATATCTGCCTGATCTACAAACCTCAGGATCGGAAAGTTATCATCATTTGTTGCAATTTCTGTAATGTGATCCTCTATCGTATTTACCTTTAACTGCCGAACTAATGCTATTTCTTCTATATGTAATCCCTGGTCAAATAACCTCTTTGTAATAGCCGTGGAATCTGTTAGCGGCGATTCAATACGTATACCATTCGCAAGCTGATTTAAAATCGGCAGGGTTTCTGCAGCTTTTTCGCATTCCGATACAGTAATTAATCGATGAATCGCTTCTAGAAATTCCAGTTGTAAACTATCGGCTTCTTCCCCTGTACATTCCTCAAGCTGTTCCCACGTCCATCCTGTTGCTTCTGCGCCAGTTAAACGGTGAGTAAGCAAAGATGCTTGAAGGTCGGATATTCCCGTCATTTCCAGAGCAAGGAGCAGCTCCTCTGCAAATGAGCGCGCGCTATTTTGACGTGTGTCCTGCAGATTTCGTAATACCTTTTTCACAAACTGCTGGATTTTCCGATCATTCGTGATTGGATAAAAGGAATTTTGAGAGTTTCGTAACTGAGATAGGGTTTGTACGAGTAAAAGTAATCGCAAAAAGAAGATTTCTTCCCTGCCTCGATATTGCCACCCATCAAAGTGATACTCCCGTAACTCTTTGGCTAATTGCCTTCCTTTTCCTGTGACAGTGACGAGCCCCTCTGTTTCATTGATCAATTCCGCTCGCAGAAGTGCGGTGATCGCTTCTGAAAAAGTCGAATCAGACAGTTTAGGGAGAATTGAAAAATACGGTTTCACTGAAAAATAATCTACATCTTGAAGGGTTTGCCCTGATCGTTTTCCACGCAAGACATGTAAACTTGCATTCAAAGACCTTTGCCCATCCATTTTTTCTGTGATCTTTAAAATTATTGAACTCAACTTCACGAAGAATCCCTACTTTCTAGTGGTTAAAGGTTGAAAACTGTAGAAAACCGTTTTAGAATGGATGAAGTACCTAGTTGCTAGTGCGAAGAAAAGAGGAGAGAACGAACATGTCTACTCGAAAGTTTACGATTGTAGATCAGGACACATGTATCGCTTGTGGAGCTTGCGGAGCTGCAGCGCCTGATATTTATGATTATGATGATGAAGGAATTGCGTTTGTTATCCTCGATGATAACATGGGAAATACTGAAGTTCCAGAAGAACTGCTGGAGGACCTTGAAGATGCATTTGACGGATGTCCAACAGACTCTATCAAAATTGCAGATGATCCATTCGAAGGCAATCCACTTAAATATGAAGACTAAAAACAGGCTACCCACATTTTAGCGGGTAGCCTGCTTTTCTATTTCAAACTGATAATTTGCGATGTTGTTGAGAAATCCAATTCTGCATACTTTTAAATAGCAGTAAGGAGATCCCCATTAATATAGCACCTTTAATGAGGTTGAACGGCAAGATACCTAAGACGATCATTGTATAAAGTCCGTCTCCAGTTACTGGCGGTGCATTTAAGAAATACGTGTATGCTGGCAAGAAGACTAGATAATTTAACAGACTCATGCCGACTGCCATGGAAATCGTGCCTGATATAAGTCCCACAGTCAAGCCACGTGAGGTACGGAATTTGTTGAAAATAAAGTAGATCGGCATGATGAACAATACGCCAGTCACAAAATTAGCTATTTCCCCAACAGGTACACCTGTCGGACTTCCTGATAAGAACCAGTAGAGAACGTTCTTCAGTAACTCTACAAGAATTCCTGCGACCGGTCCTAGCGTCATCACCGCTAATACTGCGGGTATTTCACTAAAATCGATCTTCAAAAAACCTGGTAGTGCTGGTAGCGGGAAGTTAAACTGCATTAGGACTGTGGAAATGCTACCTAAGATGGCGACTAAAATCATCACCCGTAATTTCTTGCTATTCATACTACTCTCTCCTTTTGCGATTCACTTCACAAAGAGGAAAGGATCTGCCTAATCTTTCGCCTGTCTTCACAAAAAAACCCTTCAGCAAATTCATGCTAAAGGGAGTGTGTAGACGTGTTTAAATAAGATACTAGCACCCAATAGAATGCTCGCACTTAAATAAGCCGTTGTCTAACAGACAAAAAGACGGCTTCGCCTTCACCTTCTCCCATCCAGACTATACTGTCGGCTCCAGAATCTCACTGGAATCAGCTGTTAAGCTCGCGGGCTAAAAAGCTTTCGCTTCCATTTCCGCCGGTCGGGAATTACACCCTGCCCCGAAGATGAATCAATATTTTGTTTCACCATTAGTATACAGAAAAATAAACAGTCTGTAAACTTGTATGTTTACAGACTGCGATTACTTATTAATGAACGGCAAAAGATTTGAACCTATTGCTTCCGGCAGTGTCTCTTTGAAATTCAACCCATTGAAGTCAAGCGGTTCAACATGACTCAGTTTTAACTGAACGTCAAAACTTGAAGCTGTTAACAAAAGCGCATCGATCATTCGACTCGCTTCATTCATCGGCATCGAATCAAGTTGGACAGTATCGCTGAATGTCACTTCTGCGATTCCATCCTCAAGCTTAACAGTGAAGTTTAGCTCTTTAGGAATCGTTGGAGCAAACAAATCATTTGGTGCCGTCTGCATTAGGCGGAGAGCTTCTTCAAACGACCCAGCCTGCTCCATGGAGACAGGCGAAAGCAACTCCTGGCCATTTTCCTGCTGGTAAACGTAAAACGGCGTGTGCCACTCAACACTTTGCTTGTGGACGGGCTCTAGCTGGCCAACCTGGTCAAACTCCGCCGGGTTCCCGGATGCATCTAAAATGTTAATCTCGCGATAAGAAGGAAACGTTTGCATGAGTGCATGCAGAAACACTTCTTGTTTAGCAGCCGAAAAGTCATATTCGCGCTTGTCATTCAGGAAAACACTCAAGCGATCTCCATTTTCAGTAAATATCGCATCTATTGGGTGCAGGGGTTCAAAACCTAAAGATTGTTCATCCAACTCCTTAGCAAATGCATTGTACAACTCCAGATCTGTTGAGGAAACCGTTAATCCTTTGGACTCTAATTCCTCTTTTGTCAGAAGTATAGAAACAGGAATACTGACAGCTTGTGCGTCTTGCAAGCCAATATTCATTATAGTACCGCCATCCAAATCAGCAGGGAAAACTGCATATTGCGAAGCCCCGCCCATTAAAGCGGCAGATTCTGAAGAAGCATCTCTCGAAAAGTTCTCCACCTCTTCTTCTATTGACTCCGCTGGAGCTATCTTGGAATCACTCTTCGGCATTGCTTGATCCGCTGATTGTTTTCCTGAATTCATGGAGTTTAGGAAAGAAGGGATTAATATCGCAACGAGTAAAACCGCCGCAACAGCCGCTATAACGGGAACGATGCGCCTTTTCTTGCGTACCGGTGTGACTGAAATATCCGTAAGCCGCTGGTCGTTTTTTAACCGCCGCAGGAGTTCATCTTTGGAACGAGTATCTTCTATTTTCGGCATAGAGTGAAGGAGTTTCTCCAAATCATCATCTTTTCGTTCTTGATCCACTCGGCTCCCCCCTCTCTAATTCTGCCAATGCCACTTTTTTTCTTAAACTTATCAATGCGCGATGCTGCGTTGTTTTCACTTTTCCTTCTGTCCATTCGAGTACTTCGGCTGTATCTGTAATCGACAAGTCATTGAAATAGCGCATAATGATGACAAGACGCTGGTCGATTGTACACGTGTCCAGATTTTCAAGAATCGCTTTCATCACATCTTTGTCAATCGATTGTTGCTCTGGTGTCTTATCTTTTGCTTGTATCTCATCTGTTTCCCAATCAAAAAATGTTGCGTCATATTTACTGCGTACTGTTTTTTTTCGGAAGTAATCTGTGGATACATTTTTGGCGATGGCAAACAGCCATGTTTTTTCGCTACTCCGTCCCTCGAACGAGGAATAGGCACGAATCGCTTTCACATATACTTCATGAGACAAATCTTCTGCAAGCTGACGGTCTTTCGTCAAGTATGTCAAGAAGTTGAATACATCATGATGATATGTTTCATATAAATGATGAAATACGGAGTCGTCCACAATCATCCTCCTCGTTCACATAAGTTGACGGCTAACTTTTTTATTAGTTACACGTATTTTACTCAAGAGGCAAGATACATGTGAAGATCGTGCCTTCTTTTCCACCTCTTTTAGCACTAATACTCCCGCCATGAGACTCCGCAATGTTTTTTGCGATGGCAAGACCTAGCCCAGTACCGCTTTTCCCTCGTGTGCGAGCCTTATCTGCTTTGTAAAAACGTTCAAAAACGAATGGTAAATCTTCTTCAGGTATTCCACTCCCTGTGTCAATGACAGAAATCGCAACAGATTTCGGATATTTTTCAACAGAAAGTTTTACACGCCCTCCGTCAGGTGTATGACGAATTGCGTTGTCGATCAAATTGGTAAACACCTGTTCAATACGATCTTCGTCGGCTTGAAGATGCAACGTATCTGTCCCGTTTGGCTCCACTTCCAAATCGACTTTAGCATCTTTGGCAACTTGCATGAATTTGTTTCGCATCCGTTCCAAAAAAGGTACGACTGCCATCTCTGATTTGTACAAGCGCATATGTCCGGATTCCATGCGGGCAAGATCAAGCAAATCTGTCACTAATCTTCCCATCCGCTGAGATTCGTCATGAATAATTTTCACCATTTCATGATTTTCTTCCACCGTCTCTGGAACACCATCTAAAATTGCCTCGCTATACCCTTGAAGCATGGAGATTGGCGTTCTTAGTTCGTGAGATACATTCGCGATGAAGTCTGAGCGCAATTTATCCAGCTGATGCTGTTCAGTCATATCCCGCAGAACAGCTACTGCGCCTCGTATACTATTTTTACTGTAAAGCGGACTAATTCTAACAACAAAAAACCGTTTTCCCAGCTCTAATTCAGCATCTACTTCTTCTGCGAACATAACGGCATGTTCCAACATATGAATGATTTCCGGAGGCAGCAATTCTTTTGAATCTTGATTGATTAATGACCATTTCTGCAATACTTTTTCAGCTTGCGGGTTACTAAGCAAGATCGTATGATCCCGATTAAATGTAATCACCGCATCAGTCATGGACGTTAAAATACTCGATAATTGTTCTTTATCCTGTTTTATAAGTTCCACGTTGTATTTCAATTGGCGGCCCATTTGGTTGAATGCTGTAGAGAGCTGGCCAATTTCATCATTTTGTTTCACCGGTATTCGAGCATCAAAATTTCCTTTAGATAACTCAAATGCCGCTTCTTTCATTTGACGTAAAGGTCTTGTAATACGTGTTGAAAGGAAGAAAGCGAAAAATGTTGTCAATATGAACGCGATAAATGCAGATAGCAATACAATATGAGTTGTCCATTTGGTCGTATCGTGAATGGCTTCGAAGCTTTGGTATAAAACAACATAACCTTTACCTTCATTTGGTAATGGAGTGGATGATACAATATAGCGTTCTGAAACTTCTTTTTCAGATAATGAAGGAAGAATCATTTGTTTAGAGGAGTTCTCATCATTTCGTTTGCTGAATAATTTATCACTTAAAATCTTTTCTTCAATCGATTGAGCATTTGACATACCATCATGGAAGGAGTACGCAACTTGACCGTTGTCCCCGACAACCATTGCATGAGTGCCGTTTTTCAGAATATCATTGACGACAAGTTTCATAGCCGATTCGTTTTCGTGATCGATAATAATACTGCCGACAGTCTTAGCCTCTCGTGCCAGCGTTTCTTCTGCTTGCCGAGTATGGAAATTATCAAAGAACTCTAATAACAGTGCCGTGACAATAAACAATACAAATGAAACGAGAAGCAATATGGTTGCCCATAGCTTCCCGACGATTGAGTTCCATATTCGATTCATTCTGTCGGAACCTCAAACTTATAGCCGACACCCCAAACGGTCACAATCATTTTAGCAGCCCGTTCAGAAACTCTGTTCAATTTTTCCCTTAAGCGTTTTACATGTGTGTCAACCGTTCTGAGGTCGCCGAAAAATTCGTAGTGCCATACTTCTTTTAACAATTGCTCGCGGTCAAATACTTTATCCGGTGCTTTTGCTAAGAAATACAACAGTTCGTACTCTTTTGGTGTTAAGCTGACTTCTTTTCCTTCAGCAGTAACCCGATGAGCATCGTGATCGATTGTAAGCTGGGGGAACACAACTAAATCCTTAGACGTGGCAGTGCTGGATGCCCCGTTAAACGATCCTGTACGCCGCAATAATGCTTTCACACGCAATACGACTTCACGCGGACTGAATGGCTTAACGATATAGTCATCCGCACCTGTTTCGAATCCTGAAACTCTGTCGGATTCTTCCCCCTTTGCAGTCAGCAAAATTACAGGTGTTTGATTTTCAGCTATTCTCAGTTCTTCCAATACTTCCATTCCATCTTTTTCAGGCATCATGACATCCAATAAGATACAGTCATAATGGTTTTCTTCAATTTTTTCAAGTGCTTCTGCGCCGTCACATGCTTCGTCCATTTCATAACCCTCACGAGAGAGGTACATGGTTAGAAGCCGTCTAATCCGGTCTTCGTCGTCCACGACGAGCAATTTTACGTTTTCATCCATTGACGATTGCTCCTTTCAAAACTACTTCTTTCATTGTACTTGTCCAGAGTAAAAAAAGAAACTAGTATACCTATTTACCGCTATTGCAATGCAAATTATGCAGGTAGTTAAGGAATTTAAACATAGAAAACCTGTGCAGCGGGTTTGCTGCACAGGTTTTTTATGCATATGAGTGTAGACCGGCGATGATCAGGTTGACGGCTACCAGGTTGAACATGATGATAACAAACCCCGCAACAGCAAGCCATGCCGATTTCTTACCTTCCCATCCTTGTGATAGGCGAAGGTGCAGGAATGCAGCGTAGAATAGCCACGTGATCAGTGCCCATACCTCTTTCGGGTCCCAACCCCAGAATCGTGACCAAGCTTCGTGTGCCCAGATCATTGCAAAGATTAAAGCCCCAAGTGTGAATACCGGGAATCCGATAAGTACAGACCGATAACCGATTTCATCCATCAATTGCGAATTGGCTTTTTTTGCGAATGGCTGCAACAGTGCTGCAATCGGTCGTCGGAAAATGAGTCTGATCAGTATATAGAGAATGATTCCCGTAAATAGTGACCAAACAAATGTTGTAAGTGTTTTCGCATTGACGATTGCTGGCATTTCGAACCATGGTTTCATTGTATCTGTTGAAACTTGTTCGTACTCACTCATTCCGAACAAAGGCGGCATGTTATACGTCATTTCAGACGCTTTGCCATTTTTGTCGACGTAATTGAAATCCGCCTCGTATCCTGTAAGACTAAATGCTGTAGATGAAACAACAAATCCAAGAACTAGAACGACAGTGAACATGACAGCTTCCAGCCAAAAACGTTCTTTTGATTTCTTTGTCAAATCTACATTCTTAGCTAGATAGATCAGTCCCGCAACCGCACTAATCGCAAGAATTGACTCACCAAGTGCTGCTGTAATAACGTGTACGGTTAACCAATAACTCTTGAGTGCTGGAATTAGCGGTGTTATCTCTCTTGGGAACATACTTGCGTAGGCAATAATAACAATTGCAATCGGCAACGCAAACAGCCCCAGAGAAGGCGTTTTGTAAATAAAGAATATAAGAATGAATGAACCGACAAGCATCATACTGAATGCAGTCGTAAATTCAAACATATTACTAACAGGTGCATGCCCCGCTGCTATCCAACGGGTAATGAAATATCCAAGTTGAGACACAAATCCGATGATTGTAACAACAATCCCGATTTTCCCCCACATACTATCTTTGTAGGTTTTTTCTGTCTTTGAAACTTTGACAGCCCCTCCGAAAAAGAAGGTACCGACGAGGTATGCGATAAATGACACTAGCAGCAAATTCGCACTTAATGCAGAGTAATCCATTAGTTTGTATCTCCTTCCGTCGTATCATTGACAGCTTCTTTGTCCTGTTTATCGGTATACGCTGGAAGAGTAGCTACTTCTTTTACTTTATCCAAATCTTTTTTAAGTGTATACCAGTTTTTGTTAGTATGCGCCGCAATTAGCATTTCTGAACCTGATCCTTTTTGAATCCAAATTCTTCTATGCTGCCAATAAGACCCTTGGATCACACCAATCATAAACACAATACCGCCTAACAAGAGAATATACAGGGTTTTATCTTTACGAATTGTCAAACCTGAAGCATCTCTAGTTTCAGCAGAGAGGAATTTCGCTTCGTAATCATTTGGTTCCACTTCAAGCGTTTGACGAATCGCAACGAAGCTTTTCTCACCATCCGGATGCTCAGGTGTCTTCATATTGAATATAAATGCCGGGTTATTAGGAATTGGGGACTTAGAAGAAGGCTGTCCATCAACTATCCCATCATAATCCGCATAATATTCCATGAGTTCAATGGATGATCCATTACCAAGATCATAATCCTTAGCAGGTTCGTTAAGATCGATTGTAAATTCACCCAGCGTTTTTTCTGTCTTTTTGTTCATTAACGTGAACGTCATGGTTTTCAATTCACCCGTTTTATAATCCATTTGAAAAATACTGTATCCATCAAATTTCAACGGTTTGTTAACAATAATGGGGTATTCTTTCATGAATTCAACATCAGAAGAACCAGGTAAAGAACCTTCTTTTTCTTTATATAGCTTTACGTCCGTCTTGAATTCCTTCACGATATCGCCATTTTTTTCAAGTGCTTCACCGAAAACAGCATCTGCTTCATCTTTCGTATAGGTTTCAACAGAGAAGTCGACGTTTTCAAGTAAATATCCTGGTGCCCCTGGTATCTCCCGCGTTTCTCCTTCGCGGATCCACATCGTTTCATCGACGTAAAATCCAGGAATACCGCGCATCAACACACCTAATAAAAATATAATTAGTCCTGTATGGTTAACGTATGGGCCCCATCGTCCGAATCGGTTTTTCTCAGCCAGAATCGCTCCATCTTCGACCTTAACATTATAATGTAAGTCCTTAAGGGCTTTTTCTGCTTTTTCAAGAGATTCATCAGAATTAGCTATGTCACTTTCCCCATAAATACGCTGACGCTTCATGAATGATGGATGACGTTTTGTCCGTTGCTTTTTGAGTGACTTATACAGCGGAATTACACGGTCCAAACTGGCAATTATGATTGAGGTTCCAAGCATGCCAATTAAGATTTTAAACCACCAGCTATTATACATATCATAAAAGCCGAGCTGATAGTAAATTTTCCCGAGCGTTCCATATAGGCGCTCGTAATAAGCTAAATATTCAGACGGATCATTCCCGCTTACCGGAACATAAAACTTTTGAGGAAATATCGTGCCAATTGCGGATGTCGATAAAACTGCAATAATAATGCTGACACCAATTTTAACACTTGAGAAAAAGTTCCAAATCTTGTCGATTATCGATTTCTTATACGTTTGAGAACGTCTGGCAGATCCTTCATAACGCATGTCCACCATTTCACTATTTTTAGCGTCATCAGTTTGTGGTCGGCCACACTTTTCGCAGAGAACGGTTCCGAAAGGATTTTCGTGACCGCACTGGCATTTAATTTTGCTCATTGGATACCATGCTCCTTATTCGGGTTGAATGCTCTCCATAAGAGACACAATTTCAGCTTCGCTCATTTCACGCGTAATAATTTTTTTAACGTCACCATTTTTGTCGATCAGCATCGTTGTCGGCAGCGGAACTACATTATAACTGTTCCGGCTCACACTTTTGTTTTTGTCGATAAGGACCGGGAATGTCAATTCATATTGGTTAATAAACGTTTCCACTTTAAATTCGGATTCGCCAATATTCACCGATAGAACTTGGACTCCTTTGTTCGTGAATTCTTTGAAATGTTTTTCAATATACGGCATTTCTTTTTTACACGGAGGGCACCATGTTCCCCAAAAATTCAAAAACACGCCTTGTCCTTCGTAATCAGAGAGTTTCACTTTTTCCCCATCCATATTCAACAATTCAAAGTTCGGCGCTTTATCTCCGACAGCAAGCACTTTTGTTTCTTTCTTAGAAGTAAGTGCAAAGACAATGGCTGCCGCCAAGATTAGTAAGATCGCTCCTCTAATAATTAGGCGCTTCTTCTTTTTGTTCATCTTAGCCACTTCACTACCCCCTCACAATAATACTTCGAATCGTACATAGCATCCTCAATTATAACAAAGAAGTATTTTTTAATCGGCTTAGTTCATGAGTGTTTTGTGAAACATTTGTGTCACAAATCAGCCAATTTTACCGGTTTCCGCAAGAACACGCAGTTGTTTCACTTCATGGGTAGTCAACTCACGCGCTTCCCCTGCATTTAATCCTATTGTTGTCAGGTTCGCAAATGATTCACGGCGCAATTTCACGACTGGACAGCCGATAGCATCGAACATCCGGCGAACTTGTCGGTTTTTCCCTTCCGAAATTGTAATTTCAATAAGGGCAGTTTGGGCTTTTTTATCCATTGAACGCATTTTAACGTTTGCAGGAGCAGTTAAGCCGTCTTCAAGTACAATTCCATTCTCAAGCTTCTTCAGTGCTTCCCGGGTTGGGACACCTTTCACTTTCGCAATGTACTGCTTACGGATACCAAACTTAGGATGTGTCATGGTATATGAAAAGTCCCCGTCATTTGTCATGATAATCACACCTGAAGTGTCGTAATCCAAACGGCCAACAGGGAAAATCCGCTGCTCAACCCCCGGAAGGAGGTCTAATACTGTTTTTCGTCCCTTTTCATCGTGCACCGTAGAGATATAGCCTCTTGGTTTATATAACAAATAATAGACGAATGTTTCTTTTACAACTTGAATGCCTTCAACTTCAACTCTATCAGAAGTCGACACCTTTGTACCAAGCTCCGTTACAACGGATCCATTCACTTTCACTTTGCCTTCCAGAATTAATCCTTCTGCTTTTCTCCGGGATGCAACACCGGCACGCGCTAATACTTTTTGTAGTCTTTCCAATTCCGTCACCTCATTCTTCAGTCTCAAAAATTATGTCATATTTTTATACAAATGAAAAGGAGACCGCCTAACCGGCTTGAAATGAAGGAAAACGATCTCTCTCCACTAGCGTATCCACTTTTTCGTATAAATAGAAAAAACAGAGGCTTTAAGAGTCCTCTGCTGCACAAGTTTTCAACGTTCTAGGTATCTTTTTCAGACAAAAAGATTTCAATCGCGTTTAAGTTCAACTTCCGCAGTCACCAATGGCTCTTGATCGAGCGAAACTGTCCATTGACCAAATGATGATTGCGTCTCATTCCGCGGAATCCGCATGACTGAACTAACTTTACTCTTCTCTTCCTGATTCAGCAACACTTTTATAGGTTTTTTGAGATGTGCTGTGATGCCAGGCAATACCGAATACTCGCCTTTTTTAGCAATTGTTACGATTGAGTACTCCTTAAAAACTTTAGAGGCAAGTGATTTGTGAATGTTCCAGTCATTTCCACTGTTCAATGTCACAACGATCACTTTCTTGCCATTTTTTTCGAAGTAGGTCGCTAATGTCCTGCCAGCCGCTTTTGTAAATCCTGTTTTACCCGCGACCGCATCTGTATCAGATGTAATCAGACGATGCTTGTTTTCCCAAACGCCAGGTTGTTCACCTGTCCGGGTGTATCGTTCTGCAGAGGCAATGTCCCGGAACGCATCATTTTGCATTCCGAAATAGAGCATCATCGCAGTATCATACGCGGTAGAAAGATGCTTTTCATCATGCAGACCTGATGGATTTGTAAAGTGGGTATTCGTCAGGCCATAAAGTTCCGCTTGTTCGTTCATCAGATGTACAAAACCCTCTTCTGAACCTCCCGCGTGTTCAGCAAGGGCCATGGCCGCATCATTTCCTGATCTCAGCATAAGTCCGTGCAATAACTCATTTGTAGAAACCTCACTGCCTGGCTCTAAGTAAATGGATGAGCCTTCTGCTGATGCAGCCTGAGAAGAGATTACAGTTTTTTCTTCCGTTGGCTCTAATTCTATAAATGTCAGTGCGGTCCATATTTTTGTTAAGCTCGCAATCGGTAACTGTGCATGAGGATTAGCCCCATCCAATATTCTTCCGGTGTCTGCATCGATCACCACCCATGATGTGTTAACCGCAGCAGTCGCTGTTGGAATCGGCATGAGTACAATTGAAGCACAAAGCATTAGTATTGCCAGCACTTTTTTCAAACACTATTTCCTCCTTCTTCTTGTGCTTCTAGTATGTCCTGGAACTTCGTTAAGAATAAGTCAGTGTCTTCATCTTCTTCCGCTTCTTGAAGCAAAGGCGGTAAATCCTCTAGTGAGTTTAATCCGAAACGATCTAAGAAATAAGCAGTCGTTGCGTAAAGTATTGGTCGGCCGCTAGCTTCTAAACGGCCTTTTTCCATGATAAATCCTTTGGAGGAAAGAGTCTGGATGGCTCGTTCAGATTTCACTCCCCGGACATCATCCACTTCCACTCGAGTGACCGGCTGTTTGTATGCAATAATTGCCAGCACTTCAAGTGCTGCCTGTGTCATCATTTTAGAAGGAGGGTTTTCAAACAAACGCTTGATGTCTTCTGCATATTCCGCTTTAGTAACGAGTTGAAAGACTCCGCCATACTGACGCAATGTAATTCCGCTATTTTTCCGTTCTTCGTATCCTTTAAGCAACTGTTCCAACGCCTCTGACACTTCACCTTCAGTAGAAATAGTCAATGCAGCAAGTTGTTTTAACGTCAGCCCTTCTTCACCTGCAACGAAAAGAAAACTTTCTAGGGTAGCCGCTAGAGTATCACGTTCATTCATGCGATTGTTCCTCCATTTGCATTCTTATCTGTAATCTGTCAAAGTTTCCGTGTTGTTCTACAATGATATCGCTTCGCTTCATCAGCTCTAGGATTGACAAAAATGTGATGATCAACCCGCTAATGTCACCTTCTTCAAACAACTCTTCAAAATCACACGTGCCGCCTTTACGTTCTACCCGGCTCATGATTTCGTCCATCTTATCACCGACAGAGATTTCATTATTTGTTATACTGGCTGTCATAGGTGCTTTCAGTCTCCTGCGCTGAAGCATACGCTGGAATGCACCTATAAGATCGAACACGTTGAGTTCATCTCCTGGGTCAATTGGATTGATGACCCCGTACGCATCCACTTCTGTTGGTGGTTTCGTAAAGTGAACTGCGCGTTCGTCAGCAGACTCTTTTAGTTGAACAGCTGCTTCCTTGAACTTTTTGTACTCGAGAATTCGTGCAATCAATTCTTCACGAGGATCTTCTTCCATATCGAATTCTTGCCCTTCGTCATCGAATACATCGCCTTCATGTACGGGAAGCAGCATTTTGCTTTTGATTTCTATCAACGTAGCAGCAAGAACCAGGTATTCACTTAGCTCATCGAGTTCAAGTACACGCATTGCATGCAAATGTTCTATGTATTGGTTTGTCAGCTGCGCCATTGGAATATCATAAATATCAATTTCCAATCGATTGATCAGATGCAGCAATAGATCGAGTGGACCTTCAAATGCATCCAGCTTTACATTATAAGACATTTTTTCACCTTTTCTGCTCACAGCAGATGGACTCATGAAAGGAGTGACGATATGCACCCTTATTTTCATCCGCTCTTCGTGGAGTTTCTTGTTTATTTTAATGACAACCAAGACTATTTCGAGGGCCATGAAGTGTTAGAAGAGTATTGGAAGTCGATTCCCGGATACTCAAAATCTCATCCGCTTACCGCCTATATTCTGCTGTCTACCGGGATGTATCATTGGAGACGCGGAAACCTGGATGGAGGTTCTAGAACTATCTCAAAAGCGCTTCATCGATTCATCTCACTGCCTCCTGTTTACGATGAATATAAGGACATTGTTGATTTTGATCAACTAATTTCAGACGTAACTTTTGCAAAATCAGAGATTTCAAACGAGCAGCCATTCAGAGCATTCGAAATCATGATCCAATCACAGAAACTAAAAGACGCAGTTCACAGAACCAAGCCAAACCTTGATTTACTCTTAAGCGGAAGCGATGACGTTATTCATAAACATATGCTACGAGATAGAAGTGATATTCTAAAACTTCGAGACGAAAAGAAGAAGAGCGGACGTTAGCGTTCCGCTCTTGTTTCTTCCAGAACACATTTGCTGACAAATGCATCCGTATATTCATTCCCATAGGGCGTTTTGTCTGGAAATTCTTCTTGCAACTTAGCAACCATCTCTTTTCCGATTCCTTCTCCTCTGAAAGAGGGATTGATGGAAAGATGTTGAACGACAAAAGAATGGTCTGCAACTTCAGCACCGACAATTCCAATGAGATCTTCTTGTTCTTTAACTAAATACATTTCCCAGTTATCGTCTGTTTCATAGCGTGTCATTGTTTCTTGTAGTTGTCTGACAGGCTGATCCCCGGAACTGTATGAAAGAAATCCCATTGCTATTTTGTGATACGTTTTTTTATAACGAACAAGTTTCATGGGTATCCCTTCACTTTCAATATTACTATCTGCTCGATTTTACAGGAATGTCCATCATTTATCAACTATAGGCTTAGCGAGGATCGATAATTGGAACAACAAAATACCAATAGACCGCTCCCCATACTAACGCCATGACGACAATTCCCAAAAACAATAAAAGGTTACGCTTTTTCATTACGATTCTTTCCTCACCTTCTGTTGCAAGGAGAGATCTAAACGAGAAATATCTTCATACGTTTCTCGTCTAATGACAAGCTGGTGCTGCCCCTCTTCTGCAAAAACAACAGCAGGGCGAGGTAATCTATTGTAATTACCAGCCATCGAATACGTATACGCTCCTGTACAAAAAATAGCGAGGATATCGCCTTCAGTAACATCAGGAAGTTTCGCATCAACTATGAGCTTATCTCCTGATTCACAGCACTTCCCTGCAATCGTGACAGTAGTATCATGAAGCGAAGTCATGCGATTTGCAACTGCCGCCGTATAGTTTGCATTATATAGTGCAGGGCGGATGTTATCCGACATCCCACCATCGACTGCAATGTATGTGCGCACTCCAGGCACTTCTTTTTCACTTCCAGCTGTGTAAAGGGTTGTCCCCGCATCACCTACAAGAGAACGACCCGGTTCTATCCAAATTTCAGGGAGTGGATAGTTCCAACTCTTCGACAGTTCAAGTACGACTTCAGCCATTTTCGCTACGTACTGAGCAGGTTCCAAAGGATGGTCCTCTTCAGTGTAACGGATGCCGAAACCTCCACCTAAATTCAGAACGGTGCATACAAACGAATAGCTATCTTTCCATACTTGCATTTTTTCCATCAATGCTTCTGCTGCATGAGTAAAAGCATCCGTCTCAAAAATCTGAGAACCAATATGACAATGCAGTCCCAGTAGTTGAAGGTACGGTTCATCATAAGCAAGTTCAAACGCTTTATCTGCTTGACCGTTTTTCAAGTCAAAACCGAACTTCGAATCCTCTTGTCCAGTTGTAATGAAATCATGTGTGTGTGCTTCGACGCCTGGTGTGACTCTCAGCAAAATTTTCATTTGTTGTCTTCTTGTAGCTGCGATTTCTTTAACCATTGAAAGTTCTAAAAAATTATCGACGACAATACAGCCTATTTTTTCATCAAAAGCATAGTTCAATTCCATATAGCTCTTGTTATTTCCATGGAAGTGAATGCGTTCCCTCGGGAAATTCGCTTTCGCGGCTGTAAACAATTCTCCTCCAGAGACAACGTCTAAGGACAATCCTTCTTGAGCTGCTAATTCATAAATAGCAATCGAAGAGAATGCTTTGCTCGCATAAGCTACTTGGGCTTGGATCCCCATTTTTTTAAACGTTTCTTGAAAACCTGCGGCCCGCTTCCGAAATAACGCAGTATCATAGACGACGAGCGGTGTACCATAAACATGCGCAAGGTCAACGGCGTCTGTCCCGCCAATAACTAAATGTCCTTTTTCGTTCACTTTTTGAGTTCCATATAAGTCCATCGTCCACGCCCCCACTCCATTAATTGCGATAAATCTCCCCTTACTGCTGTTTCAGAAAAGGGAGTTGTCTATGGACAAATTTATCACAACTCTTGAGGTCAGGCAATTGTTTATGGCATTCTATCTCGATCTGGAGATTCCACAATAAACGGTCTTGGTGAATCTTGTGTCATTGGCTGGCGCAGGATTACACGCAACATTGCTTTTGGGAAAAATGGTAGTGCCGGCCATAAATAGGGGACGTTTAAAGGCTTCATCGAACTTAAGTAAAAGAACAACAGAGCAAGCATAATGAAAAAACCTGGTCCACCGGCGACTGCAGCCCCAATTAGTAAAGCAATCCTGAATATCTTGGTGGTAATACTCAATTCATAAGATGGAATGGCAAAGGTTAAAATTGCACTAACTGCAACGTAAAGCACGACTTCTGGCGTAAAGAGACCTACATCAATCGCTACTTGCCCAATTACAATTGCTGCAACTAACCCCATGGCGGTCGTCATCGGGGTTGGTGTATGAATGGCGGCCATTCGCAACACTTCGATTCCTAAATCGGCTAATAGCAATTGGACAAATAGAGGTACTGCTCCAGGGTCATCCGGTCCGATATACTGCATAAATTGAGGAATGTATTGCGTTTTTGTTGCCAGCAGGTACCAAAATGGCAGCAACAAAAGACTAAAGAGGGCACCCGTCATTCGTATCATTCGTATGAACGTTCCTATAAATGGCGTCTGTCGGTATTCTTCAGCATGCTGCAAATGATCGAAGATGGTAGTCGGCACGAGGATAGCAGATGGTGAGGTGTCGACAATTAAGGCAATACGACCCTCTAATAGGTTCGCAGCACAAATGTCCGGTCGTTCGGTGTATCGAACAAATGGCATCGGGTTAAATCTCTGCTTGAAAAGAAACTCTTCTAGAGACTTATCAGTCATTGTGAGGCCATCTGTTTCAATTTCATCCATTCTTTTACGAATTCCGTCCAGCATCTCTTCATTGGCTGCCCCTTTAATATAGGCAATGGCCACATCAGTTTTGCCGATTGCAGAAACTTTATGCATTTCAAATCGAAGTTCGGGTGTCCGCAGCCTTCTTCTAATCAACGTTGTATTTTGGAGAATATTTTCAGTAAACCCGTCCCGTGACCCTCTTATTACTTTTTCATTATCAGGTTCTTCCGGTTGTCTTCCCGGGTAACTTCTAATGTCTATAAGGAATGTGAAACCATCTTCAGTTACGAATCCCGCAAGACCACTCAAAATAGATGTTAAAAACTCATCCCTGCTTTTTGGCTGTTCTACTGCATGATATGGGAAGTAGGAGAGCAACTTCTCACCTGAATGGTGAGAAGCTTCGTCCCCTCTGTCTGCATTTTGCATTTCAGTCAATAACGTTGTAATCGTCTGCCCATCGACAAGACCATTGATGTACAGAAGAAGAATCGGCATTTTCCATAAATGAATTTCCCTTGTAACAGCATCAAACGTTTCCCCAGTACCAAACTTGTCTACAAACCATGCTTCTGCTTCCGTCTTAGATGTAAATAATGAATTCATTTACTGATCAGCCCTCGCTTTGTCCAACGTTTCTTCTACAGTTGCACCCATCCATGTTTTTAGCTGGGCTAATATTTTCTTTTCCAACCGTGATACTTGTACTTGGGAAATCCCAATTCTTTCTGCAATATCACTTTGTGTACAATCTAAATAGTATCGCATGTATATAATTGTTTGATCTCGCTTGTTTAGTTTTGAAACTACATCCCGTAACGGAATATGGTCAAACAAACGCGTTGAACGATCATCTTTAAGTTGATCCATTAAAGTTAGGCTATCTCCATCGCTATCGTATAACTGCTCGTGCAGGGATGCTGGATCCCTTAAAGCATCAGACGCCAAAATAATTTCATCAATTGTAACTTCCAACGTCTCCGCAAGTTCGGATATGGAAGGTGAGGTACCATGCTCTTTCACATAACTGTCAGTGGCATGCCTAATTTTGAAACTGAGTTCACGAATGGAACGACTCACTTTCACCATTCCATCATCTCGCAGAAAACGTTGAATTTCTCCTACAATCATTGGGACGGCATACGTAGAAAACTTTACTTCATAGGATAGATCGAATTTATCAATCGATTTCATAAGGCCGATACAGCCGATTTGAAACAGATCCTCCAAGTCTGCACCACGCGAAGCGAACCGCTGAACAATTGACCAGACGAGGCGTGTATTCCCTTCCACCATGCGTCTGCGGGATTCCTTATCGCCTGATTGGGACTGTTGAATCAGCATGCGCATTTCCTCTTGGGATAGAAGTGCTCCATTTTTTTCAACAGACATTTCCATAGGTCACCTCATTCTGCTTTTTTCCGCGACCGGAGAAAATGTTTTTTCAAACCGCACAACAGTCCCTTGTCCAATAGCGGATTCTACTGACAATTTATCTGCAAAACTTTCCATGATCGTAAAGCCCATCCCGGATCTTTCTAACAAGGGTTTTGTTGTAAACATCGGTTCCATCGCCTGATCTACGTCGAAAATGCCATTTCCTTCATCCGTAACTGTCATTGTCACTTTACTATCTTCAATTTTTGCACGAATGGTCACTTCTCTTTTTCCATCACAGTCATAACCATGAATAATTGCATTGGTTACAGCTTCAGAAACTATCGTTTTAAATTCGGATAACTCTTCAATCGTCGGATCTAAAGGTGTTATGAAACACGTCATCGTCATTCTAGCCAACGCTTCGTTCTCCTCGATTGCGACAAATGACAATGTCATCTCATTGTTCATGTAAAACCCCTCCGATTTCACCTATAGCTTTTTCTGCATTGCAATGCCTCACCACTTCGCCAAGACCTGAGAATTGAAAAATCTTCTCCATCGTGGCTGAGGGATTAAGTATGAGTGTCTTCCCATTTACAGGTGAAAGATCTCTCATTCGCCCTAAAATCAATCCAATCCCTGAACTATCCATAAATCCAAGATACGTCAAATCCCAGATCACCCCGTGCACTTTTCCACTAAAGATCTCCGATGAAATTTGTGTTCGAATGCGATTGGCTTCATGATTTCCTAATTCTCCGCGTAACGTCACAACTATGATGCCATTTTTTGTAATTGCTATATCTGTCATCGTTAATCCCTCCTTCTCGCCAACTATTCAACGGCGGAAAAGCTGAACCCTTCTTCATGACAAAACTAGTGTTAACGTTACAAGAACCGACATTAGAACTTGCCCACAGTATGTCCGATTAGAACAATCTTTAGACAGCTATTCTTTTTTGATATCAAAAAGCACCAATCACGAATATCGTGATTGGTGCTTTACTGATGTATAGGCAATCTTATTTCATAATTTTATGAATCAGCTTGGGTCGTTTCGGAGCGTGTTGTGAAATATGAATATGTTTCAGCAGCAAGCTCTCAGTTTGAAATATATTTTCTGTATTCGAGTGGACAACTGCAATCGTCTCTCCCGACTTCACAGAATCCCCAATTTTTTTCTTAAGGATAATGCCCACAGCCAAGTCGATATCATCCTCTTTAGTCGCCCTTCCTGCTCCCAGCAGCATCGCTGCAACACCGATTTCATCAGCTTCCATCTTTGTTATAAATCCAGTTGTTGTCGATTTCACTTCAATTTGATAAGCGGCTTTCGGCAAAAGTTCCGGATTTTTTACAATTTCAGGATTCCCGCCTTGCGCTTCAAGGAACTTAGCGAATAACTCCAAAGCTGACCCATTTTTAATGACTTCGTTCAGCTGTTTTCGAGCATCTTTTGTATTTTTTGCTTTATCTCCGGCAATCAACATCTCACTCCCAAGGACAAGACACAATTCAGTCAAGTCTTCTGGTCCATTGCCGTTCAGTGTATCGATTGCTTCTTTCACTTCAAGGGCATTCCCGATCGCATAGCCAAGCGGCTGACTCATATCCGAAATAACAGCCATCGTATTGCGGCCCACTTCCCTGCCGATCGCCACCATCGATTGAGCTAACGCTTCCGCATCTTCAGTTGTTTTCATGAAGGCACCGTCACCCGTCTTCACATCCAATACAATTGCATCTGCACCTGCTGCAATCTTTTTACTCATAATAGAGCTGGCAATTAACGGGATGCTATCCACTGTCGCTGTGACATCGCGAAGCGCGTAGAGCTTTTTATCAGCAGGCGTTAAATTACCACTTTGCCCAATGACCGCTAATTTCAAATCATTAACTTGTTTCACGAAATCTGACTCTGAGATTTCGATATGGAAACCTTCGATTGATTCTAACTTATCAAGAGTTCCTCCAGTGTGTCCCAGTCCTCTGCCGCTCATTTTGGCAACAGGCACCCCGCATGCAGCTACAAGCGGTGCAAGAATAAGCGTCGTTGTATCACCAACGCCTCCTGTAGAATGCTTATCGACTTTAATCCCCTTAATTGCTGACAAATCGATTTGGTCGCCTGAATTCACCATAGCCATCGTTAAATACCCTTGTTCTTCTGCGTCCATATCAGAGAAATAGATTGCCATTAGAAAAGCACTTGCTTGATAATCATTGATTGTGCCATCTGTGTATCCATTTATGAAGAAACGAATTTCTTCTTCTGACAACGTCTCGCCATCTCTTTTTTTCCGAATCACATCGACCATTCTCATTCTGATCACCGTGCCTTTTCGTTTAATGATTGTAAAAAACTTTCTCCGAATTCAGGTGCTTTCGCTTCAAAATTCTCGGCAATTGTTGCTCCGATATCAGCAAAAGTCTTGCGTAGCGGGAGTGAACCGCCACTTGTAAAACGTGGAGAGAATACAAGTAATGGAACAAACTCTCGAGTGTGATCCGTTCCTTCATGAATTGGATCGTTCCCATGATCCGCAGTGATGATCAATAAATCATCCGTTTTCAAACGGGACATTATTTCAGGCATGCGGGCATCGAATTCTTGTAAAGCAAGTCCATAGCCTTCGGGATCACGACGATGCCCGAAAAGTGCATCGAAGTCCACAAGGTTTGTAAAACTTAATCCCTCGAAATCAGTGTCCATTTCTATGAGCAATTTATCGACTCCATCCATATTGCTCTTCGTACGAACTGCTTTTGTGACACCTTCATTGTTAAAGATATCAGAGATTTTCCCTACAGCAACTACATCCCGTCCACTATCCTGCAAAGCATTCATGACAGTTGGGGAAAACGGTTTAAGTGCATAATCATGTCGATTTGTCGTACGAGTAAAGCTGCCTGGTTCACCGATAAATGGACGCGCAATGACCCGCCCAACTAAAAATTCAGGCTGCAATGTAATATCACGAGCAATTTCACAAATACGATATTGCTCTTCAATTGGAATAATGCCTTCATGCGCTGCAATTTGAAGAACAGGATCGGCAGATGTGTAAACAATTAGTGCTCCGGTTTCCATGTGCTCTTTTCCGTATTCTTCGATAACAGCAGTACCGCTTGCTGGCTGGTTACAGATTACTTTACGGCCTGTCCGATTTTCCAGCTCTTCTATCAGTTCAGAAGGAAAGCCATTTGGATACACTTTAAATGGCTTATCAATATTCAGCCCCATCATTTCCCAATGACCTGTCATCGTATCTTTTCCCACTGACGCTTCTTGCATTTTACCGTATAGCCCAATCGGAAATTGCTCTTCAGGAATACCTTGGATTTTCTTAATATTAGACAAGCCCAAACGAGCCAGGTTCGGCATATGTAAACCATTTTCCATATGTTCTCCGATATGACCGAGTGTATCAGCGCCTTCATCCCCAAACAAGTGGGCGTCCGGTGCTTCACCGATCCCGACAGAATCAAGAACGATTAAGTGAATTCTTTTAAATGGCTGTGCATTCATTTGAATTACCTCCTATAATAATATGATTATGCTCTTGGATGAAACTGACTATACACATCTTTTAATCGCGTTCGACTGACGTGTGTATAGATTTGAGTCGTTGAAATATCCGCATGTCCAAGCATTTCTTGTACAGCTCTGAGGTCAGCTCCGTTTTCCACGAGGTGTGTTGCAAAAGAGTGACGCAACATGTGCGGTGTCAACTTTTGTGTTAAACCAGCATTTTTAGAAACGTCTTGCAATAGGCTCCAAATACTTTGTCGAGTTAACCGCCCCCCTCTTGCATTCAAGAAAAGTGCATCTTTACTTGCGCCAGAAGAAACGAACTCAGGCCGAACGTCTTTCAGGTAGCTTGTACACGCTTTCACCGCGGTGCTTCCTAAAGGAATAATCCGTTCTTTACTTCCTTTACCGAAAACGCGAACAAATCCCATTGTTAAATTGATATCATCGGCATCCATGCCTATTAGTTCACTTACCCTCATTCCTGTACCATATAACAGTTCAAGGATTGCAGTGTCCCGTATGCTCTGCGGTGTCGATGTACCAACTGCCTTAATGAGCTTATCAATATTTGATACGGAGAGAACGCGCGGTAATTTCTTCTCCAATTTAGGCAGCTCTAAATGTACCGTAGGATCCGTGTCTGTTACCTTGTCCCTCAGCATAAACTGATGAAAAGAACGGATCGACGAGATATGTCTTGAGATGGTTCTGGATGATTTCCCTTGTTCTTTCAATAGATGCAAATAATTTGTAATAAATTGCTGGTCTATCGTATCTGCAGGCGCTAGGTTGTTAGAAAGCCAGCTTATATAAGCGGTTAAGTCCCGTTTGTAAGAAGAGATTGTATTTTCTGCCAGCTGCCGCTCAACTTTTAAGAAGTGCAAGTAATCTTGCAGAGCGAATTGCAAATCTGTCATATGATATGGACATCCAGTTTAACAACATTATGCTGCAAACAAGGATCCCTTCCCTCCTTTACTCACATAAACGCTAAAAGAGGACAGCATGCTGCCGCCCTCTCTCACTTTCCCTTTGTGTCTCCCTCAGATTTACAACGTTTGCAAATCCCATGGAAGGTGAGCCAATGATCCTTGACTGTAAATCCAAATCGTTTTTCAACGACTTTTTCTACCTCACCGAGAAGATCTTCTTGAATTTCATCGACTGCTCCGCATTCAATACATATTAGATGATGGTGGAACCTTGCAGCTCCTTCTTTTCGCAAATCATATCGAGCCACGCCATCTCCAAAATTAATTTTGTTTACGACTTTCAATTCAGTTAACAATTCTAGGGTTCTGTAAACAGTAGCTAGACCAATTTCTGGGGCTTTTTCTTTAACGAGCAGAAATACATCTTCTGCACTTAAATGGTCTGCCTCGTTTTCCAGAAGCACCATGACTGTGGCTTCCCGTTGAGGCGTCAATTTATAGCTGGCCCCATGCAATTGTTTTTTTATGCGTTCAATTCGGCTTTCCATAGGACGCCCCCCTCAAGAATGATTCTATTATAGCAAATCGTCATTCGTTATGACAATAGAAAGGAAACCGCCCTATGGCGCTTTTAACCTCCTAAGAGATTGTATACAGCCTTGTCAGCGAAGAATAGCAACAGACCAACGCCGGCAATCATTAAAGGAACCTTTAAATTTTGCGTTCTTTTAACCGATCTCTTAGTGAAAAAAGGAGGTGAAAGTGTCCAACAAAATAGCAGCACAAGAAATGTCCCTAACAGTTTGAATGGAAACCACCATCCTGTGTAAGCAAGCATATTCACACCACCAGCAAGAATATGTGCAGAGGCAAGGCCGAACAGTGCAGCTTTTAGCGCGCCTACAAGCATAACAGACCATCTAGTTCTCCTGGATACTGACAAAACAAAAGCTGCTGCGTAAAAAGAGAGTACTGTCGCCAGTTGGATAAGCAAAGATGCTGAGCTGATTTGCGCCGCACGGCTATCGTATAACTGAACGATAAAAGAGAAATCCGCATCTGGAATACCTCGATAGAGTAACACGCCGCCTATGTAACCTACTGCGAGTATCACAAACAACTGCAAAAACGATAACGAACGAACCATAGACAAGCACCTCCGAATAGTTTGTACTACTCTATGCTTGTCCGGTTATAATTAGTTCATTTTTTCAATAGTTCTTTTAAAAACATAACAGCAAAAGCTGTTTTCGCATCAAAAATCCGTCCATCTTTCATCATTTCCTCAGCCTCTTCAATCGTGCATTCCTGAAGGTTGATGAATTCATCTTCATCACCAGCTGCAGGATTTTCCACTTTTTCTAAAGATCTCGCTAGATAAAGATGAATGATTTCATCAGCAAAACCAGGAGAAGTCGCAAAGGATTGGACATATGTAAATTCGTTCGCACGATAACCTGTTTCTTCTTCAAGCTCTCGGATTGCTGTTTTCTGAGGGTCTTCACCTGCTTCAATCTTTCCTGCAGGAATTTCTATGATAGATCGTTCAAGAGCTTTCCTGAATTGTTCCACAAGAACCAATTTGTTCTGATCCGTAATGGCAATAATCGCAACTGCCCCTGGGTGTTTGATGAGTTCTCGCTTGGCACGCTTGCCGTCCGGCAGTTCAACCTCATCGACACGCAGTTCAATAATCTTTCCATTGTACAAGGTCTCACTGGCGATTGTTCGCTCTTCGAATCTTTTCATAAGGTTCCCCACTTTCCTTCTGGTTTGGTCCAGTATACCATGAGGAATAATGGAGGTGTATGCATGAAGAAAAGAGAACTCGGCAATCGCGGACTTTATGTATCTGAACTGGGACTTGGGTGCATGTCGCTGCCAACTAATCGCGATGAGGCAGACGATATCGTATCAACCGCACTAGATGCAGGCATTACGTTCTTTGATACTGCAGATTTGTACGAGGGCGGTGAGAATGAAGAAGTTGTCGGACATGCAATCCGCAATCGAAGAGATGAAATCATCTTAGCCACAAAGGTTGGCAATAAGATGAATCCAGATGGAAAGACATGGCACTGGGATGCCTCAAAAGAACATATCATCGAAGGAGTTAAGACAAGCTTAAGAAGACTGGGCACTGATTATATTGATTTGTATCAGCTTCATGGCGGAACGCTAGATGATAATTTTGAAGAAGTGACGGAGGCGTTTGAACGGTTAAAGGACGAAGGTGTAATTCGCCAATACGGAATTTCATCTATCCGGCCAAATGTGATTCATCAGTTTCTGAATGATAGCAAAGCAGTTTCTATTATGATGCATTACAACATGCTCGACAGACGCCCTGAAGAATGGTTTCCAATGATTAAAAAACACAGTGCTTCTGTCATTGTACGGGGGACTTTAGCAAAAGGTCTGCTAACTGCTGAAGCTAAGCAGCGGTTGGACCAAACTGACTCATTTGTTCACTATGAGCAGCCTGCGCTCAGTGAGATCGTACATAATTTGACAGCAACTGCGTCAAATCTCCATGCAGCGTCGATTCAATTCTGTCTTCAGCATGATACAGTTGCGACTGCACTGGTAGGAGCACGCACACGTGATCAGCTGATGGATTCTATCCACGCTTATGACACGCCAGTTGGTCATGCAACACTAAATGCAGTAACCAGACTACTTGAGTTGCACAATTACGATCAGCATCGAATTTGACTCAGACAATAAATTAAAAAGAGCGGGTAGCTAGAAATCAGCTCCCACTCTTTTTCATGCTTCTTGTTCAGTTAATACAACTGCTTCTTTGCGCTTTCGTTTTGGCAACATATTGAAAATAATATTCAGCGTAATTGCAGTTATACTGCCTGCGACAATCCCGTTACTTGTCAGTAGTTGAACACCTTCAGGGAGTTTTGCAAACAGTTCTGGTACAACTGATACTCCTAGGCCGATACCGACTGAACACGCTACAATCATCGCATTGTCCTGTGACTTAACAACGACTGTGCTAAGCATCTTGATCCCTTGTGATACAACCATTCCGAACATCGCGACCATCGCTCCGCCGAGAACAGCATTTGGAATAACAGTAGCTAGTGCAGCGACTTTCGGCATGAAACCAAGACCGATCAGCATACCCGCAGTAATTACTAGAACTTTCCTGGACTTCACGCCAGACATTTGAATTAAACCGACGTTTTGAGAGAAAGTTGTATATGGAAATGCATTGAAGATTCCTCCGAGTACAGATGCAAGACCTTCTGAGCGATACCCTCTTTCAAGGTCCTTTGATTTAATGTCTTTTTCACAAATATCCCCGAGCGCAAAATAGACTCCAGTTGACTCGACGAGAGAAACCATCGCAACAATTGTCATTGTTAAAATGGGCTGCCAATGAAATGTAGGCGTTGCTATGAAGAATGGCTGAGCTACGTGAAATACGGCTGCTTCTCCGACAGCAGTGAAGTCCACAACCCCCATGAACATTGCAGCAACAGTTCCTCCAGCCAATCCAATTAAAATCGCAATCGCTCGTAAAAAACCTGTTGAAAAGCGATAGACGAGTACGATAAATGCAAGCGTTCCGAAAGACAATACGATATTCGTCATTGAGCCAAAATCAGCAGCTCCCTGTCCGCCGCCCATGTTATTGATAGCAACTGGAATTAGCGTAATCCCAATAATAGTTACAACCGAACCTGTAACAACAGGTGGAAAAAACTTGACCAGTTTCCCAAAGATTCCGCTGATGAGAACAATGATTACACCAGACGCAATTACAGAACCATAGATGGCAGATAGACCAAACGAATTTCCGATAGCTATCATAGGTCCCACAGCTGTGAACGTACAACCGAGCACAACCGGAAGTCCGATGCCAAAATAACGATTTGTCATAATTTGCAGAAGTGTTGCGACACCGCACATTAAAATATCAACAGATACGAGATACGTAAGCTGTTTAGGTGTAAGTCCGATAGCTCCGCCCACAATAAGCGGGACTAGAACAGCACCTGCATACATGGCTAATAGATGTTGGATTCCTAGAAGCGTCGTTTTCATTGATCGACAGCCTCCTTGAATGTGATTTGTAAGTTTTCAAGCGATTCGATAATTGCCAGCGATTCAACACGCAGACCTTTTTCTCTCAGCATAGCTCCACCTGGCTGGAAACCTTTTTCAATGACAATTCCAATGCCAGCCGTTTTTGCACCGGCTTGCTCTGCGATTTCAAGCAGACCTAGAACTGCTTGTCCATTGGCAAGAAAATCATCAATTATTAACAACGTATCTTCTGCACTAAGGTGTGCCTCAGATACCGAGATCTCGTTTGCTTCTTGCTTCGTATATGAGTAAACAGATGCGCTGTAAAGATTGCTGTTTTGTGTTAATGACTTACGCTTTCGTGCAAATACTACCGGAACTTTTAATTGAAGTGCTGCCATAACTGAAGGTGCAATTCCTGAAGATTCCAGTGTCAAGATTTTTGTGATTCCTGCATCTGCAAACTTCTCAGCAAATTCATTTCCAACAGCCTGCATCAGTTCTGCATCAATTTGGTGATTCAAAAAGGAATCAACTTTCAAAACATCCCCTGGTAATACGTTTCCTTCATTCATGATCTTATCTTTTAACAGTTGCATCGCATTTCCTCCTCATTGATCTGGCGGACATACAAAAAAGCCGTATGACCCGCGCATCCAGTCATAACTATGAGTGGAGCAATGGTCATCACGGCTTAAAATTCACCAGATGGAAACAAGCGAAAATCTGGGTCCTTCTTCAGATTCTCTCAAGTCCGTTGCCCTCATAGTCAGTTTGTTTACGGCAAACCGGTAGAAACTTGCGGACCATATCTCCGCTATTATATGAGTGAATGTATTCGATTTTGATTTTAGTATAGCATGCTTAAGCAAGAAAACAAGACCTATTCCAAAACCTGAAAAATGTAAGCGGATTCTTTTAAAGATATTCAATGGCCTGTCCTGCTGCATACGGAGATAAATCAAGATCTGCCTGTTCTCCTACAGTTAGCTGAGCTAATAATTTACCTAAATAAGGTCCAGCCGTAAGTCCAGAAGCCCCTAATCCGTTTGCGATTAAAATTGAAGGGTGCTCAGGTAATTGGCCAATGATTGGCAAGAAACCGGGAGTAAATGGCCGAACTCCGGTCCTTACCTCTATCAGTTCAGCGTTTTCTAAACCTGGTGCGACATTCAAGGCTTTTGATAACACTTCTTGAACACCGCCTATCGTAACTGCCGGCTGAAACACATCCTCATCCTGATGAGTTGCACCTGCAATCACCCTCCCATCATCGAGAGACAGGAGATATTGATCGCCTGGTGGAATTACAACTGGCCAATTCGAACTATTTTCATTGAACGGGTTCATATGCACAATTTGTGCTTTCTGGCCGCGAACGGTTAGACGAATATTGAGTGAACCAAATTCAGGTGGCCATGCACCCGTTGTCAATATAATTTTGTCAGCTTCATAGAACTGCTCGTTACATAGAACTTGAATTACGCCATTGATATCTTTGTGAAGTGCAGCACTTCCTTCCAAAAATAGTGCGCCGTAATGTTTCGCAGAACGGATTAACGCTTTTTGAAGTTGACGTCCATCGACCCGTGCAGCCCCGGATATGTATATCGATTGAAATCCTTCAGCAATCGGAGGATAATACTGCTTAGTTTCCGCTTCAGAGAGCTTAACGATGTCGCCTATTTCTGGAGCTTGTTCTCTGCGTAAAAATGCACGTTCAATTGCTTTTTCAAGTTTAGCTTCGTCTGCAAACAAGCTGATCGCACCCACTTGCCGATACCCTGTTTCAGACTCACCAAGCGATTCAAGTTCGGGAATTAGTGTCTTATAATGCCTGGCACCATTTCGGACAAGTTTGTACCAATCCTGGTTTCTGCGCTGCGACAGCCATGGGCAAATAATACCGGCAGCAGCTTTAGTTGCACTGCCCGGATCATTTCGATCAATAACAGTAACAGCAGCACCTCTTTTTGCTAATTCATATGCAGTGGATGAACCTAAAATTCCGGATCCAATTATAATGATTTTTTCCAATTTAGTTCCCGCCTTTCCATCCTAACAGTGTACAACGGGTAATAATATTCCTCAAACCAAGGACACTGTAATCGTTTTCAAAATTGTAATAAAATTAATATACCGACTATTCTTTCATTTCGGCGAGAATGGCGTATAATGGCAGTATTCGATATATCAATTGCAAGTAACTTTAATTTGAAAAGGGGAAATAAGCCATGACGACACCTAAGATTGATTTCAACCTTACCGATTCCCGTAAAGAAAAACCGAGCGAAGAGAATCTTGTTTTCGGCAGACACTTCACAGACCATATGTTCATCGCAGATTATGTTAAAGGAACTGGATGGCAAAATCATCGTATCGTCCCGTATGCACCGATATCTCTCGATCCCGCGGCTATTGTATTCCACTATGGTCAGACCGTATTCGAAGGGTTGAAAGCGTATCGGGCAAAGGATGATTCAATTCGGCTATTCCGTCCACAAGAGAATTTCAAACGGCTGAATCGCTCATTAGACAGATTATGTATGCCACAAGTGGACGAAGAAAAAGCGATTGAAGGACTGATGGAGTTATTGAAAGTAGAGGACGAATGGGTTCCCAAATCGGAAGGAAATTCACTTTACATCCGTCCATTCGTCATTGCGACAGAAGCATTCTTAGGAGTAGCACCTGCCACCACTTACCAATTCTACATTATCCTGTCACCTGTTGGATCTTACTATGAAGAGGGGATCCATCCCGTTAAAATTCTAGTAGAAAATGAATTTGTCCGTGCAGTAAAAGGGGGTACGGGTGGTGCGAAAACCGCTGGGAACTATGCCTCAGCATTAAAAGCACAGGAAACTGCCACTGCGCAGGGCTATTCACAAGTGATGTGGCTTGATGGAGTCGAGCGAAAGTACATTGAAGAAGTGGGCAGTATGAATATTTTCTTTAAAATTAATGGTGAAGTCATCACTCCGGCAGTTAACGGAAGTATCCTTGAAGGAATTACACGTAAATCCATCATCGAACTTCTGGCACATTGGGGTACTCCAGTAACAGAAAGAAAAATTTCAATGGAGGAATTAGCCGAAGCCCATGCATTCGGAAAATTGGAAGAAGTATTCGGTACTGGAACAGCAGCGGTGATCTCACCCGTTGGTGAATTGAACTGGAATGGTAAAATCATGACAGTCAACGAAGGAAAAACTGGTGCACTTTCTAAAAAATTATATGATACGTTAACCAAAATTCAATTGGGTGATAAAGAAGATCCCCTTCAATGGGTGACAGAACTCACTCCCTCATTCGTAAAAATAGGTTAATTCAAAACACCCCCGACACGTTAACGTGTCGGGGGTGTTTATTTTTTTAATGAGCATCTGGAAACATTCGTTTCATTGCATCTCCAACTTCATCGAAGAATCCTTCAACAGGTTCCCCATCTCGAATTTTATCACTGTACTCATCAATCTGTTTTGCAGAGTCAGGATTTGAAGAAACATATACTTTATCAGTATCTGCTCCTGCTTCTTTGGCTTTGTCTGCAATTTTGTCATCTAATTCTTTTGAGGAGGTGGTTCCTTCTTTAAGTGTTACGCCAACATATGCACTGTTGTTCATCTTAAGGACTCTTGCATGATCAACTTCTTCCAGACTTGAAACAGCGTCTGCAATTTCATCAGCATTTTCGACTTTTTGATCGTGTTTTGCATTTTCGCCAGCAGTGCCCTCTGCATTTTCATCGTTCGTTCCATCCATGTCTGTCGTTGTATCCGTTTCATTCTCCACAACACCCGTATCATTCGTCTGATTGTCTGCGTCTTTATCTTTTTTACCACATGCAGCAAGCGATAACATCAGCAAGCAAGCAGCGAATACCATCCAAAATTTCTTCATTTGTCTCTCCTCCATATCTGTTTACAGACAGTATGGACAAAAACAGAGAAAATATGTGTTTTTCTACTAAAGATGAATTTCTATTCGCTGAGTCGTATGTCGCTCAAGCTCACTTAAGTCCACTTCATAGCCCATGCCCTCCAATTTAGGAACGCTGATGGCTCCATCATGAACAACCACTTCAGGGGTTATGATGTCACGTTCCCAATAAGAAGCAGAACCAGCTGTATCTCCGGGAAATGTGAAATTGGGTAACGCAGTAAGCGCGATGTTATGTGCTCGACCGATACCGGCTTCCAACATTCCGCCACACCAGACTGGAATCCCTGACTGCTGGCAAACATCATGTATTTTCTTCGCTTCTGTCATTCCTCCTACGCGGCCTAATTTAACATTGATGACACGGCAGCTGCCGAGCTGGATGGCTTTGCGTGCATCTTCAGCGGATAGGATGCTTTCATCTAAACAAATGGGGGTTTGAATTTGACGTTGTAATGTTGCATGGTCAATGATATCGTCGGACGCGAGAGGCTGTTCGATCATCATTAAGTTAAATTGATCAAGTTTTTTCAATAAATCCAAGTCGTCCAGCGTGTAGGCAGAATTGGCGTCTGCCATGAGTGGAATGACAGGAAATCGTTCACGGATTTGTGAGAGCAATTTAATATCTTGTCCTGGTTTGATCTTCACTTTTATTCGTTTAAAGCCCGATTTCAAACTCTGGTTAATCCGTTCAGCAAGCGTTTCGAAGTCTGCTTGAAGTCCTATGCTGATTCCCACGTCAATTTTTTCTTTCTTTCCGCCTATTGCTTCTGTTAACGTAATGCCTTGCCCTTTTGCCCAGCAATCCCATACTGCGCACTCAACTGCAGCTTTCGCCATATTATTTTTCCGAATGGGTTTAAAGATTACATTTACTTCGTCAGGATGATGAATTGTTTTCCCTTTAAGCAATGGTACTAAAAAGTCTTGGATCATATGTAGTGATGTCTCTGTGGTCTCTTCTGTATACCAGGGAATCGAAAATGCTACACCTTCTCCAAAGCCACGATTTCCCGCTTCATCAATTACTTCAATCACAAGAAATTGCCGGGTTTGCATCGTTCCGAAGCTCGTTGAAAACGGATTCTTCATCGTCATTTCCAGCCTTCTAATAATGACATCACGGATAATCATTACATCATTCCTTTCTTTACGGATAAAACCGCACGTGAGAAACACATGCGGTTTTGTTTTTTAATATTTACGGGTTTTCCCATCGTATTCGTCAAGCAATTCAGCAAAACTTTTATTTGCTTCCCGCTCTTTTTTCTCTTTGATGAGTTGCTCCTGACGCGCCTCCTCAGCTTTGGCTTCAGCTTGAGAAAGTTCCAGCTTCGCTTCTTTCAGCTTGGATAGAACATCTTCTCCTAATGAATCTGCGAGCCGGAGTGCTCCGTCTTCTTTTGGTTTGTTCCCTGAACGTTGTTGTTTTCTTTTTTTTGCCATGAGTGATTCTCCTCTTTTCTGCTTAAGGACGCTCGACAACTGTCGCTACACCTTGACCGCCGCCAATACATAACGTAGCTAGTCCGCGTTTTGCATCCCGACGTTTCATTTCATGCAGCAATGTTACAAGTATACGGGCACCACTTGCACCGATTGGGTGACCGAGTGCAATAGCACCGCCATTAACGTTCAGTTTTTCAGCATCAAATTTCAGCTCTCGATCGACAGCAAGTGATTGTGCGGCAAATGCTTCATTCGCTTCAATCAAATCCATATCGTTTAACGTAAGGTTCGAACGTTTCAGCACGTTTGTAACCGCTTGTACAGGGCCGATTCCCATAACTGCAGGATCTACCCCTGCATTCGCATTCGCAGTGATTGTTGCGAGAGGTGTTATACCAAGAGCATCCGCTTTTGTTTTCGACATGATAACTAAAGCAGCAGCGCCATCGTTCAGTCCAGATGCGTTTCCTGCAGTTACACTGCCATCCTTTTTAAAGGCAGGACGTAATTTTGCAAGTTTATCTGCAGTCGTACCTTCTTTAATGTATTCATCTTCTTTGAATTGAATAGGATCACCTTTACGTACGGGTATCTCAACGGGCACAATTTCATCTTCAAATTTCCCTGCAGCACGCGCTTCTGCAGCCTTTTTCTGAGAATTTGCAGCGAATTCGTCTTGTTCTGCACGAGATAAGCCATACCGATCACACAAATTTTCAGCAGTGACGCCCATATGATAATCGTTGAATGCGCACCAAAGACCATCAGAAATCATGGTATCCACCATTTTTTGATCACCCATTTTAAATCCTTCTCGTGCATTATTCAGCACATAGGGTGCCTGACTCATATTTTCCATACCACCCGCAACGATTATTTCTGCATCACCTGATAAAATTGCTTGGCGCGCAAGCTGAACCGCTTTCAATCCAGAGCCGCATACTTTATTGATCGTCATCGCCGACACCTGTTCTGGAAGTCCTGCTTTCATCGACGCTTGCCGGGCCGGATTTTGCCCTAGACCTGCTTGAAGTACATTCCCCATAATGACTTCATCCACATCTCCTGGTGTAACGCCTGCACGGTTTACTGCCTCTTTAATAACCAAAGCACCTAATTCAGTTGCACTTACATTTTTTAACGCGCCTAAAAATGAACCTATTGGTGTTCTAACAGCACTCGCTATAACGATTTGTTCTGACATTGTCATTCCCCCTATATGTCTTTATGAGACTTTTCCCTAATTGAAATACAGAACATTCCCACATATGCATTGCCTGCATCTGCTACAGTCCGTTAGAATAAGCTGTAGGAGGGGATTGTATGTTTAGTTTACCAAAAAAAGTGACAATTATCGAGGTCGGACCCCGTGATGGCCTGCAAAATGAAAAGAACCTAGTGGAAACAGATGTAAAACTAGAATTTATCCACTTATTGAAAAACTCAGGTGTAACTGAAATGGAACTCACATCATTTGTATCCCCTAAGTGGGTACCGCAAATGAGTGATGCGAAAAGTATAATGAAGAAAGCAGATTTAGCAGAGCGGTCAATTGTCCTTGCACCGAACGCAAAAGGTGTTGAACTTGCCCAAGAAGCAGGCGCCAAAAATATTGCAGTGTTTGTAGGTGTCAGTAATACATTTAATCAAAAAAATATTAACCGCTCGACGGATGAGAGTGTAGAGGCACTTGCACCGGTTATTCTCAAGCTGAAAGAAGAACAGGTTTTTGTACGGGCTTGTATCTCTACTGCGTTTTATTGTCCATACGAAGGAAAAATTGAAGTGGAGGATTGTATTGAACTTTGCAGGAAGTTTGTTGCACTAGGTGTTGATGAGCTTAGTGTGGCTGATACAATCGGTATGGCCAATCCTGTCGAGAGCTATGAACTTTTCACTCGACTTCGCCAGTCATTCCCTTCAGTACTATTAACTGCTCATTTCCATGATACTAGGAAAATGGCGCTTGCTAATATTTTTGCATCTTTACAAGCAGGGATTGATCGTTTCGATACGGCAGCCGGCGGCCTTGGAGGTTGTCCATTCGCGGATGGTGCAACAGGAAACGTTGCAACAGAGGATGTAGTGAACATGCTCGATTCGTTAAAAATTTCAACGGGAATTGATGTTAAAAACGTTTGTGAAGCTGTCGAAAAAATTGCACCTCATGTGTCAAGACCTATCGAAAGCGGCATGTACCGTTTATTTGAAAACGGAAGGATCTAAGGAGCTGAATTTATTGAGAAAGCGTCTGCTAGCAATTACAGGTGGTGTCACTTTCATTGCGACTGCTCTGGTAACAACTTTCGGCATCCTTGCTACCAACCGATTAATGTTTCTTAAAATAAAAGATGCAGAGGTTGTTTTAAAACGAGAATCCATCGCCCGCCGATTCGATGCGCACTGGTATGAAACCGTTCCGAAAACGACCATGCGCATTCAATCACCTAACGGCTATTTGTTACATTCAATTTATTTGAGACCACTCGATACAACAAGGACTGTGATTATTTGCCACGGTGTTACGGAAAATAAGATAAATTCCATGAAGTTTGCCCGTATGTTCGAACGTCTCGGATTTAACTCGATTGTGTACGATCATCGCCGTCATGGAGAGTCCGGCGGGAAAACGACCAGTTTTGGTTTCTATGAAAAAATGGACTTACGCGCAATCATTCAAGCCGTCCGTGAGCGTATAGGCAAGCGGGCCCTGCTCGGAATACACGGCGAATCCATGGGAGCGGCAACGATGATTTTGACAGCGGGGACCTATCCTGAAGAAGCGGATTTTTATATAGCAGATTGCCCTTTTTCAGATTTCACAGCACAAGTTTTTCATATACTTAAAACGACGACACCGCTTCGTACACCTAAGGTCATTCGGATTGCTAACATCTTTTTGAAAATACGCGATGGGTACACAACTTCTTTGGTTTCACCAAAACAAGTCATTGCTCAAGTTGCACAGCCGATGCTGTTCATTCATAGTTTGGAAGATGATTTCATCCTTCCGAGCATGACAGAGGAATTGTATGACCATAAAAATGGAGCAAAGTCTATTAAACTATTTCCAAAAGGCGCACACGCTCGATCCTTCAATGAAAATCCGGAAGAATACGAAGCGACTGTCCGGCGTTTTTTAAGGAAATATGGTTTTTTGAATTAAAAAAACCCGTTCGATGTCAAAGCATTGAACGGGTGTTGTTATTTTTATCATTCATAGTGCCGTAAATACGAATTATATCAACGCTTTTCCTTCTTTTTCTTAGCATCTTTTTCAGACGCTTTAGACATTTGAGCCATCATTTGATTGATTTTCTTTTGAGAAGGTTTCTGCCCCATCTGCATCATCATCATTCGAAGC
>JARIBI010000143.1 GCA_029257435.1 Sporosarcina sp. | reverse complement strand
TAGACGGTGAAGGATAAATATTCCAACGGAATGTTTATTCTTCACTGTCCCACCAAGCGGAGCGCGGTAGCATTCCTGAAGCAAAAACCGAGCATTTTGAGGTGTACGTTTATTGACAAAATACCAGGTTCGACGGCGGAATGAGCGGGTTCAGACACGGAATGAGCGGGTTGGACGGCGAAACGAGCGGGTTCAGTGACGGAATGAGCGGGTTCAGACGCGGAATGAGCGGGGCGGATGCTGAAACGAGCGGGTTCTGACGCGGAATGAGCGGGTTCGACGCCGAAACGAGCGGGTTCAGACACGAAACGAGCGGGTTCAGACGCGGAATGAGCGGGTTGGACGGCGAAACGAGCGGGTTCTGAGACGAAACGAGCGGGTTCAGACGCGAAACGAGCGGGTGCAGACGCGGAATGAGCGGGGCGGACGCCGAAACGTGCGGGTTCAGACACGAAACGTGCGGGGCGGACGCCGAAACGAGCGGGTTCTGAGACGAAATGAGCGGCTGGGACGCCGAAACGAGCGGGTTCCCCACTCATCCCGCATCACGCAAAAAGACGCTCCCGCCAATTGGGGAGCGCCTTCGTTTTATAACTTCGATTGTTGCAGCATCGTATAATACATACCCTTTTGGGCAATCAAGTCCGATTGACTCCCTGATTCAATGAGCTTGCCTTGGTCCATGACATAAATGGTATCCGCCTTTTTCACCGTATTCAGACGGTGGGCAATGACGAAACTGGTGCGGCCATTCATGAGCTTTTCCAGTGCTGCTTGGATTTCCAATTCCGTCACTGTATCAATACTGCTCGTCGCCTCATCCAGCAATAGCAGCACTGGATCCGCAACGAACGCCCGCGCAATGGACAGCAACTGTTTCTGGCCTTGCGAAATTTCACTTCCATCTGCCGTAAGCAGCGTATCGTACCCCTCTTCTAGACGGCTGATGAATTCATGAGCATTTGCTTTCTTCGCAGCCTCTTCAATCTCTTCATCCGTTGCATCCAGTTTTCCATATCGAATGTTTTCCCGTACTGTGGATTCAAACAAGAACGGATCTTGCAAAACGAATGCAGTCTGACTGCGCAGGGTCGCACGCGGCAGCTCATCAATCGGAATACCGTCTATCAAAATCGTTCCTGCATCGACTTCATAGAACCTCGCAATCAATTGAACAAGCGTCGTTTTGCCGGCACCCGTTGCACCGAGAAGTGCCGCGGTCTCTCCAGCTTTCACATGTAATGAGACATTCTCCACTGTGTATCCATCCGTTTCCGGCGCATAACCGAATGAAACATTACGGAATTCAACGTCCCCTTTCAGCTGGATCTCTCCATTCGCCTCCGCAGCATCCCGTTCAACCTCTTCTTCCATAATCGAAAATACCCGTTCCGCGCCGGCAATTGCGGACAGCACCGTATTGAATTGGTTCGCCAAATCGTTTAGCGGTCGCGTGAATTGGCGCGCATACTCTGCGAATACAACGATTGTACCGATTGTTACAATTCCATCCCCTCGGAGTGCCAGTAGGCCGCCGACCCCAGCAACAATTGCAAATGCCGCGTTATTTAACATATTCATTACTTTTGGGATGAATCCTGAATACGTCAATGCCCAGAAACCGGTTTTCTTCAACCGGTCACTTTTCGCTGCGAAATCTTCTTTCATTCTTTCTTCTTGAGAAAATGCTTTAACGATGCGCTGACCGGACATTGTTTCTTCAATCATCCCGTTTAACTCACCAATGGCGCGCTGCTGTTCTTTAAATAAAATTCCAGTGCGGCGCGTGATCCAGCGCATGGCGATGAACATTACCGGAACGATTGTCATCGTCAGCACAGTGAGCAGCGGACTGAGATAAAGCATGACTGCAAGTGTCCCGCCCAAGGTTAAAATACTTGAAAATACTTGGATGAACGATGAATTCAGCGTCTGGCTAATGTTTTCGATGTCGTTCGTCATCCTGCTCATGAGCTCCCCGTGCTGGCGCTTATCGAAGAACGATACAGGGAGTTTCTGCAAGTGATTAAATAGTCCGGAACGCAATTTATAAACTGTATTTTGAGCAATCCCGACCATCCAGAAGTTTTGGAAATACATGGTGAGGGACGTTCCTGCATAAATCGTTAACAACAAGCCAATCTGTATGGCAAGTCCATCCGTTTTCATCGGAATGATGAAGTTATCAATGGTCTTTCCGATTAGAAAAGGACCAAGCAGCGTAAGCCCGGAGCTCGCGAGCACTAGAACCAGCACAGTAATGAGAAGCCCACGCTGTTCATCTACAAGTCGCCACACGTTCAGCAACGCCTGCTTCCAGTCACCGACTTCTTCCCGCTTGCGTTTAGCACCTTTCTTCAAATCCTCGCGTTTAATGATTGGTTCGTAACCGAAGGGCTTCCTTATGTTGTTCACCATCGTCCGCCACCTCCTCATCCAACTGGGATTCAGCTATTTTTCGATATAATTCCGATTGGTTCATGAGCTGTTCATGTGTTCCATACGCAGCTACTTCCCCTTCATCCAGCAAAAGGATGCGGTCGGCTCCTTGCGCGGTATGAATTTTTTGAGTGATGACAATCATCGTTGCCCGTTCACCCTCCAGCGCTTCCCATAACGCGTTTTCCGTTTTCACATCGAGCGCACTTGTACTGTCATCCAGCAAAAGAACCGCAGGCTTTCGAACGAGCGCCCGAGCAATGGATAACCGTTGTTTTTGACCGCCGGATAAATTGACCCCCTTTTGGCCGACACGCGTTTCATAATTCGCCGGAAAACGTTGAATGGATGCATGAATCTGAGCCTTTTCCGCTGCAGCTTCCAGTTCATCCGCACGGGCTTCAGGATCTCCCCATGCTAAGTTTTCACGAATTGTCCCTGTAAAGAGGACTGATTGCTGCGGCACGAGACCAATTGCATTGCGCAGCTCTTCCAGCGGCCAGTCTTCAATATTTTTTCCGTCAAGAAGGATTTCTCCTGAAGTTGCTGTGAAAATCCGGGGAATCAAGTTCAGCATTGTTGACTTACCCGATCCCGTAGCTCCCATTACTGCAATTTTCTCTCCGGGTTTAATGGCAAATGAAACATCGGATAATACCTTTTCCGGGTGACCCGGATAGTGGAATGTTACATGATTAAACTCCAACGCACCGCGCTTTTCATCTCCATTCTCCGATTCACCCGGCACGATGATTTCACTGTCATCATCTGCAAGCAGCACCTCTTCCATCCGGACAGAAGACGCTTGAGCACGTGAGAATGCGACAATCAGGAATGAAAACATCGAGAAGCCGCCAGTAATCCGGAATGCGTAATTCACAATCGCAACGATTTCACCAACTTGCGCATCCCCTGTACGAACGACCCCTACTCCAAACCACAACACAATCATCAGACTTCCATTCATAATGAGCAGTAAAATCGGCATAATCAGTTCCATCATCCGGAATGCTTTTACCGTATCTTTTCTTAATAAATCCGCAACCTTTGAAAAACGGCTTCCTTCATAGACACCTCGTAAATACGCTTTGATAAGACGGACAGCTTGCAGATTTTCCTGAATCACCCGATTCACCCGGTCCAGGCGGCGCTGAACGTCCGAGAAATACCCGACTCCTTTTCTGGCCATTACAAATAGAAACACAAATAGAAATGGGATACCTATTAACAAGAAAGATGCGAGTTTCACATTCACAAGCATTGCCATCACCAAACTTCCAATGACAACGAGTGGAGCCCGCAGTAAAATTCTGAGCCCCATGAACAAAATGTTTTGCGCCATCGTCACATCACTCGTCAATCTTGTAATGAGAGAAGACGTCGGAAAACGCAAAAATGTCGCCATGGAGAATGCCTGAATCTGCCTGAAAAGCGCTTGTCGCAAGTCATACCCAAAACTTTGCGCGGCATGAGCTGCAAAGAAAGAATTTGTCACACCTGATATTAATGCGAGAATCGCGAGCCCCATCATGATGCTTCCATAAAGGATGATGGTTTCCCGGTTGCCTGCGGTAATTCCGTCGTCAATTATTTTAGCGATAAGAAGCGGCTGTATGAGCTCAACACTCAGCTCAATTAACATTAGAACGAGTGCAATCACTATCGGCCATTTATATGGCTTTGCATAAGAAAATACTGTTTTCATCGGCATAATCCTTCCTGAACTGTTTCGTTTCTCGAACTACTTAGTTATCATTAGTATGCCATATTCCTTAAAGGCTGTATAGCAATTGAACAGAATTATCAGAACCCAGAATTTAATGCTAAAGCTATTTGGAAAGCTTTAAAAAAACGCCCTCAAAATGAGAGCGTTCAATAAATTACGTTTTAACCCGTCCTCCCGCAATGGAGATTCCTGTAACCCCCAGCAGCATCACAATTGCGCCTGTCAGCTGCCAGACACCGAGAACGGCACCGAGCCAAATAACCGATACAATCATGGCAGTCAGCGGTTCGAAACTGGAAAGGATACTTGTTTCAATTGGAGAGATGTATTTCATACTGGATAAGAAAAGCAAGAACGCAACCGTTCCGACTATGATAATACCCAGCAGCATCAACGCAATTTTCCAGTCAAACAGATACTTGAAATCCCTGACCATCATGGCGGGGTTCGTAATTAGCAAAGCCGATCCTCCAACAACCATAGCCCAGCCAATGGATAGCAGCACGCCCCACTCTTGCATGAGACGCACTGGATAAAGCGTATAGAATGTAAATGCAAATCCCACTGCAATTCCCCAGAATACAGCACTCGGGCTTAAATTGAAGCCGGATAAGGATCCGTTTGTCAGTAATAAGAAGAGACCGCCTAACGTCACAAACATGCCAATGATCTGCGCAGTGGGCGGGATGAACCGCTGACGGATTGACACGAAAAGAATCACATAGATAGGCGACAAAAATTGGAAGAGCGTCGCAATAACAGCATTACTCTGTGCGATTGCAGAGGTGAATGAAAACTGAACACCTAGCATTCCCACAACTCCAAAGATCAACATCTGGCGAGCCCATACTTTCTGGCGCCAAGGCCGCGTCACTTGCTTTCCTTTTATCTTCAAATAGGCAATTAGCAGCAAGCCTGCTGTTAGAAGGCGAATTGTCAGTAAAAATGGAACGGACATTCCGCTATGCCCAAGCGTCCATTCCATCATCGGACCCGATAGCCCCCATAATGATGCACCGATGATAATCATTGCTAGTCCTTTTATCCGCTCCATTAAATCACCTTCATTTCTATAAAATCCATCTATATCAAATTACACTATTTTTATTTTCACTTATAGGTGAAAAGTTCTTTGTTTTCCTATATACTAGTCTTATGAACTAGTTGAAAGGAGAACACAGCATGACAACCTTACGTGAACAAATCGATCCGGACATGCCCGACATCCGTCGCAGTCTTGATCATTACTATATGGTAACCCGAACAGACGCTGAAGGTCTCGTAATTTCGGTAAATAAAAATTTTCTGAACGTAAGCAATTGGACTCCTAAACGAATTTTAGGCAAAACTATTTGGCAAATGTTCGATGAAAATGAAGAAGCACAAAATGCTATCCATGGTATTTGGGAACAGCTTAAGGAAGGTAAGACTTGGTTCGGAACTGCCCAGAAGCTGAAGCGCACAGGTGAAACGTACTATACGAACTTGCTCGCTGTCCCTTCTATGTCAGAAGACGGAATGCTGGAAAGTACGATGTTCCTCGAACTTGATATTACAGAAGAAGTGCATTTGAAAGAGCGCCTTGAACAGATTGCATTCATCGACGTGGAAACGGGTTTAATGAGCCGCCACAAATTAGAAGTGCTCGTGAACGAGATGATTCAGGAAGAAAAGAGTTTTTCCTTCGTCTACTTGTCAATCGACCATTACTATACGTTAAAAGAACTTCAGGCAGGAACAGCCGAGACGGAGCTTACTCAAGCCTTTGCCAATCGCTTAAAGCGCTACTTCCAAGATAACCCGATTGCACGTGTAGGGGGAAGTCAATTTGTCATTTTAACTCCTTTTGGCGACTGGTACGTTCAAGGATTCCTGGAATTTCTTGAACAGCAGCCGATCTATGTGGGCTACGAAGCCCTGCCTCTCTCGATTAGCGGCGGAATTTCCCGCTACCCCGAGGACCAGAAAAGCTTTGTGAATTTATTAGAAGCCTCCGCTATGACATTAGAAGAAGTCCGGCAGCAAGGCGGCGGGAAGATTGTTTCGTTATCCGCATCTTCTCACAAAGTGCTTGACCGCCGTTCACTTATTAACCGGAAGTTATTAACCGCACTTGATCATAATAGACTGCAAGTCGTCTATCAGCCGCAATACGATATTGCTTCCGATAAAATCTCAGTCTACGAGGCCCTCGTTCGCTGGGAAGATGATGAGCTGGGCTCTGTCACGCCTGATGAGCTCATTCCGATTGCCGAAGCGAATGGATTGATTGCCAATATCGGTGCATACGTAATGACGGAAGCTGCGCAGTTAGCGGTTAAATTGGATAGACAGAAAGGTTCGCCCCACGTTTCAGTCAACACGTCCGTTCGTGAATTCTCCAACAATCCGATGAAAGACAATATTCTCGGTATTCTGCAGGAGACGTCGTGCCGGCCGGGTCAGCTTGAATTAGAAATCACGGAAAAGTTCGCATTCCAAGCTGAAGAAGAGCAATCCATTATCCAGCAGATGAAAGAATTGCAGGATGCCGGGGTTGAATTCATCCTCGATGACTTTGGTACAGGCTATGCGTCTTTCCGCTATATGCAGCATTTGCCGATTTCAAAAGTGAAAATCGACAAAGTCTATATGAACAGCCTTCTCTCGCATCCAAAAACACAACAGCTTGTTGAAGGAATGATTCAATTCAGTAAATCGATGGGTCTTTACACGATTGCTGAAGGAGTCGAGCATAAAGCACAATACGATTTGCTGAAAACGATGGGAATCGATGCCGTGCAAGGGTATTATATCGGTGCTCCGGTTCCGGCAGAAAAACTCATTAAGTGACCCCCAATAAAAAGAGCTTTTCCGAATCCCCTTCTCAAGGACTTGGAATTGCTCTTTTTTGGAGTGCGGGTGCTCATTTCGATTTAAAACGCTGCGTCTTATCCCAGCCGATCACTTGTCGATTCTTTTTCGCTTTCACATACAAAATCAGACTGCGGACGAACAAGTACGAAAACAGCTGCGCATAGGTGAAGTACATTATAACGCTGATGAACACGTTGAGCGGAGTGAAGGTTCGCTGCGTTGCCTGTGCGGCAAACAACTGCGTCGTGTAGACAATGTACGCTAAATACCAGATGAACAGCAGTGGATACGTATACTCGATGTAGAAAATATCCAAGATCCCTAATGCAAACCACACATACGAAATGATGAGGAACAGCCAAAAGATCACGTACACGAGTAGCTGATGAATTGAGTGAACGAGAAGCTTTCCTTTGAAATAGCCTGGTTCTGTTAACGTTTTTTCAACAATATACAAGTTCCCTTGCAGCCATCGTGTCCGCTGCTTTAAGTAAACTCCTAGCGTCTCAGGTTCCTGTTCCCATGTAATAGAATCGGGAACAATCGGTAAATAGTATCCCGCTTTTGTAATCCGAAGCGTCAGTTCCGCATCTTCTGCAATCGCATACGGATCATATCCGCCGAGTTCCTCGATCACACTGCGTTTTACGAGCATGTTCGTTCCAGTTAATGAACCCGTTTTGAATAATTGCCAGCGTCCTGATTGCATCAGCAATTGAAACACTTGGAACTCTATTGAAATCATACGAGTCAGCCAGTTTTTCTGTTCGTTAATCGTTCGCACATACCCCACAGCGCCTGCTGATTTCTTGTTTCCTTCAGCTGTTGCGACTAACTTGATCAGCGCTTCTGAATCCGGCTGATTATCCGCATCATAGACACAATAATACTTATTTGATGAGATACTTAACCCGTAATTGAGCACTCGGGACTTCCCGCGCGGTTCTCCAGGAGGTACTTCAATGTGATGGACGTTTTTGAAAGTGGCTGCAAAGTCGTCCGCGATCTCCCCGGTTTCATCTGACGAATTATCATTCAACACATAGATTTGCAAATCTCCCGGGTAATGAAGCGCCGTCATCGCTTCAATCGTATCTTTAATGACCACACCTTCATTATGAGCGGGTATTAAAATATCAACGCCCGGATAAAACTTCAATTCTGGGATCTCACGTTTTTTCAAGCGATTATAAAGACCCGCGAGCGTTAATAGTGAATAGTAGCCAAGCAATGTTAAAAACAGAGCTGTTGTGATAAACAGAAGGACTTTCACGTTAAAGATTGCAGCCAGCACAAGTCCCACTAGAAAAACCGTTGCTAAAACGAGCATAATGACGAGACGTTTATTCATGGAATCACCAACAATTCTTCAATGGAACGCTCACCTTCAATTTGACGGACGTTCCAGTTGATTTGCTCGTAGGCCCCCTCTTCAATTTGTACTTTCATTTTTTCTTTCAGTCGTTCCTCGACAATTTGGAATCCATCCTCACTAATGTTTTGCAATAACACAACAATTGTTTTGTCGTCAAAATGACCTACGAGATCATAATGCTTCCGCAATGTACCGAAAATGATGGATGAACACGTAATTAACGCTTGTTTACGTGCTGTTTTGCGGAGTTCAGATATATCTACTTGAATGAAGTATCCCGGTTCACTATGTCTAGCCATGGTGGACAGCACTAAGGAAGATTGCTTGTCAAATTCTCGTTTCGTCAATACACCATGTTCTGAAATGTATTCCTGCAACTCTTCCAAACGATTTTTCAGGGTCATATTTTCTAAACGATATGAATAGACGTACTTTGCAATACTGTAAAGTGCAAAAAGATGCAGCAGAAACAAAAAGTGAGTACCGATTCCGACAGCTTGCTCACCTGGTGACCATCCTACTGCAAACGCTTGATACAAAAAATAAAAAACCGTCGATAGCGTTAATAAAATAAAAATAAAAAAAGCTATGCGGTCAGTTGCTAAGAAAAATAGGACGGCAGCCCCGATAAATCCTAATAACACGTATAAGGAATTCTGATCACTCTGCAGCCACAGCAATATCGCAGCAGATGTCAGCCAGACGATTGCTGCGACTGGCATTTGAAGCCGCTGCCAAAGGGTAACACTTTTCACACCAACATCCCCCCACTTGATACACCTATTAACCTTACTCTTCCCTAATAGTATATTCAAAAACACACGAGGTTTGCCAGTACTACTTATGGGAATACTTTTATTAGATAACCGGTTAGGAGGATTTAAAATGGCAAAAGATAAATACGAAGAAATCGACGAGAACGTAAAACCCCAAACCCAAGACCAGCAGCCTGGTGTGGAAGCAGAAATGTCACCCCAGCCGATTTACGACGATGAACTGTATAAAGGTTCCGGAAAGCTTGCTGGGAAGAAGACGTTGATCACCGGGGGAGACAGCGGAATCGGCCGCGCCGTAGCCGTTGCTTTCGCAAAAGAAGGCGCAGACGTGGCAATTGCTTATTTAAGTCCGGAAGAAGATGTGGATGCGGATAAAACCGTTAAACTCATTGAAAAGTATGGCGGAAAAGCATTTGCAAAACGGATTGACATTAGCGAAGAAGAGAATTGCGATGAGTTGGTCGAGGCCGTCGTTGAAGAATTTGGCGGACTTGACGTGCTCGTGAACAATGCCGGAAAACAAATCCCACAAAAATCATTGCTGGACATTTCAGGCGATCAGCTGCGCGAAACGTTTGAAACGAACTTTTTCGGACTCTTCTATCTGACTAGAGCCGCGCTGCCACACTTGAAGGAAGGGGCCTCAATCGTCAACACCTCTTCAGTTACCGCTTATAACGGATCTCCAGGGCTGCTCGATTATTCCGCAACCAAAGGAGCGATTACAACGTTTACACGCTCGCTTGCCCTAAATCTGGCCGATCAAAAGATTCGTGTCAATGCCGTTGCACCAGGTCCAATCTGGACGCCCCTCATCCCATCGACGTTCGATGCAGCGACCGTTAAAAAACATGGAGATAATACACCGATGAAGCGCCGCGGCGAGCCTGCAGAAAACGCACCCGCCTACGTGTTTCTCGCTTCAAACGATTCCAGCTATATGACAGGCCAAACCATCCACGTCGATGGCGGAGACTTTGTAGGATCGTAATTTCATACGAGCGCAGCAATTCCCGAGTGGCGGGAATTGCTGCTTTTTTGTTGATTTAAAGTGCAAGTGTGGCAGCCCGCTGGATGAAGATAATCCTTTTAAAGGGATGAATTGTGTCCCGTGGCTGATTCAATTGTCTGCGCGGCCGATTGTTTGCTGCATTTGGCCGATTTCGCTCTGGATTTGGCCGATTCTTCTTGCCATGTGGCTGATTTCCTTCCCCATCTGGCCGATTCAACTTGAGCCGTAAGAATTCACTGCAAAAATAAGCGCAGCGCCTCCAATTAGTCTCTTTCCGCACTTGAATTGTGTGTCATGGCTGATTCATTTGCTTACGCGGCCGATTGTTGGCTCTATTTGGCCGATTTCGCTCTCTATCTGGCCGATTCTTCACGCCATGTGGCCGATTTCCTTCCCCATCTGGCCGATTCAACCAAAGTTACAAGAATTCACTGCAAAAATAAGCGCAGCTCTACCGATTCATCCCCATATCAAGTGGATAACTCCTTTCCAACACCAACTTGACACAAAACAAAATAATTTCTCTGTGGATAACCCCGCTTCCATCCCCAATTGGGCATAACTTCATCGCTGCCCGTCGATAACTTTTCAAACCACTCAACTTTTTATCCACAAAAAAACCGGCAGACGCGTGTTCCGTCTGCCGGTTGTGAATTGTTTCTTATGCTTCTGCAACTTCTGGTGCAGAATGACGTTTTTTGAACAACAATGCGAAATAGCCTGCTGTCAACGCCAGACACACAACCATAAAGCCAAGCAATATGCCATTCGACGTCCAGAGATGTGTCATATCGCCTGTAGAAATTGATGCTTTAAATGCCTGAACAGAGTATGTCATCGGCAAGAATTTATTGAAAATTTGAAGCGGTTCTGGAATCAATTCCAATGGGAACGTTCCCGCGCTTGTGACGAGCTGCATGATCAAGACGAGAATCGCCAGGAAGCGTCCTGCGTCACTGAATACAGAAACAAACAATTGTACGAGCGCGATGAATGTGTAGCTTGTGATAATCGCTGTAAGAATGAACATTGGCGTGTTGATGGCATCCATGCCTAACCCGTATTTAATGACGCCTACAGCAATCAATGCTTGAATGAGCCCTACGACTGCGAGCACAGAAACTTTAC